>QZKI01000122.1 GCA_003598055.1 Candidatus Abyssobacteria bacterium SURF_17 | reverse complement strand
GCAACATGAATGGGGCGATTGCACAGCCTCTCTGCGTGTACGAGGAGGCGGGAGTTCTCTTCCGGGGACCCACAACGCGTTGAATCCGGGCTACGCAACAGCAGTCCCCAAGAGTCACAGCATATTCTTATAGCATTTTTCAAAGCCAATGTCAAGAGCTTTTGCCACCGAAAAGTTCAAAGGGCAAGAAGTGAAGTCTGGAAGGGTTTTGGGAAATTATCCCGCAGGTCAGTATGGAACGCAGGCCCAGCGTATCACGTCCCTACAATCTGAGCAAGAGACGTATTTCGTAGGGGCGACCCGGCGGGTCGCCCGCGAAAGGGGGGTGATCGAATGCCTCGCCCAAGACGTTAACGAAACCTGCTAACCGATTACATTCGCGGTTCTCATGCCCGCTGCTGAGAGGGTTGCGGCGGTGCAACAGGCTTTATCGAACAATAGATATTATAGAAGAACAAGAAGATGGAGCAGAGCTGCCCGGCGCTCGCGAGAGCAAGCATGAAACGCAGAGGATCCACTAACCGCGTCATCTCCATTCCCACCCACGCCAGAGCCATCGCCGCCAGCGTCGCGGTCCCCAGATAGTAATGAACCACCATCAGCTTCCTGCTGTGAAGCGTCAGCCCGCTGAATCGCGGGAGCACATGGTAGCCGACACCGTAAATCATCATCGCCATAAAGCCGAGCAGGTTCACGTGCACATGTGCGCTGCGGAAATATGAGATGTCCGAAGGCTCGATAACCATCCATAGCCCAAGCGCCGAACCCACGACGAAACTGATGAGACTCGTCTTGATGAAAAGAATCACATATCTGTCCATAAGTGACCTCCTTATTATATGAAGAGATTCTGAATCCCTCGCACCTTCACCCTCAATCATGCCCGGAGAACCCCTGCCTCTCTATGACTTTTGTCATCAAACCCCGCTCGTCATCCCCGGCATGACCGGGGAATCCCTAGCATCACGTTTCGGCAACAGACAGTGTGCGTTTGCCCCCTATGCCGGAGTCGGAACTCGAAAAAACAGTTGTAACACCACCGACTCTCCAGTATCATAGCTACCGGTGGCTTACTTCAGGAAATCACATGAAGGCTATGAGCGACTGGTTCCTAATTCCGTAGGTGCGAATTCATTCGCATCGGTTTCTGGATTCTCAGCATGCTTATGCGAATGAATTCGCACCTACAGGTAAAAAACCCAGTTGGCATTTCCGAGACGGTTTCGTTATCCCTGCTCCAGTCTGGAGTGGTGAATTTCATAAATGTCGGTAACGTATCTCCGCGCATCTGTGGGGGCCGTTCGCGAACGGCCCCTACAGTACAATAGCTGCGATTCCCTTTCTATAAGCGGCCCGACGGATCGCCTATACAAGAGGTGAGAGAATACGTCACCGCACTGATGAAAGCGAGTCCTTAAAACTCTCAACGGGAGAACTCAATCATGAAACAGATTCAAGAACCAGCGAAAAATGTCCCGGTCATGGCGGAAACAGACGTCCTGGTCGTCGGAAGCGGACCGAGCGGTCTCTCTGCGGCGATAGCGGCTGCGCGAGAAGGCGTGGACACCATGCTCGTGGAGCGGTGGGGCTCTTTCGGAGGAAACATCACCCAGTGCCTCGTGGGCTCCCTCGCATGGTACCGCTACGAGAAGACGGTGGAGGCCGGTGGAATCGGCATGGAGTTCGAGAAACGTGCCGACGAAATGGGCGCCACCCATGAATCAAACCTGGCCCAGTATCTGGACGAGGATACCCTCAACTACGTGGCCCCGAAACTGGCGGAGTCGCCGAATCCGCCGCCGGCGTCGGCCCCGCTGGATACGGACATGTTCAAGTATGTCGCCGACACAATGGTGCAGGAGGCCGGCATCACCCCTGTCCTGCACTGCCTCACCGTCGACGCCATCATGGACGGGAATACCATCAAGGGAGTCATCACGGAGAGCAAATCCGGCAGGCAAGCCATACTGGCCAAGAGGGTCATCGATGCCACCGGCGACGCCGATATCGCTTACCACGCAGGCGCTCCTTATAGAAAATCTCCGAAAGATGAACTGATGGAGATATCAATGAACTTCGGCTGCAGCGGCGTGGATGTGAGCAGATTCATTCGCCACACCGCACGCAATCTCCGCTACATACGAGATTGGGCAAAGGAGACCGCAGGAAAGGAAGACAGCGAGCTTACCTCTCATATGGTAGAACCATTCAACAAGGCAAAGGAAGCGGGCGAGATTCCGCCACATGTGAAACTGGAAAGCTTCTGGACTACGGCCACACCGCTCGGAGAGATCAAGAACCTCAACACGGTTGATATCGCCGGAATAGATGCGACCGATGTATGGGACCTCACCAAAGCAGAGATGGAAGGCCGACAGCGGGTAATATGGGCATTGAATGCGCTCAAGAAATATCAGCCTGGCTTCGAAAACGCGCGGCTCCGGACATTCGGCTCATGCATCGGCGTGAGAGAAACCAGAAAGATCATCGGCGAATACAATATCACAGAACACGATGTCAGGAACGAGGCGCGCTTCGACGACTCCATCGGGATCTTCCCCGAATTTCTCGATGCCTACGGCGTGGTGATTTTGCCGACGACGGGTAGGTATTTCCATGTCCCGTACGGCATCATACTTCCGCTGAAAGTCGAGAATCTTCTCGTCGCTGGTCGCTGCGTTGCCGGCGACAAGGTATCGCACGCGGCCACCCGCCAGATGATGTGTTGCGCCGTCACCGGGCAGGGCGCAGGCGTCGCCGCCGCAGTCTCCCTCAAACACAACACCCCCTGCCGAAAGGTCAACATCTCTCAACTCCAATCCGCCCTCACCAAACAGGGCGTCAGGATCAAATAGCTCGCAAGAGTCGCCAATTCACAATTGGAGAGTGTACCGCAATCGCGGCTGTAGGGGCGCACGGCCGTGCGCCCTCACAAAACGTCGATTATAGGACCGTAGGGGCACGGCGCGCCGTGCGCGTACACCGCGCCATCAATCGCCAGCCAGATTCATTGCCGGCGTCTGTAGGTGCGAATTCATTCGCATGGTTTGAAGCGAGTCTGTGTCATATTGTAGAGGTTGTTTGCGAACGACCCGCACATTCCGCGCCTGCGACATTTCCGAATTCTCACACAAAGAAGCCGCATACACGAACACTCCCGACGGAAAACCAATATCCTACACGCACGCGCTCGAACCGAAGATATAGGTGAACTACCTGATGGGGTCTATTTCTGGAAAAGCAGAATTGGCACCCTGAGCTGAATTTCTGCGTCAAATACTCGGGCCGGTATCGTACCTTCAAGGCGCGGCTCTGTACAACTATAGGGACTTTATACGTGGCCCTATTGCTTTCTCAAGCCTTACCATCCGGTCAACCATGTCTTTTTGGATATCAGGCCACTTTTCCGTGTCGTCCAAAGTTCCAAAAGGGCAAATTGATCTTATGTATTGCTGTTTCCTAGAGTCACTGAATTCCCAGATCAGCGCCTCGCCAAATTTATCTTCTATGTCTTCCTTCTGACGCCGTAATTTTTCAAATCTCGATTTATTGACTGTGAAATCTGAATGGCCAAGAAATAATTCGACTTTTGCCATCTTTTTCATTGCAGCGTATACCCAGGCGAGGCCAGATTTTCCGGCACCCGCGGTAACCCAATTCTGATAAGCGGGCGGTGACACACTACTGAAGAGGTTTGTAGCCTTATTTGATGCCTCCAAGAGTTGCTGAAAAAATTCATACCTGATCTTGTCTCGTTCAGCGAATTCTTTCTTAACCTTGCCTCCTGCGGTTCTTTCCTCGGACGGGCCAGCTTCCACCTCGAAATATGGCGCTGGCCCCGACCCAGCAATGCGAAATGCCTGAAGTCTAACAAGGTAGAAATGCGTGTCTTGAGGCACAACTTCGTTTAGATAATTGATGGCAACTACATGCTCCGGCCGAGGGTCTGTAGATATCCAAATCGCGACTTTCGCATCAAGATTAGACAGGTATGTAAGTAATTTGCCGAGATGATCATGATCAGTAGGAGCTAATTGATTCTCAATGATGACCGCCCTTCCACTGGCATCCTCGGCCAGAATATCAACATTAAATGATCCGACAGACTTCTCCTTCTCAACGGGACTGATTGAAAGCCCAATCCGCTCACTCAAGGAATCACAGTTCTCAAATAGCCAACTTGTAAAATCGTACGCTTCGTGTTTCCAGATTTCTCGAACAGGAACCTGCTCTAATTTCTCTACCATTTTATCCCTCACATGATCCTAACGATTATCTGGCCCAGCAAAAATAAACCTGACTTTTCGGTAACACTCTTGCTTACGCCACATACGGAACCACTTCCAGTTCGGCATTCGTGCTCGCTCAGTCGAGGACCCGGTCCACGTTCTCCATGACCACATCTTCATAAGATGCTCTCGATAGTTCTCGCATTGCAGCACGGCCACGCTCTTCAGGATCACGATGGCGGTTTCGGTTGCTTGAAAGGGAGGTCGGTGCGGATAGCTTTCAGGTTTGCTCTGCACATATGGCATCTCATTGCTCATGTAGCCTCTCACAAAAGATTATACTCTGCGTTCTGGCGATGTCAAGAAGTAAAGCGTCAGTATTGATGGCTCTCAAACATTGTAGGATCGAAAATGGAATGTGAGCTTGTACTGTCAATCGCTCCACCACCACAGTAGAAAGTTATCGCAAAGTTTCACAGTGACATTGTCTCGGTTCTTTCTGGCATCCACATAGAGATTCCAGAAGCGTACCGCAAATTGGTAGTAAGGCTCGTCGGCTCCCGAAGGCAACTCAAATGGCCGAGCGATTTCTCGCAGGGAATACAGGTAACGCAAGCATTCGTCAGCCCAGCCGTCGAAAATTGGTACTGCGGGACAATGAAAATGCATGTATTTCGAGACAAAGGAGCGCGTCGAATTCCCTGACCTTGTAAGCCTTCTCGTGAGTTCTATAAGTCTCGCGTGCTCTCTGACGATTCTCTCCAACTTGTCCTCATTGAGCGGCTCGGATATTTCAGCGAGCGTGTCAAAAATCTCTTCAAGCGCATCGCGGTTCCTGTAATAGTGGTCTGCAAGCTTCAGTATTGCCTCACCCTGCTGACCGCTTGCTGGTATCTGTCGTTCAATTTGCGTCGCGTAGCTACGGCCTATGATGAAGACTTTCGCATATATTTCGTCGTACCTTGAATGGCCTGGATGTTGTTTGCAGATGCCACGGAGCATCCGGTCCGCTAACTCAAAACGCTCCATATATTCGCGACAAGCTTTATCATA
This sequence comes from Candidatus Abyssobacteria bacterium SURF_17, assembly GCA_003598055.1. GTDB lineage: Bacteria > Abyssobacteria > SURF-5 > SURF-5 > SURF-5 > SURF-17. The sequence continues at coordinate 8,051 of QZKI01000122.1, read as the reverse complement.
CTGCTCCCATGTTGGCATGCCCCATTTCTTCTTCATACGACCCCTCTAAACAGTGCACCTGGCTTTCGTGACTTTCGTGCCCTTCCGTGGCAAATAGAATAATTCGCGTCGTTCGAATATTGCTGTCCGAGACCAAAGAGTCAGAACCACAGAGGAACTGAGATGAATGCAACCTCAGCGATAGATATCCTTCCGGTGGCCCACTGCCACCACCCAAACCGTCAATTTATCATCTTGAATCGAATATATAATGCGGTATCTTCCCTGGCGCAGTCGATACCTCTCGTGCCCTGTCAGTTTTTCGCATCCGGTCGGACGGGGGTCTTCAGTAAGGGTCTTGATGCGGCTGAGGATTTTCCTCAGGTCTTTCTTGGGGATTGCGGCGAGGTCTTTGTGCACCGATTTTTTGAAAAAGAGCCTATAGGCGGCCATCTCTTTTCAGCCTCTTGACCATTTCCTCGTAGCTGACCAGAGGTTCATCGGCCCGCTCTTCAAAGGCCGCGAGGTCTTCAGCATCCTCTAAGAGAGTTTCTCGGACCGCCTCATTCACAAGGTCGGATACGGAACGAGAGGTCTCAACTGACTTGAGCCGCAGCGCCTTGTGGAGGTCAGGCTCAAAATAAATGGTGACACGTTTGCTTTCGGTCGTCATAGCGACACCTCCTACTGTCTCCATAACATTATAGCGTTAAAACGTTAAAAGGTCAAGGTGAGAGCATGGGGAAGACAGATGGCTCGCGTCTACACTCCTGCCAAAGCCAGCAAATCCCTGATAACCCAAAGGCTTAAGCGGAATTGAGATCCTTCACTTCGTTCAGGATGACGGCAAGAGACAGGATGACAGCAACTTTCCCCCCTTTTCTAAAAGGGGCTGAGGGGATATGAGCACTTCTTGTGTACCAAGGACTTCCGCAACTTCCTAAATCCCCCTCCGTCCCCCTTTTTCAAAGGGGATGCAGTGCAACAGCAATTATCAAGTGCTTTGCCAAAAAAGACTCTCCAACAACAAGCGCGCGAGCCTGTAAGCGTCATCCACTGAAAGAATGGTCACTCCCTTGCGTTTTGCCGCCCATTCCCTGGCCGCTCCTGAAGAACTGAAGAAATGCACCTTGTCGCAGAAGGCTCCTCGAAGATCGCAGCAAACCTCTGAAGCCTCCGGGACTATTATTGCCATGACGGCGCCGGCGGGCTCAACCCCCTGGATGGCGTCCGGACTCACTTCAATCAGAACCTTCTTGCCGGTAACGGCGCATGAAGACTCCACGCGAGCCGGTCGGTTGAGGACAATCGGGAGAAACAACGCGTCCAATGCGCACCAGGTAAACAACTCGCGATCGCCCATCTGAAAATGATGGGGTGTTGGAGTGAGTGCAAGCCCAAAACAACCTGCGACATTGTTTTCGTCGTCAAGCTCGACACCCGGCGACTCGCGAAGAATGTCTATCGCTTCCTCGCGAGAAACACCAATCGCCTCGGCCACTCGGTCGGGCGATACGGGCCGACCCTCCGCCAAAAGCCAGAGAAGTTGACCGGCGAGTTCCGGCCTGTGAGCGGAGACGGCTCGCAATCCGTCTGCGAGCGCTCTGGCAAGTTCCTTCAGAGCGTCCTCTTCCACGTCGGCTATCTCCTCACGTGAGAGCCTACATTACAAGCCCCATCAAGCTCTGATACTAAGCCTCCCCTATCGGATTAATAAAGCGCGTCTTTTCTCATGTCAACCAACGATGACTTCAGTGCGCCAATTATCGTATCCACGTCAGCGGGCGTGTGGGCGGTCGAGAGAAAGACGACATGCATGTCCGGCATGAAGACGCCATGCCGCCGCATGTAATAGGGCAGCAGCTTCTCTGCTATCGCGTTCGCGTTTTGCTCCATCTGGCGCAAGTCCTTCGGGTCGTCTTCGAGGAATCTTGCGATTACCGCGCTTTCCAAGCCCATCAGGCGAAACGGCATCGTGTTCTCGCGGGCGAATCCGTTGACTTCTTTCACAAGCCGTTCCCCTTGCTGTCTCAAATAGGGATATACGGTGTCCTGATTCTCTTTGAGGTAGCCCAGTAACGCGCTGCCCGCCGCGCATGAGACCATGTTTCCGGAATTTGTGCCGACGATATGGACCTTTGTCTTGATGTCCTCGAGCGGGTTTCCGGTTGTAACGGCCACCTCCATGATGTCGCGCCTGCCGACGATAGCGCCGAGCGGCAGCCCTCCGCCGATGATTTTGCCGAATGTCGCCATGTCGGGCACCACGTCCCACCGGTCCTGCGCGCCGCCGAAGCAACCTCGGAATCCCGTCACAACTTCGTCAAAGATGAGAATCACACCCTCTTCCTTCGTGACTTCTCGCAGTTTCTTCAGGAAATCAATGTTCAGTTTCGGCCAACCGGGTCCCATGGGCTCCGTGATGACGCAGGCAAGGTCCTCCGCGTTTTCGCGTATGATAGCGAAGGCGGCCTCATGGTCGCGCGGAAGCACTATCGTTGTATCCAGGATATGACGGCATATGCCCGGTGTATCGAGAACCCCTTGCGGCCTCTCTCTCGGGCCGCGGCGTTCGGTACCGAGGTTGGAGCTTACGCTTACATCCGGGTGCGTGCCATGATATCCGGCCTCGAACTTCGCGATTTTTTCTTTTCCCGAAAACGCGCGCGCAATCTTGATGGCGTGCATTGTCGCCTCAGTGCCGGAATTCGTAAATAGGCTCCTCTCGGCGCACGCGACCGCATCGATTATCATCTTTCCGAGCCTGTGCTCCAACTCATGCCCAACAACCACGCTCGTGCCCCGCGTAACCGCTTCCTGCACCGCTTTTACGACGACGTCGGGCGAATGGCCCAGGATATGCGGGCCGTAGCTCATCGCGATATCGATGAACTCGTTTCCGTCAAGGTCGATGAACCGACAGCCCTTCGCCTGCTTGATAATCATAGGGACGAAGGGAGAATTGCGCGGGCCCTCCGTGAAGAATGAGATCGTTCCGTCCTTTTGCCGCTGTTCGTGGGCCTCCATGCATTTTTTCTGCTTGACCATCAGTTCCTGAATAATGGGAAGCTCCAATACTTCTTTCATCATGGCGTTTTCCTCCTTTGACGCTTCGTCTTCTCGTCCAGATACAGCCGGATGAAGCTTCTCGTCAGGTGATGCATCCGTTCCATGGATATATTCGTGCCATCCATGTGCCTTTGCAAGGCTACCCCGTCCTGAATCGCCACAAGCATGCTAGCGAGGTCCTTTGCTTCCCTGGATGACAATCCTGCCGTCTTGCCGGTTTCTATGAGCAATTGAAGTACTGCGGCCCGATACCGACGGAATAGTTTGGTCATGCTTCTTTGAACCCTCGGATTGCGCTTGGCCTCGACAATACAACTGTAATAGAAGCCGCCAGGTTCAGTGTTCTGCATTTCGGGGCTGAATAAGAATTCGAGACCTTTTTCAAAGCGCTTTTCCGGCTCCTTATATCCGCGTATCCGGGCCGAGTAGGAGTCCATGAGGTTATCAACGAGTTTATCGACCAACTCCTCGATCATCTCGTCTCGGTCTTTAAAGTAATGATAGAGGATGCTCGGTTGAACCCCGGCTTCCTTTGCTATCGTCTTTATGGGACTGCCTTGCAGGCCATGCCTTGAGATGCACCGCGCCAGCGCATCCAATATCTGCGCTCGCCGCTCGCCTGCCAGGCTTTTCCTGCCCATGCTGTCACTCCGGAAGTTATATAGATTGAATGTTCAATCTAATTATATCATGAGCTAATACCGTTGTCAACCAGATTCCAGGGGCGCAGCGTGGTGCGCCCCTGGCGCAACCGTGGGACGGATTCACAGCGGCTGGATTTCGGGCGGGGTCGCAATGTTGACGATCTCATTGTTGCGATACGGCAACAAGAAGCATACACAAATAGGCCAAGACCTGTCCCCCTTCTTCTGTCGCAGGACGGTAATCTGGGACCGCCCTTGGGATCTCATGGACAACTCTTGATTTGTCTGATAAGATGTTTTTGTGGTAGCAGAAGCGGCTGCAATGGGAAGTTGCGTATCATCTGTACCCGTGGGGGAGGAAAGGAATTGGCCCAGCGTTTATCAGCAGGCAGGAGGACGCATGCGGACATTCCTCTGGCGTCCCTCACGCCCGGTGCGCTCATAGATAGATGCATCCGGCAGGATGAGGATGCATGGGACGAATTTATCCGACGCTATGGCCGTCTCGTGTATGGGACGGTGGTCCGAAAGCTGTTTGCTGTCGGCTGTGCAGACGCAAAGTCCGACGCCGACGACATCTTTCAGGAAGTCTTCGAGGACCTTCTCGACGACGGCTGTCGCGCGCTTACCGTTATCAGGGACCGCAACCGGATAGAACCATGGCTGTGCGCGATTGCGATTCACAAGACCGTGGATTTCGTGCGTGCCAAGGAGCGCATCAAACGCACGACCGCCGCGCACTCGTATCTGGTTGGTCAGGATGCTGCATATCATCCTTCTTCTGCGGGAGAAACCGAGCTGGCTCACGAAGTGGGAAAAGCGGTCAACCAGCTCAGCCCTCACGAACAGCTCCTGGTGAAGTGGTATTACGTGCACGGGTTGAAGTACCGCGAGATAGCCAGACTCTCGAACACGCCGATAAACACGGTTTCGAGCCGATTGTTCCGCATTCGGAAGAAACTGTTGCGTCGCATGAAGAAGGCAAGCAAGGTATGATAGGTTCCCATGAAATGACGTACCGTGACGGACGTGAGACATGCTGAAACGGCATCCCTCGCTTAAGGACCTCAGCGAGTATGCAGGCTCACATGCGGACGCACCGAGCGCGAGCTCAATCGACAAGCATGTCCGCTCATGCCGGCGCTGCGCGCAAAACGTCGAGTTGCTCAGGCGTCTTGACGTTCTTGCCCGAAGCGCGCTTATTGAATCCGACGAGCAGACGGGTGCGCATGGCTGTCCGCCGCCGCTTGTGCTGGCTGACTATCTGGAAGGCCTGCTGCCCGCCCAACAGCGTGTCACCACCGAAGAACACCTATCGAGCTGCCGCTTGTGCAGGGATGCCCTCATCCAGATTCAGGAAATGACCATGATCGAATACGATTCGGCTGAACCCGATGAAATCGCGGATGACTTGCTGGAGCCGGATGAAGCCACTCGGAGGAGAACGCTTAACCTCATAAAGACAAAGCTACGCGAGCAGCGAGTGAGATGCGGCATATGCGGCGAAGAGAACGAGCCGGGCTCGCTGGTTTGCTCAGGCTGCGGCGCTCAACTGAAACGGCCAAGCCACACGTTGCTGTGCATCTCGTGCCGCCAACAGATTCCGGCCGCGAGCAACTACTGCCCGAACTGCGGCTCTGCAATAGCTCCGCCGAAGAAAATATTCGGATTGATTCGTGCCCGTAGCACAGCCGTCACGGGCCTCATTCGCACACACGTCTGGGCGGTGCTCGGGCTGGCAGCCATAGGGATTTCCTTTTTCGCGCACCGGTACTTTATTCAATTCATCGCGCTCGGGCTTATCTTCGGGGCGAAATGGGTTCTCGACCAGGTGCAACTCCGGATTTATGCCGATATTCTCAAGAGACTGAGGAGTGAGGGGAAAACGGAAGAGCAGAAGAAGCGCATCAGCGGAAGCGGCTGAGACTCTTTGACCGGCCGCAAAGGAGGACGATATGGACGGAGCAGATAAACTTGCAGCGCCGTGCAGCATGTATTGCGGCGTGTGCGGACTGTATCGGGCTTACAAGACGAACGACCAGAAACTGAAGGAAAAGCTCGGCAACCTCTACGGAATCGAGCCAAAGGACATCATCTGCGAGGGATGCCTCTCGAATGTCCTGATTGGATTCTGCAGCGCGTGTGCCATACGGAACTGCGCAATCGAGAAGAACCTTGCCGGGTGTTTCGAGTGCGGCGATTTCCCGTGCGACCATGTCGAAAACTTCCCCTTCGAGCCTGCCAAAAACTTCATGAAGAGCGGCGCGAAGAAGCGTCGTGATGTCGGAACCGAGAAATGGATCGAATGGGAGATGGCGCGCTTCACCTGCAAAGAATGTGGCTCAGTCGCCATTCGCGGCGCGCGAAGATGCCCCGACTGCAAGGCGGAACTGGAGGTTGAGCAATAGCATCTCGGGGGACAAAGGGGACTGTCCCCGCAGCCTCAAATCTCTGATTCTTGACTGCAAGAGGCATTACCTGCGTTTCCGCTTTGGCCTCCTGTCTTCGACCTTTGGTCCCGTGGTTTCTCCGCCTTTCGACCTTTGTGGCTTCGATGTTCCGGTTTCGAATCGAAATCGGCGCAAGCCAGCGGAATCTGCGGATTCCCTGGCTTGACATTTTGTTTTTGGGGTCATTATAATCATGCAGGTTGTATCCCCATTTTTCGCATCAATGCTTACAATGTGAGCCCTACGCCTCTCGAACGTGTTCACCCGCACATGCCGAGCCATTTCGGTGAAAGGAGTCAGCAATGCCTCGTTACACGGAAACAAATCTGGCGATGACCGACGAACAGGCAGCCTTGAAGGAGAGCATCCACAAGTTCTGTAAGGAGGTGTTGCGACCCGCGAGCGTGAAGCTCGACAAGCTTGCTGACCCGGAGGACGTCATCAAGAAGGGCTCCATCTTCTGGGAAACGATGCGAAAGGCATATGAGCTCGGGTATCACACGGCGACGATTCTGGAGGAACACGGCGGGATGGGGTTTGGGCCGCTCGAGGCGCACATTTTCCTCGAGGAGATGGGCTGGGCAAGCGCGGATTTCGCAATCGCAATCGGCGTATCATCGTTTCCATTCTCGACCGCTGCCAACAGCATGGATGACGACCTCATAAAGAACGTGGTGAAGCCGTTCGTCGAGGACAAGCAGGCGAAGTACGTCGGCTGTTGGGCAATCACCGAGCCGGAGCATGGGTCGGACTCGCTCGTCGTCGGCACAGAAGAATTCCAGAACAAGAACATCTCGTTCACCACGACCGCGAAGCTCGACGGCGACCAATGGGTGATTAACGGCCAGAAGTCGTCGTGGGTGTCGAACGGCATCATTGCGACGCACGCGCTCACGTTCCTCACGATTGACTCCTCGCGCGGAATGAACGGCGGCGGCGTGGCCATTATTCCGCTGAATGCGCCCGGCGTCTCGAAGGGGCGCTCGCTCGACAAGATCGGCCAGCGCGCGCTGAATCAGGGCGAAATCACGTTCGATGGAGTCCGCATCCCGCAGAATTACATGATCGTGCAGCCGGATATGTACCCGATGGCGATGCACATGACGCTCGCGGGCGCCAACGCGGCGATGGGCGCGATATTCACCGGAACCGCCCGGGCCGCGTTCGAGGAAGCGCTCGACTACTGCAAGGTCCGCATTCAGGGCGGCAAGCCGCTGTGCGAACATCAATGGATACAGCAGAAACTGTTCGAGATGTTCAGGAAGGTCGAGTCGGCGCGGGCGCTCTCGCGGGCTGCGATGATATACAATCAGCAGACACTTCCACCGGCAGTCGAGCTTTCGATAGCCTCGAAGGTGCACTGCACGCAGATTGCGTTCGAGGTCGCGAACGATGCCGTTCAGCTCTTCGGCGGCTACGGCCTCAGCAAGGAATACACGATAGAGAAGATTTTCCGCGACGCGCGCGCATCACTCGTCGAGGACGGCTGCAACGAGGTGCTCTCGCTCGCAGGCGCAAAGGCGGTGCTCGGGAAGTATTGATTCAGCACTTCGCCTAACCGCACATAAGCCCAGATGAGAATCCCCCTCTTTCCCGTACACGGAAGGAGGGGGATAAATCTTATTCGTCCCTTATCCGAAGATTTCGCTGATTTTCACTGATTCAATCTGCATTGCCCACTATTATTTTCTCGAATGTCTGTCGGGCTTCCAGAGCGCAGTCATTGCGAGCAGAGCGAAGCAATCTCCATTATGATCAATAGATGGCTTCGTCGCACGGGTCTATGACCCTCGGGTCTGCGACCCTGCGCTCCTCCTAAGAAACTGGCCACCGTTGGGTCATTGCGAGGGAGCGAAGCGACCGAAGCAATCTCATTGGTAGCATTGAACATACACACAGAGATTGCTTC
>QZKI01000126.1 GCA_003598055.1 Candidatus Abyssobacteria bacterium SURF_17 | reverse complement strand
AGCCCGATTGCTTGCCCCTACCGTATGCTGCGCGCTGGCAGCTATCATACTGCCAACGAGGCCGCCTCTAATAATTATCACGGATTTCACGGATTACACGGATTCAGAACCCGAAACCAGAGACAAGAAACCAGAAACTTCTTTTTGGAACACGAATGTCACGAATTGTGCGAATCGCACGAATAGAGACAAGACCATAACCACGGATTTCACGGCGCAGCATAGCCGCAACCAAGAAGAAGAAACTTTGGAACACGAATTACACGAATTACACGAAAAAGTGTTTCTTTTTGTCATTCCCGCGAAAGCGGGAATCCATTTTACACCAAAGGCTTACGACGCTATGCTTTTGAGAATCACGACAGAAATTAAAGAAAATGCAATGGAGTAGTACGGATTACACGGATTAAAGAGAAAAAACCATTGAGACAAGGTCTATAAACGTCATTCCGCGCAGGCGGGAATCTATGTTATTTGCTTTGGTGACGCGGTGACGCGTTAAGGGCCATTTTCGTGTTACCCGTATATAAGACAGCGAACCGAGCGGTCGGTTTTGTTCTTTTCTTTGTCATGATGGCTGTGTGCTCGTTCCCTTGAGGCGTAATCCTTTCCAGATTCTTGCGGACCTTGTTCGGTCTTGGTGGAAGCCGCGCTCTTTGAGTTGAAGGCCGAATGCGTACGCGCTCATTGTTCGCTCGCCGTTCTTGTCGCACCATTCCCTGAAAGCGTGGTTGAGGTCGGCAGCCTTTTCGCATGCGTTGGGTTCGAGGACGCAGCGTTCGTTGAGAAAATCGCTGAGGGTGTCCATGTCGGTGCGGTAAGCGCGTGTGGCAGTGAGGACCTCGGGAGGTTCGGAGAGTCCATGTTTCTGCCATTCGAGGCAGCCGGTGACGAGCCAGTTGAGGATTCCGGATGCTTCGGCCCGGAGTTTTTCGGGAAGGTCTTTGTCCTGCTGTTCTTCGGGGATGATGACATTGAAGGGTATGAGGTTGATACGTCGCCAGAGGGCGTGGTCTGTGCCGCGGACGATGGGGAGATGGTTGCCGCACATGAAGATTTTGTGGGTGGGCTGGAACTGGAAGTAGTCCTGTCGCATACGGCGGGCGGTCAATCGGTCGCCGCCGGTGATTTCCTTCATTGCGGCCTCGGCGAGTTGTTTGCCGAACTCGACTTCGGAGGTGACGGCGAGCCTGCATCCTTTGAGGTCGGCGAAGCGAGTGGGATGCGAATCGCGTGTGGAAGCGAGGAGCAGGCTGGAGGGGAGGCGTCTGGCGTAAGCGCCCATGAGGGACATGAGGGTATTGAGGAAGGTGGTCTTGCCGTTGGCGCCCGGGCCGTGGAGGAAAAAGAGCTTTTGTTCGCTGACGGAGCCGGTGAGGGCGTAGCCGCAGGCGCGCTGAACGAAGGCGGTGAGGCGCTGGTTGCCTTCGAAGATTTGAGAGAGGAAGGATTGCCACAGGTGGGGCAGCGGGCAGTCGGGGTCGAAGGTGACGGGTGCGATTTTGGTGATTAGGTCCTCTCTGCGATGCGGGCTTAATGTGCCGGTTCGCAGGTCGATTGTGCCGTTGGTCACGTTGAGGAGCCAGGGGTCGCGGTCGAATGAGTCGGGTGTGGCAATGACTTCGGGTTGTGCCTGCAACTGTTTGAGGGCATGTTGGATGCTTTTGCTGCATTCTGCACGCTCGACCCATTTTTTGAGGCGGGCATGCGGATACGGAGAGGGGTTGTGCAAGGACTCGCGGTATGCGGTCCATGCGGTGTGGATGGCCCAGCGCCATACGTTTCCGGTTTCGTCGCGAAACCATCGCGTGCCGTCCCAGACGAAGAAGCCTCCGAGTTTGCGGCAATGGCGGATGTCGGCCCCGTGCACCTGGACAATGCGGCGCGCGTGATAGAGGTCGTTGAGACCGTAGGATTGCTTCTTGCCGGTGGCTGTCTTGGGGGCAGCGGCACTGGCTTGTTTATCGGGTTGGTCAGTCGTGGCGGAATCGGCGGCTTGTGTAGTGGCGCACGGCCGTGCGCCGCTACAGTCGTTCACAATTGTGTTGGGCGCACGGAGTGCGTCTATGATCGAGTCGCGCGAGCAGCCGGCGGAACATTCGAGGCGGCAGTTGGCGTTGTCGTCATCTTTGATGGAGAGGGCGGATTGGGTGTCATTGTGGGCGGGGCAGCGGGCTACCCATCCGTTGCCGTTCCGGTGGGGGTTGGCGCCGATGTGTTGGAGTTGTTGGAGAATGTTGCCTAAAGTCATGATAGTCTCCGGAATCAGAGAATCCTTTGGAACACGAATATTACGAATCCTGATGATTTCCACGAATGTCCTTTCCACCGCAGTCTGGAGCCACGGATACCACGGATTAACGACCGGATACTCGGAAGTAGAAACCGAGAACTTTTTATTGACCACGAATTACGCCAATTACGCGAATAAAGACAAGCGCGATGGAAACCACGGATGCACACGGATGCACACGGATTCTCAAAACCTTGAACTTTGAACCCATCTTGTATTCATGATGAATGATTGGGGGAGATGGGTCAAGGAACTTTTTGTTAACAAAAAAGGAATCTCAACCGCAGAGGGCGCCGAGGACCGCAGAGGAGACGTAGCCGCGAACCAAAAACCAAGGAACTCTTGGAACACGAATGGGACGAATGGGGTACGAATGAGACGAATGAACCTAAAGAAACAAAAGATTTTGGAACACGAATTACACGAATTACACGAATGAATGGACACGATGGACAGAATGGACAGGGATGGACGAGGATTGAGGACACGAAACAAGAAAGCAGAAACCGATTTTCACCACGAGGGACACGGGGAGGCACGGGGAACAGATAAAAGCGAAGAGGGGAACCACGGATTTCACGGGTTTCACGGATTTGAGAAGAGCGCTAACTGCGAAGACACAAAGACACGAAGAAATCTATTGACCACGAATTACACGAACCACACGAATTACAAATGGAAGCCGAACAGAAGGAACCAAGAACCGGGAACTACTTCCGGGAGCCACGGATTAGCACGGATTAGGACAGCGCGGCATAGCCGCAACCAAAAGGAAAAAGAAGAAATGGGAACCGCTAATGAACGCCGATAAACGCGGATTTGGAAAAAGAGGAAAGAAGAAAGGAAGCAGTTTGGAACACGAATTACGCGAATTACACGAACGAACAGATTCTCCCTTTGTCATTCCCGCGGAGGCGGGAATCCATGGTAATGACAATGAGTTAAGCAAAGATTTCTCAAGAATCACGACAGAAACTAAAGAAAATACAATGGAGTAGTACGGATTTAGAACGAGGGGCGTGGAGTCTATGAAGGCATGGGATTCATGGTTTGGGATTGTAATGCAGAATGAAGATAGCCACGACTGTCTTGAAAGACGTGTTGGCGTTGTGCAAGGTGTAGACCTGACCCCTCTGCTTCTTTTTGACAAGGCCGATGCGCGTCTGACGGCGTTGGTTGTTTTTGCTGCGCAGGAATCGCGGCTCATTCTGTAGCTTAGATTGTGGCTTGCCTGGGATACGCACGGCTCACCGACGCCAAACCGAAGAGGAGTCGTCTAAGTACATTCTCACATGTGAGTTTTTTGGCAATCAGTTGGAATAGTTATATCAGTTACTATTTCAAACACCTGTGCCGGTTGGAAGAAATCCTTAACATGTAAGTCAGACCTTCCGTGCGCCCATAGAAATAGTTCTACTCCCGGAGGAGTCGGAGCAAAAAGGATACCCGGCTTCTGTGCCGGGGGAAATCTTTCCTGCATACGCCTAGTGGATCCAAAACTAAATGTGTCATCAATGAGCCTTTCCTTATGCAGACCGAACATTACGTGTGGCATAAGAGTGTTAACTCGCTCCTCTTGTATAAAATCCATTGCGACTACGAATTGGTCAAAGGGCACGTATGTTTCCATCTTTGCCCTACCTTCGCTTGTTCCTACATTGATACCGGCCCCATTGAAAAGCTTCTTCAGGATATAGTAGAAAAGGTAGTGCGCTCTTACCTGATATGTTGTTAATGTACCTATCAGCGCAATGAATGAAGCTCCTCTGTCGTCTCGCGTTATCCCGCTTCTGGAGGAGGCGAGAACTCCGCCGAAATATTCAGCTGTCAGAGAATCATCACAAAACGAACCCTCGTCAAGAACGCCTTTCAAGACCTTGGGCGGAACGGCACCCTCACTTTCTATCCTACCGCCGAGTTTCCTTGCAGCAATAGAAAAAATCCTTTTCACGTTTTGCGTTCTTTTTTCGGCCCAATTCTTGACTCCAGCGCCGATATATTCCGCAGTTGGGCCGAGTAGCTTTTCGATAAGTTGGGCAGACCCAAGTAATGCTAATCCGGTACCAACTTCCATAGAAATGGTTCACCTCCTTCATGTTTTGGGCATATTGGAATGAATTTCGAAGCTCCCATCTTGTCTAACCTCTAGCCAGCCCCTCTTATTAAGTAGCAAAGAGAGAAAGTCATCTTTTGTCTTTTTTCCTTCGGTAATCGCGTTCCAAAAGAAAAGTAGGTCCTCCACTCGTATAATAAGGATATTATTGTCCGCCGCCGTCTCATAAGCTTGTGGGTCTATTGGTTTCAGCTTCTTATTCCATGAGGTAGCTTTCAGGTGTGTGTTCACCACCAGGAGAGCCGGAAAGTTCTTGTCCAGTCCGTTGCTTTCTCTATGATTATATAGTTGGTACACGGCGCCCTTGCCAATTCCTCCGACAGTGCTCTTCGACTCGGCTATCACAAGCTTCTTTGAATTCTGGTCGAGAAGCCAAAAGTCTTCAGCATACCTTTCTTCTCTTAAGATGGGGATATCGACGTGGCTGCCGAAAAAGTCGGGCACAGCGTTCTCGAAATCATATTGACTGAGAAATGCAAGCCTTTTTGCCGTTCTGTACGGCTTTAACTGGGCTTCTAGCCATTCTATCTTTACTTGCATTTCAGTCAAGTTCTTCTGAATCTCGCTTTCTCGTGTGAATATTGGTGTCTCCGCCCATTCCGGGACCTCCAGGGCGGTCTGTGCCAGATATGTAACCAGACTGCCAATTAGAGTCTGTAGACACTCCGTCATGTCATCTTTTCGTTCGAAATCTCTCTGGCATGGAAGATATATGATTCTCCCATCCTGACGTGGGACTGCAAAACCCAGAGCAGAGTTATCACGATGTCCGATTATTATGTCACCGAATTCTCCCTCTCCATATGTCGCAAAGTAGTTCCTTGATGCGCCCCAACAGTCACGGTAAAGTTGGAATTCGCTTCGCTTGAGTCGCGAATAGATAATCGGACTCGGGGATCTGAATGGCCGAATAGCGAGCGGCGCCAGCCAACGGAACCCTATCTGCGATTGGAAGCATCCCTGGAATTCATGGATGTTCATTTCTCCGTAGTCATAGTTGTACCTCTGCTCGCCGGGGACTGTCTCGTCATAATGCAGAATGCAAAACGCAGTCCCTTTGTCCAATGCCTCCACCATGAGTTTCAAGAAGATCTCTTGCCTTGGCTTGTCCGTGTTTCCATTGGTGGTAAACGCAGAATAGTCCAGTATTACAAGATCATACTGAGCGAGGCGACCGAGGTTGGCATATTCGTGGGGATATGAGAGAAGCTGGATAGCACAATAATCGACACATAGGTCAAGCTTCACTGGACCAAAGACTTTCTGTCCAAAGAGAAGCACCCTGTGTTTGTCGGAACTATGCGCCATGAATTTCTTCCATGACTGGGCTGCTCGGGCGCGTAGCCCTTAATACTCGCCCCCTGGAAGGTTAATCCCCATATCCCCTGCCTAATTGCGTAGTCGCTGCAGAATCTTTGGAGTTTCGGGAATGTGCTTCGCGTGAAGCGTTGAAGTAAGTTAATAATATCATGTGCGATTTAACTAATCAAGGACAAAACCATCAGTTGCTCACCGCAGAGGCACAGAGCACGCAGAGGCAAGGAATCTGGGGGAATCAGTGAAATCTGCGGTTGAACAAATTGGTTTCTGGTTTCTCGTTTCCGGTCTCTGGTTGGTGAATCCGTGCGAATCTGCGCAATCTGCGGATGGTAAGATAGTCCTGAGTCTGGAGGTCAAGAATTCGCGTTCATTAGCGTTCATCGGCGGTTGATCAAAATGGTTTCTTGTTTCTGGTCTCTGGTTTCGGGTTGAAGAATGAAAGGCTTCGCCGACTTTCATGAACTTCTGTGGATGGATATGCTTTCTTGTTTTCATTGGCGTTTATTCGCGCTCATCGGCGGTTTAACCGATTTTAGACTTTGGATTGCGGTGCGCTTTCGTGCGTTGGTGGATGAATTGGGTTGTTCCCCGTGTTGCCCCGTGTCCCCCGTGGTGAAAAAATGGTTCCGAGTCTCGGGTTCCGAGTTCGGGGTTCCAGGTTCTCAATCCGTGTTCATCCGTGTGAATCCGTGGTTCCGGAGAATTGGTTTCTGGTTTACGGTTGAAGATATTCGTGGCATTCGTTCCATTCGTTTCATTCGTGTTCCAAGGGCTTGAAGGGAAGGCTATTCTTCGGGTGGGATGGGGGAGCGGAGCTTCTTCTTTTCGGATTGGAGTTTTTTGGAGCGGAGAATTTTTTCTTTGGCGCGTTGGGAACGGCGGCGTTTCTGGCGGCGGATTTTTTCGCGTTCTTGTTGGGCTTTGGTGGCGGCACCGGTGAGCTTGCGCTCGATTTTCTCGAGGAGCAGGCGTCGGGCGAGGAAGCGGTTGAGCGCCTGCGAGCGTTCGCGCTGCACTTTCACTTCGAGGCCGGTGGGCAAGTGTTTGAGATACACGCACGTGGCGACTTTGTTTACGTTCTGGCCGCCGGCGCCGCGCGAGCGAATGAATTTCTCGATGAAATCGCTCTCGTGTATTCCGAGTTCTTCCATTTTCTTTTGGAGGTCGGATTGTTTTTTTGGGCTTATGCCGAAATCGAGCATGGGATTAACACCGCCGTCCGAAGTTTTCTTTCACCACAAAGTCACAAAGGGCGCGGGCCGCAACCAAAAGAGAAACAGGGATCCGCAGATTATGCTGATTCACGCTGATTCTCAGAAGAAGAGAAGAAAAGCATTTGGGAACACGAATTACACGAATTACACGAACGAATGGCACAAATGAAAATCATCACTCTCCAAAGCAAGCTCTTTTCACCGCAAAGGGTCGCAGACCCGAGGCGCGAAGAGCGCAAAGAGCCGCAGAGGAAATCGGGGAAAGTGGCATCACTCCGCGTTACTCAGCGTCCTCCGCGGTTGATATTCTGTGCCGTTCCCGGAATCCGAAACCCGAAACTGCGCATCGCGCGGCTTCCTTTCACCATTTGCCCAGTTCCGAAATCCTCCGTCATCAGGCTGTCCAACAACTGCGATTCTGCGGGCGCAGCATGCTGCGCCCCTACAAAGAAAGGGATTCTTGGCGACTGTACGTGCACGGCGCGCCGTGCACGTACATTTTATATTCGACCGTCGAACACATTCATCGTTTCTTTCGACTTTCGTCTTGTTACTTTCGCCTACTCGATGCCGTAGCGTTTCATTTTGCGCCAGAGGGTGTTGCGCGAGATGCCCAGTTCGGCCGCGGCACGGTTGCGGTTGCCGAAGTGCTTGCTGAGAACGGTTCGGATGGTTTCGGCCTCGGCGTTGTCGAGCGGACGCAGTCGAGTTTTCGCAGATACATGCGATTCGGTCACCGCAGCCACAATGTGGCTCGGGAGGTCCTCGAGTTGAATCGTATCTCCGATGCACACGACGAATGCGTGCTCGATGGCATTCTCAAGCTCACGCACATTTCCCTGAAACGAATACCCCATGAGGGCGGCCATCACGCGCTCCGAGCACCGTACGATTCGGCGTCCTTGGAGCGCGTTGAATCGTTCGATGAAGTGGTTGACAAGCAATGGAATGTCCTCGCGGCGCTCCGAAAGTGGGGGAAGCACGATGCGGACGACATTCAGCCGGAAATAGAGGTCGGCGCGGAAGCGCTTTTTCTGCACCTCACGGGCAAGGTTCCTGTTCGTTGAGGCAATCACTCGAACATCCGCCTTGACCGATTGATTCGTCCCCAGTGGAGTGTATTCCTTAACCTCGAGCACGCGCAGAAGCTTCACCTGCATCGCGGGCGAGATATCGCCGATCTCATCGAGCAGAATCGTTCCGCCCTCCGCCATCGTAAAGCGGCCGGGCTTATCCTTCTTCGCATCGGTGAACGCACCCTTCTTGTATCCGAACAGTTCCGATTCGAGGAGTTGGTCCGGCAGTGCGGCGCAGTTTACGGCCACAAACGGCTTGTTTCGCCGGACACTCAGGTTGTGTATTGCGCGTGCGACCAGTTCCTTCCCCGTGCCCGTCTCGCCTTCTATGATTACGTGGCTCTGGCTGTTCGCGGCGAGCGGAATGAGCTCGAATATCCTGTGCATCGACGGGCTCTTGCTCACGATGTCCTCGAAAACATACGAGCCCATCAGACGCTTCCTGAGCTCTGCCACGGCGGACAGGTCACGGAACATCTCCACACCGCCCATTACCCGCCCGTCCGCGTCCACCAGAGCGGCCGTGGATATGGCGATTGGCAGCCGTCGCCCGTCCTTCCTGAGGACGGTCACCTCGACCGCTTCGCTTCTCTCGCCGGTCTTGATGCTCCTCTTCAGCGGACAATCCAACTCACAAAAGTCCGCCTGAAAAATCTGGTGGCATGGCTGACCGAGCACTTCCTCCTTGCTGTACCCGGTCAAATCCTCGGCCGTTCGGTTGAAGGAAGTGATTCTCCCATCGGCATCGATGGTGAAGATGCCGTGGGAAATCGTATCGAAGATGAGCGGGAAAAACCTATTATCGAGTTCTCTCTGAGCCATCTCTCTCCTCTCTGTCACTGAGATGGGGACAGTCCCAGACGACGAGACAGTCCCCTTTGAGTTCTCTCCTCACTGTTTCTGCAAGAGATGGGGACAGTCCCAAACGACTTAGGAACGTATTCTATCGCCTTTTTGTAAGGGCGACCCGCCGGGTCGCCCCTACAAGACCGTCGGACGGATTCACAGTTCCAAACGACGGGGACAGTCCCCAGGGGTTATTCATATTGTAACATATGTGTTCCAAAAATACAACATATATCATGAGACATGTCACGCATATGGAACGTAAGACGCTATTCCAAATCACTGTCGCAGTGCCCGGAGAGCAGTCGTTCCGACTACGCGCGCGACGTGTCATTGTACTCTTCTAACCCGTTCTCATATTAATGGTTACAACGTGCTTACAGAACCGGCTACAGCATCCTTTTCCCCTGATTGAGCTTTCGGCATTTACGGATTGGCGCGGCTCTTGCCTTATGAGAGAGGCAGAAACCTGTCTAAACCACCCCGGGAGAATCAGGAATAAGCCATGAGAAAATACCCTTACTATGTCGAGCCGTATGAAGAGACGGAACGGCCGCGGAAGTTCCTCGAAGCCTTCGCTGCTATTCTCAAACACAGCAACTACGGATTCGTCCTCGACACATACACGCGCACGAGCACCAAGTGTGCCCGATGCGCCGGTATCTGTCAAGTGTTTGACCAAAGCGGCGACCCGAGGGATGTTCCGTGTTACCGCTCCGAGTTGTTGTTCAGAGTGTATCGTCGGTACTTCACTCTGGGAGGCATGGTTCGTTCGAGGCTGCATAACGGATTCATGCTGACCGATGACTACATCGATGAAATGGCCGAGGCGGTGTATCGCTGCACTGCGTGCCGCAGGTGCAAGTTCGCTTGTCCCATGGGGGTGGACCACGGGCTGATGACCCACCTCGCACGCTGGATTCTGGCGGAAATCGGCGTTGTGCCGAAGGCTCTCGTCGTTGCCACGCGCGAGCAGCTTCAGGGAAAGACGGGCAACACGTCGGCCATCCCGGTGGTGGCTTTGAAAGACACGTGTGAGTTTTTGGAAGAAGAGCTCATAGAAAACTACAACTTGCCAGCGAAGTTCCCGATGGATGTCGAGGGAGCAGAACATGTGTTCTTCCCCGCGGTCAGCGACTATTTGCTCGAGCCGGATACGCTCATGGGCAACGCGGCGGTCATGCACCTGACCGGCGGCTCGTGGACCATTGGCACCGGCTATTACGACGGCATCAATTACGGGTTGTTCTACAGCGACGCATTGCTCTGCCGCATCGTGAGCAAAGAGGCGGCTGAGCTCAAGCGTCTCAAGGCAAAGAAAATCCTCATCGGCGAGTGCGGCCACGCCTCACGTTCGGCGAAGGCCTTCATTCCGACGTTCTGCGGAGGGAAGAACGCGCCGCCGGTCATCAACATCATGGAATACTCGCACAAGGCGCTCCTCGACGGAAGGCTGAAAGTGAAAGCGGGCGCCATTTCTGAAAGAGTCACCTACCACGACCCCTGCAACATCGCGCGCTCGAAGTGGATTATCAACCAGCCGCGCGAAATCCTTGAGGCCATCTGCAAGGATTTCGTTGACATGGTCCCGAGCGGCCAGATGAACATCTGCTGCGGCGGCGGAGGCGGGACGGTGTCGATCGATGAGATTCGCGCATTCCGCACGGGCATCGGAGGCCGCAAGAAGGCCGAGCAGCTCAAGGCGACCGGCGCGAAGTACATCGTCGCCCCATGCGCGAACTGCAAGAAGCAGCTCCGCGAGGTGTGCGAAGACAATGGGTTGCACGACATGGAGGTTGTGGGTCTGCATGACCTTGTGTTGAAGGCGCTCGACCTCGAGGCCTATGGGATAACCCCTGTAGATAAGACAGGCAAAGAAGGAGAGGAATAAGAGACCATGGAACAGTGGTTAGAATGGGCGCGCGGTCCCGCATTCAAGTTTGCCTTCGTGCTGATGGTTCTCGGCCTCATCCGTCATTTGGTTCTGACGGTTGCGGGAATCGTCCAGGCGCTTTACCGCGCCGGTGACAAGAAAATCCCGTACAAGATGGTGTTCCATAGCACGCTGCTGTGGTTGTTCCCGTTCAAGAAGTTGAACAACCGCCCATGGTACAGCATTGCATCGGTGGTGTTCCACGTCGGGCTTATTCTCACGCCCATTTTCTTGCTTCCCCACATTGAACTCTGGAAGCGGGGTTTGGGGATATCATGGCCGTCGATCCCGCACCTTCTGGCCGATATCCTGACACTCATCACCATTGCCGCCGCGATAGGATTGTTGGCCGGGCGGCTGGGCAACCGGGAATCGAGACGAATTAGCCGGGCGCAGGACATTCTGCTTCCGGTTATCATCGCGATTCCGTTCGTCACGGGCTTCCTTGCGATGCATTCTGTGTGGGACCCGACAGCGTACAACGCCGTCATGTTTATTCATGTGATGGGCGCCAATGTGATTTTCGCCCTGATTCCGTTCACGAAGCTTGGCCATATCGTGCTTCTTCCGACCACGCAACTGGTCTCGGAAGTCGGATGGCACTTCCCGGCGGAATCGGGCCGTGACGTCACCATCGCATTAAAGAAAGAGAACGTGCCGATATGAAACAGATGAGCATTTTGACAGATGTCACGATGTGCATCGGATGCGAAGAGTGTGTCAACGCATGCAAGAAGACGAACAACACGGGCGATGACAAACCGTGGCGCTGGCAGCGCAAGATTGACGACCTGTCGGCCAACCGCTGGACGACAATCATTTCTCGTCCTCAGAAGCATTACGTGCGGAAGCAGTGCCGCCATTGCCTCGAGCCGGCATGCGCGTCGGTGTGCCCCGTTGGAGCGATGCACAAGACGCCGGAAGGTCCCGTTGTCTACAACTCCAAGATATGCATGGGATGTCGGTATTGCATGATGGCCTGTCCCTATGGTATTCCGCGCTACACGTGGGCGGAATCGGTGCCGTACGTGCGCAAGTGCATCATGTGCTACGACAAGATAATGAGCGGCGAGCTCAAAGAGCCTGCATGTGTTACTGCGTGTCCGACCAAGGCGACTATCTACGGGAATCGCGATGACCTGCTTGCGCTCGCACATCAGAGAATCGGAGAAAAACCGAACCTTTACATAAACAAGGTGTTCGGCGAGCACGAGGTCGGAGGCACTTCGGTGCTCTATGTATCCGACGTCGATCTCGATTTCCTTGGCTGGAAAAAGGAAATGGATAAGGAGCCGCTCCCCCTCAGGACATGGGCGTATCTCAACAAGGTGCCGGCCGTGTTCTTCGGAGTGGGCGCGCTCATGTACGGCGTCTACTGGGTCATAGACCGACGCATGCAATTGCAGGCCGAGGCAGCGGGCGAAACTACGCCACCTGCCAATGAGTCAACATCCGACACAGAAACAGGGAAAGATAATCCAGAGGCGAAGAAATGATAAGACTGAAATTCGTCAAAGCCATATTGTGGTTCTTCGTGGGAATCGCTGCAACCGTGACCGTGTTCCGGTTCCTGAAGGGACTCGGTACGGTCACCGCGCTGACCGATACGACTCCCTGGGGGCTGTGGATCGGATTCGACGTGCTCGGAGGGGTTGCCCTGGCAGCGGGCGGCTTTGTTATGGCTGCCTCCGTGTACATCTTCCATCTGGAAAAGTATCGCCCCATTGTAAGGCCGGCGGTGCTCACCGCATTTTTGGGGTATGCTGCGGTCGTCGGCGGGTTGATGTTTGACATCGGGATACCGTGGAACATCTGGCGGCCGATGTTCTTCTGGCAACATCACTCGGCGCTGTTCGAGGTAGCATGGTGCGTCATGCTCTACTTCACCGTGCTCGGCTTGGAGTTCGCCCCGGTTGTGCTCGAACGTTTCCGGGCGCCCCTGTTCCAGACGCTTTACAAGATACTGAAAGCGTTGACGCTGCCGCTCGTGATATTTGGCATCATTCTTTCTACGTTGCACCAGTCATCCCTCGGCACGCTGTTTCTCATCATGCCGTATCGGGTGCATCCACTCTGGTACTCTTCCATTCTGCCGATTCTGTTCTTTGTATCGGCGATCGGGCTTGGGCTGAGCATGGTCATGGTTGAATCCCTTGTCAGCTCATGGCTGTACAAGAAGCATCTGGAGAAAGACCTGCTCAGCGGTCTCGCGAAGGCCGCCGCGTATGTCCTTGGAATTTATGCGCTGCTCAAACTTGGCGACCTCGCGTTCAGCGGCAAACTTCCCCTCCTGTTCAACGGCTCATGGGAGAGCAACCTGTTTCTGTTTGAGCTGTTAATCAGCGCGATTCTTCCTGCCACTCTGTTCGGCTCTCCCAAGGTCAGGCAGAGCACGGCAGGCCTCGCGACCGCGGCCGGTTTGGCGGTCTTCGGATTTGTGCTCAACCGGATTGATGTCAGCGGCCTGGCTACCATTTCCACAACTGGCTCGGCATATTTCCCGTCGTGGAGTGAGTTTGCAATCAGCATAGGCATTGTGTCGGCTGCCGCGCTGGTGTTTTTCTTCTTCGTCGAGAACTTCGTCGTGTATGAAGCTCCTCGCGGCGCTGGGGAAGATCAATACAAACTCCCAACGGCGGACCCAATCAGTGGTGCGCGCCTCGGCTGGT
>QZKI01000053.1 GCA_003598055.1 Candidatus Abyssobacteria bacterium SURF_17 | reverse complement strand
GTCTTTCAAAAGCTCTTCATATAGCTTTTTCCTGAACTCTGCCACCATCGGGGCATGAATCTCTTCGTGAATCAGGTTTTTTAGTTCATCCGGATCGTTTTCCATATCATAAAGCTCATCCACATCGGTAGTGTTCCATATGTACTTCCACTTGTCATTTCTGAGCATCCTCTGTGTATACAACCCGAACTGCTGGCCGTTATAGGTAGAGACGACCTCCTTCCGCCAGTCATCAGGCTTATCACCTTTAAGCAGCGGAAGCATGGATCTCCCGTGGAAGAAATCCTTCGGCGCAAGTCCAAGTATTTCAAGGATTGTAGGTTGAATATCCAGGAAGTTGTATACAAATTCGCTGCATACCGCTCCTGGTTTTATAACCCCTGGCCAGCGTACAACCAGAGGAACCCTTACAACGTCGTCATAGAGAACATAGTGCTTGTCCATCATCCTGTGTCCCCCACACATGTCTCCATGGTCGGTGCTATATATAACAATTGTATTATCCGATATACCCAAATCATCCAGCTTCTGCAATAGCTTCCCTATGGCGTCATCCATCTGGCTGATAATCCCGTAATACCTTGCAACAGCCGGAGCCCAGTCCTCCCAGGTGAGATTTTCTATATCCCAGTTGTATAACTGCTGCTTTTGTATATACGGCTTGTTTTCGAATTCATCGGGGAAGCTGCGCCATTCCGGCACTTCCTCCAGCTTGAATATGCCCACTTCTTCCACTTCATACTGGCGGTTCGATGCCATCGAGACTATCTGCTGGCCCGGCCGTATGCAACCGTCGACCACGCGGACATAGGCGATTGCGCCCCGATATGAGTCATAGACGGAATCGAATATCAGCGCCTTGAGCGGGGCGTCATCGTTGCCTCGCGGCGAAGGCACGTGTGTCACAACCGCCTCGAGCACCTCGCGAATTCCGATTGCATTTTTTGCGCTGGTTAGGAGCACGGTGTCGGGGGCGAGGCCGATGATGTCGGCGATTTGCTGCTTTACTTCATCGACACGGGCATTCTGCAGGTCTATTTTATTGATAACGGGGATGATTTCCAGGTTACGGTCCGTCGCGAGATAGGCGTTGGCCAACGTCTGTGCCTGCACACCCTGCGAGGCATCAACAAGAAGCAGCGCCCCTTCGCAGGCGCCGAGGCTGCGAGTGACCTCATACGAGAAGTCCACATGACCGGGAGTGTCGATAAGGTTCAGAAAATACTCCTCCCCGTCGAGTGCCTGATAATTCACTCGTATGGCCGCGGCTTTTATTGTGATGCCACGCTCGCGCTCGATGTCCATGGTGTCGAGCGTCTGTTCCCGCATAGACCTCTCCGGAACGGCATGCGTAAGCTCGAGAATCCGGTCTGCGAGCGTCGATTTGCCATGGTCAATATGCGCGATTATACAGAAGTTTCGTATCTTGTCTCTCAGCATAAGAGTGTTCGCACAATGTGTCCGGGATAAACACTTAATTATAGCAGAACTCGAGCTATTCCATCAAATGTGAGCACTCGCTCGTCGCTCATCAGACTCCAAAAACGCTTGCATTGCCAGCCATTTCTGTTGTATACTTAAATGGCTTAGCAGCAACCCCGTCGTGGTGTATACGGGTTTCTGCCTCATAGACGAGCGAAGAAAGAGCACCCCAAATATAATGAACTATTCTTCGTCCGTCAGAGTGGACCACTGGTTGTTGCTCCAACAAGTGAGGTTTATTTTGGCTTAAACAGCGAGGGTATATGTCTCTAGTAACGGCTGAGAAGACGACAAAGGTCGCGATTATTCTGGACGGACAGGAAGTAAGGGCGGACGGCGACCGCACAATCCTGGACGTGTGCAGGGAAAATAACATACGCATTCCCACACTCTGCCATGACGAGCAACTGGAGCCTATCGGTTCCTGCCAGATGTGCGTGGTGGAACTCGAGGGGCACGGACTCGTCATCTCCTGCAACACGCGGGTCGCGGACGGCATGGAAATCCGGACCGACAGCGCCAAAGTGGTGGCTGCCCGAAAGAAAGCCCTGCGGCAATTGCTGGCAGAGCATTATGGGGATTGCGTGGCACCCTGCCAAAACGCGTGCCCTGCCGGAATTGACATTCAAGGGTACCTCGCTCTTATCGCGCGAGGAGCGTACAAGGAAGCAGTGGAGCTGATTAAGGAACGGCTTCCCCTGCCCGCAATCATCGGCCGCATTTGCCCGCATCCCTGCGAGCAGGCGTGCAGAAGAAACCTCGTGGATGAGCCCTTGTCCATCTGCAGCTTGAAGCGGTTTGCCGCCGACCAGGAAATGCTTGGAAACGAAAAGTTCGTTCCCATGATAGAGCCCGCCACCGGGTTCAAGATTGCGATTGTCGGCGGCGGCCCGGCGGGTCTTTCTGCCGCTTATTATCTGGCGAAGGATGGGCATGCGGTAACGATCTTCGAAGCGCTTCCCAAACCCGGCGGTATGCTGCGGTACGGCATCCCGGACTACCGCTTGCCACAGGATATCCTTGACAAGGAAATTTCGACCATAACCGATATGGGCGTGGTCATAAAGACGAACACGGCTCTCGGAAAGGATTTCACGATTGGAAGCCTGTTTGATAACGGCTTCAACGCGGTTTTCCTCGCCATCGGCGCTCACCAAAGCACGAAGATGAACGTCGAGGGTGAGAATCTGGAGGGTGTGCTTCCGGGAACCGACTTTCTCAAAACTGCAGCAATGGGCCAAAAGGTAGATGTCGGAAAACGCGTTGCGGTAATCGGCGGCGGCAACACCGCCATCGATGCAGCTCGTGTCGCGTTTCGCATGGGCGCCGGCGAAGTTACGATTGTCTATCGTCGCTCGCGCGCGGAAATGCCGGCAACGGATTGGGAAGTTGAAGAGGCCGAGGAAGAAGGAGTCAAACTGCGGTTCCTTGCTGCACCCGTCCGCATAATCGGCGACAATGGCAGAGTCTCCGCCATCGAATGCATCAGGATGGCTCTCGGCGAGCCGGATGCAAGCGGACGCCGGCGTCCCGAACCGATTCCGCGCTCTCAGTTCACGCTGGAAGTTGACTCTGTGATTGCCGCTATAGGACAGCGTACCGACCTTTCCGGCCTGAAAGGGGGAAAGGAAGCTGCGTCGGCATCCGAGCCCAACAACATCGCTCTCGAGCGCGGCAACATTCTCGCACACTCGAAAAGCATGCTCACCAGTGTGAAGGGCGTCTTCGCAGGAGGAGACTGCGTCACCGGCGCGGCGACTGCGGTCGAAGCCGTTGCGGCAGGCCGCAAGGCAGCCGTTGCAATCAGTCGATACCTCAAGGGCAAGGAACCGGTCACCAATGACAAGCCCTTTGAAATCACGAAGGGTAAACTAAATGAGGTCAGCGAGAACGAGTTCGTCCATGTCGAGCACAGGCCGCGGCAAAAAATGCCGAAACTCTCTCCGCACGAGAGAAAAGAGACATACGAAGAGATCGAACTCGGCTTCTCGGAGGAAGCCGCGCGGCGCGAGGCCTCGCGCTGCCTGGAATGCGGCTGTAAGGCGCAGTATGACTGCGACCTCCGCGACCTCGCCACCGAATACGAAATAGAGTCAATGACGGCCTCGCGCAATCTGCGTCTTTACCCGCGCGACCTGTCTCACCCATTCGTCGAGCGCGACCCGAATAAATGTATCGCCTGTTCCCGGTGCGTTCGAATCTGCCAGGAAGTTCAGGGCGTGGGCGCCTTGAGCCTCGGGTATCGAGTGACGACCACCGGCGGAACAGACGGCTCACTCATGGACACCACCTGCGTCTCGTGCGGTCAGTGCACGGCAACCTGCCCCGTCGGAGCGCTTGTCAAAAAGAACGGCCTGAGGCCGGCCTACGAAGTGAAGACAGTTTGCCCGTACTGCGGGGTCGGCTGCGGCATCTACCTCGGCATGCGCGGCGGTGTCATCGTCAACACACGGGCGGATTTCGAGAATCCGGTCAGCCGGGGAAATCTGTGCGTCAAGGGGCAGTTCGGCCATGATTTCATTAACCATCCGGACCGCCTCCGGACACCGCTCATCAAGCGAGACGGAAAATTCGTCGAGGCAACCTGGGATGAGGCGCTCGCACTCGTCGCTGCGAAATTCGCCAACTATAAAGGAGACCAGTTCGGCGCTCTCTGCTCCGCACGGGCAACGAACGAAGAGAACTACGTCTTCCAGAAATTCGTGAGGGGGGTGATGGGCACAAACAACATAGACCATTGTGCCCGTCTCTGACACTCGCCATCCGTGGCCGGTCTGGCCACAGCGTTCGGCAGCGGAGCCATGACAAATTCCGTCAATGAGATCGAGTCGGCGGCCTGCATCTTCGCAATCGGCACGAACACCACCGTCAATCACCCCGTCATCGGACTGCGGGTGAAGAAGGCGGTGAAAAACGGAGCGAAACTGATAGTGGCCAATCCCAAGCGCATCCGCCTGTGTCACTTCGCAGACATCTGGCTGAGACAGCGTCCGGGCACCGACGTCGTCCTGCTCATGGGTATGATGCGCGTTATCGTCGACAAGAATCTCGTTGACGAGGCCTTCGTCAAGGAGCGATGCGAGAATTACGAGGCGTTCAAGGAATCACTCGCAAAGTTCGACCTCGATTTTGTCGAAAAGATTACCGGCGTGCCGCGCGAGCAGGTAACGGCAGCTGCCGAGATATACGCCACAACAAAGCCGGGGAGCATCCTGTACGCCATGGGCATTACACAGCACACGCACGGCACCGACAACGTATTGGCCGTCGGCAATCTGGCCATGCTCACCGGAAATGTGGGCAAACCCAGCTCGGGTGTCAACCCGCTTCGCGGCCAGAACAATGTGCAGGGCGCGTGTGACATGGGCGGCCTGCCCAATGTATTTACCGGCTATCAGTCGGTTACCGACGAAGCCCTTCGCGAGAAATTCGGAAAGGCATGGAAGAGCTCCTTATCGCCCAAGGTCGGCATAACGCTCATGGAAATGCTCAATGCCGCCGGCGAGGGGAAGGTGCGCGCCATGTATATCATGGGCGAGAACCCGATGCTTTCGGACCCCGACATCACTCATGTCCGGCACGCGCTCGAGTCGCTCGACTTCCTCGTCGTGCAGGATATTTTCCTGACCGAAACCGCGCAGGTTGCAGATGTCGTACTGCCCGCCGCCACATTCGCCGAAAAAGACGGCACATTCACCAATACCGAGCGGCGCGTACAGAGGATTCGCAAGGCAATCGAGCCCATCGGCGATTCGCGGCCCGACTGGCAGATAATCAGCGATATCGCGACCCGAATGGGGCGCGACGATTTCTCGTACGAGTCGGCGGAGGATATATTCAAAGAAATCGCTCAGCTCACGCCGCAGTATGCGGGCATGTCATATGAACGGCTTGAGGACGGCGGCCTCCAGTGGCCATGCCCTACAAAAGACCATCCCGGAACCCCGACGCTCCACATCGGACGCTTCAGCCGGGGCAAGGGACGATTCATGCCGCTCGAGTACAAGGCCTCGGTCGAAACTCCGGACGAGCAGTATCCGCTGGTCCTCACAACCGACCGCAACCGGTATCACTACCACACCGGCACCATGACCCGACGGGTGCCGGGCCTCAACATCCTGAAAGACCAGGAATTCGTCGAGATGAACACCAAAGATGCGAATGCTCTTAAGGTGGACGACGGCGAAATGGTAAAGGTCACTTCTCGTCGGGGCGAAGTGCTGGCGCGCGTGAGAGTGACCGATGACCTGCCGCCGGGCACGGTCTCGATGACGTTCCACTTCGCCGAAAGCCCGGCGAACGTCCTCACGCTCCCCGCACTCGACCCGGTCGCCAAAATCCCCGCATTCAAAGTATGCGCGGTCAGGGTCGAAAAGATAGTTACCGCTCGGACCGGCTCCTCAAAAACCCGTTCATAACCGTAATATAGGGGCGAATCCCGCGATGCGCGGGATGTTCGCCCCTTTTTTCTGTCCGCACCTTCGACGAGCGCCAGAAAGAGCTATTGACGTTTTCCACTTGTCATTCTCCGGCTTGGCCGTGGAATCCATAGTTTTCCATTTGGGTAAGAGCCTTAGGTAACTTCATCTTGTAGGAATCAGGCGGGGATGACATACTCCCAAGGAGAGAAGGATGATGATCGCAAGGATTGACCATGTGGGGATTGCGGTGAAGAATTATGCGTCCGCACGGGAATTCTTGGAAAACGTGCTCGGCGCTGTCTCGGTCACGTCGATGGAAGACTCGCACCTCAACTACCTGTGGCACATGTTCACGCTCGGGGACATGTCGCGAGTGGAATTGATCACACCCTCCGGCGAAGGAAGCTTCCTGGACAATTTCCTCAGCAAGAGAGACGGCGGAATTCACCACATCACGCTTGAGACACCTGATATCCACGCGGCGAAAAAGCGTCTCGAAGAAAATGGCGTCCCATATTTCGGGTTCAACGAAATCCCTGAACTCTGGTCGGAACTCTTTATTCACCCGAAGGACGCCTTCGGAGTGCTCATTCAGCTTTGCCAGTATGGCCCCAAGTATTATCTCGTCGAGCCGGTCAAGTACCCCACAGGCAAACGCGTGAAAATCGAGCCCGCTGGAGACCGATACGAGCTCAGCGTTCATCATCCCGGCGGTATCGAGCTCAAGCTGTCTTTGAGCAAAGAAGAAGTCGAGGAAATGGCGAGCGATCTCGCGGAGGCCCTTGATAAGAAGACTGAGAGTACATGATTACAGATGGAATGATTTTCGGCTATAATAGAGGGTAGACTTGGACAAGCGCGAGGAGGTGACGATCCATGAGTGAACCAACCGTGCTAGACAAGACGTTCAACTTCATCATGAGGCGCATGGTGGAAACCGGGCAGGCGCCTCACTACACGGAGATAGCGAAGGAACTTGGCGTCTCCATGCCGGAAGGCAAAACGGCTTTGCATGACCTGATGAACTCAGGCGTGCCCGGCTGGCTCTATCCGAAAACCGACCTCATCGTCTCGATGGCTCCCTTCCACAACCTCCCCACCCAGTACCGCATCACCGTCGACGGTCAGCAGAAATGGTTCGGCCAGTGAGCGTTCGAGTCGCTGGCGGTCTGCTGGCTATTTCCGGGGAAAACCGTTCACATCGACGCTCCGTGTCTGGACTGTGGTGAGTCCATCCACGTCGAGATGAAGGACGGCAAAATCATCAATAAGAAGCCGGAAGGGATAATCGGACACGTGTCCGTTCCGTTCTTCCAGTGGATGCATGACCCAGGCTTTGCCTGAAGCACCATGCATTTCTTCCGGTCGGAAGAACACCTCAGAAACTGGGCCGATTTCTCGTCGGACAAAGAGGAAGGAACCGTCGCGCTAAACGACCTCGTGAAGATGTTTTCCTCAAATTTCTTCCGGCGACGGCTCGACCCCGATTATGTCTCGAACCTGCAGGAGTATATAGGAGAGTTTCTCGCAACCATGAAGGAGATTGGGAAAACCGGTCCCTACTGGCTGCCGTCGTAGCGGCTTGCGTATCAGCAAGTCTCATTCACGAAAAGATGTAGGGGCGACTCGGCGAGTCGCCCCTACTATCTCTACAATGTCTTCGGATTGCCACGTTCGCACACGGGCGACCCATCGGGTCGCCCCTACGGAACGTGCGAGAATCTGCGCCTCGCCATCTCTTCAGACGGACGAACACGAGGTTCGCCCCTACGGAATGTGCAAGAACAACCTCTGGATTTTCCTGTTGATGTGGGCGGCCACATAGGGCCGCCCCTACGGAATACGGACAAGCGGTGGAATGTTCCCTCCTTTGCGTGCTTTGCGCCTTTGCGGTGAAATCGATCCGATAATATGAAACGTGCAAAGGGCGCAGCGTGCTGCGCCCCTACATGTCTGCGGTGAAATCCCGCCTGAAAAAACCGGAGGTGTATACGATTCCGCCCTACCGTGAGAAAATGACTTTGCCGCCGACGAGCGTCATCTCGACGGAGAGGTCGCGCAGACGCTCAGGCGGAGTCGAGAGCGGGTCTCCCGACAGGACCACGAGGTCGGCGAGCTTGCCGGTTTCGATCGTGCCCTTCACACTTTCCTCGAATGCAGCGTAGGCCGCATGCGTAGTGTACATGCGGATCGCGTCCTCGATGCTTATTGCCTGTTCCGGCGCGACACCCAAGCGGTTGACCGCGGAATAGATGCCGAGGAGAGGCTCGGCGGATTCGACGGGCGCATCCGACCCTCCACACATGGTGAGTCCTTCTTCGAGGAAGGAATGAAACGGGTACAGGCTGCTGATGCGCTCGCCAAGCCGTTTGTGAACCCATGACCGCTCGCTGTAGATGAACGGCGGCTGGACAGACATGATGAGGCCGAGTTCCTTCGCGCGGCGCACCAGCTCAGGTGGCGCGACGGATGCATGCTCGATTCGGTGCCTGTGGTCGCGTGGCGGCGAATCAGCGATGGCCTTGGCGAGTATTTCCAGCACAATGTGCAGCATCCGGTCGCCGATGCAATGGACGGCGAGTTGCATGCCCTTGAAATGCGCTTCGCGAATCATGCGCTCGAGTTCGTCATCGGTCCACAGCTTTATGCCGGTCATGTTCGGCGCATCGCTGTATGGCTTGAACATGACTGCCGAATGACCGCCGAGAGAGCCGTCGCAGATGATTTTCCACGGACCGACCTTACACATCGAATCAGGCGCGGGGTCATGCAGCTCGCTTGCCCGCAACTCCTCTATCTGTGACGCCTCCGTGGCCATTATCATCAGATTCAAGCGTTGCGGAATCTTGTCGTGTAACGCCTTGAGGGCGGAGATTTCGAGATACCCAAGCTTGCCGGAGGGGCCGGCATCGCTCGTTTGGAGTATTCCGTGAACGCTCGTGATGCCGTATGACGCGAGCTGGGCAAATGTTCGCTCGCCTGCCTGCATGAAAGCCTCGAAATCAGGCGGCGGAATCTGGTCGGTGACGAGCGAGATGGCCGTTTCGCGGAGGACGCCGGTCAGTTTTCCGCTTGAGTCACGTTCGATCTCGCCTCCGTGAGGGTTCGGGGTATCGTGCGAGATACCTGCAAGCGCGAGCGCCGGTGAGTTGGCGATGGCAAGATGCCCGCAGTAGCGGAGCACAAGCGTTGGATGCTGCGGCGCGGCAGCATCGAGCTCAGCCATTGTCGGCAATCGCTGTTCCGTAATCCCTTCTTCGTTGAATCGCAATCCCATGAGCCACTGGTCGGGCGCAGCTTCGGCGGCCTTTGAACGCATGCAGCCGAGCAACTCCTGCATGGAGCGCATGCCGTTCAAATCGAGATTGAGAAGGAAGAATGCGTATAGGATGGGATGCATATGGCATTCGGTGAAGCCGGGCAACACTGTTTTTCCTTGAAGGTCGAGGAGTTCCGCACTCTTCGGAGCGAGGAGGGACACTTCGGCCATCGAGCCGACGGCCTTGATGCGCCCATCTTCAATTAAGATGGCCTCTGCGCGGGGTCGGGTCGGGCTTAGTGTGATTACGTTCGCATTCTTTATGAGCAGCATAATTCTGACCTTTCAACCTCTTTCATTCCAAATCAGGTTCGTGCCTTCGCGGCGTGTTGCCCAAATGAGAATCGGCCACAGTTACTTGCAGGGACACGGCGTTGTGCCCCTGCATGGGATTCGCAATCGTGGGGCAGTTTCGCGCATCTCTTCAGTCCGAAAATGCTCCTGCAAGAATCATTATCACTATCATGACGATATAGAAACATATAAAGAGACTCCAAAATACGGTATTGACGCCGCCGAGAATCGCGCCCGTGAGCGCGAACGGTTTTCCCTCAACGGGCGAAACTCGCTGCTTTATGCGCTGCAGCTCGATGAGACCGATGATGAGCGCCGGTATGCCGATGCAGGGACCACACGTGAAGAAGGAGACGATTCCAAGCACAAAGGCGGCAATTGCGTATCCTCCCGGCGAGGCGGACGGACAGGGAATATTCTGCGGAAGGGGCTGCTGTGCGGATGGAGTTATTC
The DNA here is from genome assembly GCA_003598055.1 of Candidatus Abyssobacteria bacterium SURF_17. Taxonomy (GTDB): domain Bacteria; phylum Abyssobacteria; class SURF-5; order SURF-5; family SURF-5; genus SURF-17. Next base: position 3,612 of record QZKI01000053.1, on the reverse strand, counting down.
CAGAATCATTTGTCGGCTGTTCGCTCATATTCGCGTCCTTCCGAGTTCATGCGCCGGCGCAGCATGCTGCGCCCCTACAAGCATTAACCATGACCTGTGGGAGTCCGTCCCGTAATCGCACGTCACGCCGGACATTTGTATGCCCGAATTTATTCGTATAGGTTTTCCCGTTGCTTCCCTCTTGCGACTGCGAATGAATCTGCACCCACGGAATTCGGGATGGCCTCTGCAGGGGTCGTTCGCGAACGACCCCTACAGTCTGGTAACCAATCACCGGCAGTCCGTTTTGGGGTTAGTCTTCACATTTCACATAACGCCGTTTATGTGAAATGTGAAGACCTAACCCCAACTACCCCACGGTACGTTATCATATCTTCAGAAGAGCAGCCAACGGGGTCGCGATTTTAAAAAGCCATGAGAGCAAGATGAAAAATCCTACGGCCCACCCGACTTTCTCCCACGGAAGCTTTATGATGGGCTGAAGAACGTTCTTGCCGGAGATTGCTCCGCTGAGAGCAACCGGCAACAGTATCACGCAGAGAATGCATCCGATGGCCCCCATCGGCTGCGTCATGAATGCTTCCCGCACGTGGCCGTGAGTCATGTGACTGAACGCCGTCGTCATACCGCAGAACGGACACGGCAGCCCCGTCATCGCGTAGAAATTGCAGGGAGGCAGGAACAACTGTTCGTGCGTTCCCAGCCCGCGCGGGTCTGGCGTGAACCAGAGCGAGAGAAGCAAAGCGGTAGCAAGGCCGAGAGCAAGGGATATATATGCAAGCCGGATAGTGGTGACGCGGCTCAATCCGAAACCTGAGGCAATCGGTCGTCTCCGCGATTGTCCGGTCACGTCACAGGAATCACTTTCCATTCTTTTCAGTTGTTCCCGTCATAGACAAGCGCTTTTCGCGCGTTATCCGCGTTTTCCCATGCCAAATTTCGCCAGTTCATTATGCAGTTCGTTTTCGTGCGGGCGACTCACCGAGTCACCCCTACAGGATAGAAGACATGATTCCTTGCCGTTGGCCGCCATTCTTGTTGCAGGAGCCGTTCGCGAACGGCCCCTACAATACAGCGGCCCCAAGTTCCGCTGTAGGGGCGACCCGCCGGGTCGCCCGGGCAACGAGCGATACAATACGTCATCGCATCCATAAAAACACGCACTCAAATACTCGCCTGTGCCTGTTCCAACGGTGAGCCCGGCAGGCCGAAGATATCTCGATAGGCAGCGGCGGCGGCAGCGAGTGTCAGAGGAGTTGTCACAAGCCACCCTAACACCACACAGTACCCTGCCGCATTTATCAACCACAGCACAAGTCCGAACACGAGGAACTGCCCGAAATTCTCCTTCACCTTATTGAAACTTTTCGAGATGGCTTCAGCGCCGTCGAGTCTTTGTTCAACGATGAGCTGAAAGGTGAACAAGAACGCTGTCTCGAGCAGCACCATAAGCGCGATTCCGATGAGCGAGGGAATCACGCATAAGGCAAAGCCGAAATACATGATGACCGAACACACGAGCAAGAGGAGAAAGAAGATAAAGCCGGCGAGAAACGATTCGCCGAAGATATTGAAGCCTTCGAACAGGCGTCTTATGTCGGGTTTTCCTCCTCTCATGCGGTCGAAGATCATGATGAAGAATCCGCATGTCAGGGGCCCGAAGAGGATGAGGCCGCCGAGACACGTGAACATGATTGCGTTGTAAATCAGGCTTGCAAGAAGGAACATGCCGACATCAGAGACGAACACTTCCCATCCGTCTCTCAGCCAATCGCCTATTTTTATCTCAGGAATTCCCGTTGGCACTGTTGCCATGATTTTTCCCTCCCATCATCACTCACATGCCCAAAAGCAATGGTGGAATCAATCCTTCAAGGGACGCCCTTGCGCATCCTTGTCGATGGTGCCCACGAGTATCAGGATGCCTTCAATAAATCCCCAAATTGCCCCGATGCCGCAGGTGATGAGCGTCACAACGATTTGGGCTATCCCTATGCCGACGTAACCCAAGTAGAACCGATGGACGCCGAATCCGCCAAGGAATATGCCGAGCAGCCCTGCCGCCAACTTGGATTTTGCATCAGCAGGCATCGAGGTCGCAAGTTTGACTCCGCATTTTACGCATACTTCCGCGGCGGGATTCGTCTCGACTCCGCAGTTCTGGCAGAATTTCTTCCCTGTTCTGGGGTCGCATCCGCACGCGACACACATCACTGCCTGATCAGCAACCTCCTTGCCACAGTTTCTGCAGAACATGGTCGTCTTCCTTTCAGCGATGGTTTTGGGTTTGCGAGTGACGCGCCAGTCACCCGCTTGTGTTGGTGTATTATGTCATGGCTGAGCCATCTCGGGCTCGAACTGGCCCTTGATTGACCTGAGATTGAGGCAAATCAAGAGCACAATCGGATACACCAGACTCATCAGCGCCGAGAACATTGCCGACACTACGCTAAAAACCATGTGCGAGCCTTGCGGGAACTCAGCGCCCATCATCTCCATCATCGCCGGATATACGAAGAACACGGTAATGGCGAAGCTGATAAGCACCCACACAATCTCGGCCACGGCCCATCCGATGGAAAGACTCCTACTCCATGGGCGCAGCTTGAGCAGGCCGATTCCGGCAAAGAGGAGCAAGATGCCGAGCAGCAAGAGCACAAATCCGTTGATTATCGAGTATGCCTGCATCGGACCCGAGCGCATCATCTCGAACGGCAGCATCTGCTGACGCTGTGCCTGCGGCATATTGGCGAGAAATCCGGCGAAGGCTGCCGCAAATACGGTGGAAAGCACGGACGTCAGGCCGCAGCACAAACGAAACAGGGCGGCATAGATGATGTTGATGACGCCGAGCGCAATCACACCTCCGGTGGCTTTTCTTGGCGCCGGTGAAATGCCATACTGGTTCGATGTGGTCACGACGTCCTCCTTTCGTGCGACACATTAGCGACAGCGTCAAGCACAGACGTGGAACTCCAGGTTGGGTGCTGTCGGACTTGCCCTGTCCTTGCATCAAGATTGTGGAGTGCGCCAGATGGAAAGATTTCAACGATCGCAGAGTGGAAGTGACTGTCCACCGTTCCCCCGAGAGTTGGCCGGAGTAACGTGAAACGCTTGGATTTTGGGGCAAATTCTACCATAGCGCCGCTAGCGTGTCAAGGTACTCTTCCCTGTGACGAAACCCGAAGAGGAAAGGAGAATCAATGGGAACCGCGGATGAACGCCGATTGAGAAGGTGAGAGGGGCAGGATAAACAACAGAAGAGGAAACAGAAAAGGATGGGTGTCCCTTGTTGCTTTTCGGCGTGCTGCATCCGCCTGCCATTCGTTTGCTCCCTTTGCGTTCTCTGCGCCTTGACGGCGAAAAAACTGTTTTTCACAGCGACGGCCAAAATCTGAAATCCAAGACAGAAACATGGAAGCCCATTATCGGTTCATTCTCCGGACTCCGGCGAGGACGGTTCCAGCCGGACGTGAAGGCCGTTGAAATACCCCTCGGGCAAGTCGGCGATGTTGAGATGAAATTGCTTTGGCGGGTCAGAACGGTGGTCGGTTATTTTGGTATTCTCTTTAAGCGGTGCCCGGAACAGTTCGTCGTCATAATCGCGGTTGA
>QZKI01000073.1 GCA_003598055.1 Candidatus Abyssobacteria bacterium SURF_17 | reverse complement strand
TGGTCTGATGGCCTTGTGCCACGAAACTGGAAACGGTGGAGACAACGGAAGTCATTGACCTAAACATAACGCGCCTGCTTTCCACTCAATGGTTAAAATCGACTTCTTGACATTTAGAGGTGCTGTTTATAATATGAGGAGAGATTATGTCAGAAACACGAGTGAGAACAGACGATGGATTCGGTGTTGACTGAGTATACGATTCCTCCTGAGATTATGCGCGTTTTCGAGGCGTTCGAGCGCGAGGGGATACACGTGTATCTTGTCGGTGGCACCGTGCGCGAGATAGTGCGCGGGGCCGCCGATGAATTAATCGATTTCGACTTCGCAACGCCCACCTCCGCCGAGGAGACCGCCAGGATCCTCCGCAAAGCAGGCCTGCGCCCCATTCCGCTCGGGATGCAGTTCGGCACCGTCGGAACGATCATTGAAAACCGGAAGGTTGACATAACGACGTTTCGGCGCGGTGAAGAATACAAACCACGCTCCCGACATCCGGAGGTCGACTTCGGCGGAACCATCGAGGAAGACCTGCAACGCCGCGATTTCTGCATGAATGCCATTGCGATGACCAAATCTGGCGAGGTAATCGACCCGTACAACGGACTGGAAGACATCCGCAACAAGCGCATCACCGTGCCGGGAGAGGCCGAGAAGCTGTTTAGTGACGATCCGCTCAGGCTGCTGCGCGCGGCCCGGTTCGTCTCGCAGCTCGGCTACGCCGTTGTGCCGTCGCTCAAGAAGACCGCCCGCAAAATGGCTTTCCTCATCACGACCGTCTCGCGCGAGCGCTGGAAAATGGAGATGGACAAGCTCCTCATGGGCGAGGACGTTCACAGGGGGCTCGACTACTTGCTCGACAGCGATTTGCTCACGTTCATGATGCCGGAAGTGACCGTGCTCAAGGGGTTCAACCAGACCGATGAATATCATCATAAGGATGTGTGGGAACACACCAAGCGTGCCCTGCGGGCCTCCGTGAAGCAAATCGATGTGCGCTGGGCCCTCTTGTTTCACGATTTGGGCAAGCCCTATACTAAATCGATCCAGGACGGACACGTGCACTTTTACCATCACGAGGTTGTCGGGGAAACGCTTGCGCGCAGCATCATGTTCCGGCTCCGGTTCTCGAACGAGCAGCGCAAGAAGGTTTCCTCTCTCATCTTCAATCATATGCGGCCGAACATGTACGACGACGACTGGAACGACTCGGCCGTGCGCAGGCTCGCCCGGGATATGCGCGGCCACGTGTTCGACCTCATCAATCTCTCACGAGCCGATATCACCTCGATGCGGCCCGAAACCGTCCGCAGAGGACTGTCTCGCCTCGATAAATTGCAGGCAAGAGTCGAGAACGTGCTCGTGGAAGATGCGAAACAGCCGCCGCTTCCGAAAGGAATGGGAAACGCCATCATGGAGCAATTCGGCATCGGGGAAGGTCCGCAAGTGGGCATCTACATGAAGCGCCTCCTCGAGGCCGTCGAGGAAGGCAGGCTCGAGACGGGGCGCGAGTACGACTATTATCTGCAATTCCTGAATGAGTCGGAACGATAAGTATCTGCAATGAACACGGGCAATCGCTTGTAGGGGCATGGCGCACCGTGCCCCTACAGGTAATCTGCGCGGCATATAGCAGGGCTGAAAGCGCCTCGCGCAGTGCCCTCTCGGTAGGGGCGCAGCATGCTGCGCCCTTTATTGAAGATCTTGAGAGGACAATCGTCAGCCTGATTCAGTCAAGGGCCACACCATGAAGATAGGCATTCTCGGGGGTAGTTTTGACCCAATCCATATCGCACACCTGATAATCGCCGAAGACGCGCTTTGGCAGTGCGAGCTCGACTTCGTTCTCTTCGTCGTGAATGCACATCCCCCGCATAAGAAGGCCCCGGAGGCCGACGCCGAGGACAGATACCGAATGGTCGAGCTTGCAGCGGCCGGTCACCCGCGCTTCAAGCCGTCGCGCATCGAAATCGAGCGAGGAGGCGATTCTTATACGGCCGAAACCTTAAGGGATCTGCTGCGTTTGCATCCCGGAGCTTCGCTCCACCTGATTGTGGGCGCTGACTCAGCGCTTGACTTCTCCGCATGGAAAAACCCGGAGGCCGTGATTGAGATGTCCAACATCATCGTCGCCCCGAGACCCGGTTCCGACCTTGCAAAGATGGAACCGCGCCTGCGCGGCAGGACGCAGATTCTCCAAAGCCCGACGCTGGAGCTGTCCTCGACATTGATCCGCACCCGCATTCATGAAGGCCAACCCATTCGGTTCCTTGTGCCCGATGCGGTCGAGCAGTACATACGTAATCACAGGCTGTATACCGCGTGAGTGTGCTGTATGCCCGCGAAAACACATATGACAGAGGAACAGGTCAGAAAGGCCGAACTATATGCGGAGCAGAACCTGAGCCGTGGACTGCTTGCGCATACTCGCGGATGTGTTCAGGTTGCTCGCGAGTTTGCGCTCCGATTCGGCGTTTCCATGGAGAAGGCCGCTGTTGCCTCGTATCTGCATGATATTGCCAAGACTATATCGCATGACAAACAGGCCGCATTGGCCAAAGAAATGGGTATGTCGGCGAAGGAGATTCGTTCCTACCCGCCCGCCGTTCTTCACGGGCCGCTCGGCGCGCTGATTGCGCGGAAGGAGCTTGGCATCGACGACCCCGACGTGCTCCAGGCCATCGCGGCCCACAGCTCCGGTTGCCGCAACATGTGTGGCGTCGCCAAAGTCGTCTTTGTGGCTGATTACATCGAGCACACACGAACCTTCGCCGGCTCGGCCAACCTGCGAGCCCGCAAGTACGCCAACCTCGACGAAGCCACCGTCTCCGTCCTCCAGCACAAGATGCAATATCTGCTCACGGAAAAGGCGGTCATTGACCCGCGCGCGCTCGAATGCTGGAATGAGTTAGTCGGAAGACCGAGATGAGTCGCGCGTCAATCGGCCGTCGTCTATGTTTGAGACGGGTTTCTGGAGAGAAGTGGAACTGACTGGAGGTTTAATGAGAGGTCAGCGGTAGAGAGCGTTCACCCACTCGTACTCCTTCTGCAAGCCCTCTCTGACATCATGCCGTGGCACGAAGCTGAGTTCCGTCCGCGCGCGAGTTGTGTCGGCCCAAGTGTGGCGCACATCACCTTTCTGAGGCGAGGATTGGTCCCGCCGCGCTTTTCTTCCAGTGATACTTTCGAGCAGCTTAATAGCCCGGTTAAGGGAGATGCGGGAGCCGCCGCCGATATTGTAGATTGCCCCGTTGCCTCCCTTTTCCATCGCGAGAATATTAGCCTCGACGGCGTCATCAATAAAGGTGAAGTCACGCGTTTGCTCGCCGTCACCGAAGACGGGGATCGGCTCATCGCGCAACAGGGCTTTGATGAATTTGTGAAATGCCATATCAGGACGCTGGCGGGGACCAAAGACGGTGAAATAGCGGAGCGATACCGTTGGAATGCCGAAGTTCTTGTGATAAAGCTGGCACAGGTTCTCGGCTGCAAGTTTTGTGACCCCATACGGTGACAAAGGGTGAAGCGGCTCATGCTCCGAGACGGGGATGTGCTCGGCGTCGCCGTATACTGACGATGAAGAGGCGAACACAAAACGCTTGAGAGCCGACCCTTTTGCTGCTTCGAGCAAACGCTGCGTGGCAAGCACATTATTATTCGTGTATGTCTCGAAATCGCGCCCCCAGCTTGCACGCACGCCGGCCTGTGCCGCCTGGTGGAAAACGACATCACACCCCGTGAGTAGCCCTGACAAGTCAATATCAAGAAGATTCTCGGATAGGAATGCAAATTGCGGGTGTGCCAGTGCGAGCTCAAGGTTTCGCCGCTTCATGTCGGGCGAGTAGTAATCGGTCAGGCAATCGATTCCCGTCACGTCGTGACCGAGCGCGAGCAGTCGCTCGGTGAGGCTGGACCCGATGAAACCGGCGGCCCCAGTGACGATGACCCTCATCTCCGCCGTCCGGCTTCTTTATTGTCCGATGCCATAGTAGACGAAACCCTTTTCGCGCAGTATTTTCGGGTTGTAGATATTGCGCCCGTCAAAGATTGCGTTGCCGGCCATGAGGCTCTGCATTCGGTCAAAGTCCGGGTTGCGGAATTCCGCCCATTCGGTGACAAGCACCATCGCGTGCGCGCCCTCGAGCGCATCATACGGCTGCTCGCAGTATTCCACCTTTCGCCCGAAGATTTTTTTCGCCTCCTTGAGCGCGACCGGGTCATGCACCTGAAACATCACCCCATCCGACAGCAGCTCGTTCACGATGCTTATCGAGGGCGCCTCCCGCATGTCATCCGTGCGCGGCTTGAACGAGAGTCCCCACAGGGCAATGATCTTTCCCGCGAGTATTCCATTGAAGTGCCGCCTGATCTTGGGCACGAGGATGCTCTTTTGCCGAGTGTTGACCGCATCAACGGCCTCCAGCACTTTCATCTCGTAGCCGCAGTCCCGCGCGGCGGAAGCAAGCGCCTTCACGTCTTTTGGGAAACACGACCCGCCGTAACCGACCCCCGGAAAAAGGAAAGGGAACCCTATTCGCTCATCCGAGCCGATTCCCTCTCGCACGCTGTTGACGTTGGCTCCCAGGCATTCGCACACGTTGGCGATCTCATTGATGAATGAAATGCGGGTGGCAAGCATGGCATTGGCGGCATATTTCGTAAGCTCGGCGCTCCGGTTGTCCATGAATATGATGGGCTTGCCCGTGCGAACGAATGGCCGATACAGCTCCTTCATGATTTCCGTAGCGCGTGCGCTTTCAGCGCCGATCACCACGCGGTCAGGCCTCATGAAGTCGTCTATCGCGGCCCCTTCCTTCAGGAACTCGGGGTTCGAGACGACGTCGAAGTCAACGGAGGTCTTCGAGCGAATCAACTCGCGAACTTTGTCCGCGGTGCCGACCTGAACCGTGCTCTTGAGTACGACAATCTTGTACTCCTTCATAGCGTGCGTGATGGTGGAGGCGGCCTCAAACACGTGAGAGAGATCGCACGAGCCGTCGTCCCGGCAAGGAGTGCCGACAGCGATGAAGATAATGAGTGATTTACGCACCCCCTCCGCCGTGTCCGTCGTAAACCGCAGGCGATCCTCATGAAGATTGCGCCGGATGAGTTCCTCCAGTCCCGGCTCGTAGATGGGCGACCGCCCGCGCCTGAGCATCTCGACCTTCTTCGTATCAACGTCCGCGCAGATGACGTCGTTGCCCATCTCGGCGAAACAGGTGCCCGTGACGAGTCCGACGTAGCCGGTTCCGATGACGCATATGTTCATGGCTTCCCCTCTGCCTCAAGAACTACGCTCTAATGATTTTCGATTTCTCCGCCTTTATGCCTCGGGTGGCATTGCGCGTGTCAATCACCATGTTCGAGTGTTTCACAATGAATTCATAGTCATACCCTGAGTGATTCGTGACGATGACCACACAATCCATTGACCGAAGGAGCTTCGGGGTAAGCGCGACCGACTTCAAATTCAGGTCATGCTTTCGAAGTTTGGGAAACTGCGGTATATGCGGATCGTTGTAGAACACGGTCGCGCGCCGCTTCATGAGCAACTCGATGATCTTGAGCGCAGGTGATTCGCGCATATCATCGACGTCGGGCTTGTATGCGACTCCGAGGATAAGAACGCGCGAGCCGTTGATGCTCTTGTTTCTTGTGTTCAGCGCCTCGCCTATCCTCTCGACCACATGATAGGGGATAGACGTGTTCACTTCACCCGCCAACTCGATGAATCGGGTGTTGAAATCGTATTCCCGCGCCTTCCACGACAGATAGAATGGGTCTATCGGAATACAATGTCCCCCGAGTCCCGGACCCGGGTAGAACGGCATGAAGCCAAAGGGCTTCGTCGAGGCTGCCTCGATAACCTCCCATATGTCTATGTCCATTCGCTCCGCTAGTATCTTCATTTCATTCACGAGGGCGATATTTACGCATCGGAAGATGTTCTCCAGAAGCTTGGTCATCTCCGCAACGCGCGGCGAGGACACATGCACCACCCGCTGGAATATCTTCGAATAGAGCTTGCCCGCGAGGTCGGCGCAGGCCGCCGTCACGCCGCCGACGACCTTCGGGATTTTCTCGATGGGATACCTGCGGTTGCCTGGGTCCTCCCGCTCAGGCGAAAAGGCGACGAAGAAATCGCGCCCGACGGCCAACTTATTCCGGCTGAGAACGGGAAGAACGAGTTCCTCAGTCGTGCCGGGATACGTCGTGCTCTCCAGAATAATGAGCTGTCCCTTGCGCAGATTCTGCGCAATCGTGGCGGACGTGTCGGCGACATAGGTAAGGTCGGGCTCCTTTTGCTCGTTCAAAGGAGTCGGCACGCATATGGTGATGCAATCCGCCTCCCGGAGGCGATTGAAATCGGACGTAGCCGAAAACAGGCTCGCCCGGGAGAGCGACCGCACGTTCTCCGAAGGGATATGGCTGATGTAGCTCTTCCCAGCATTCAGCGAATCCACTTTCGCGCGGTCGGTGTCGAAGCCGAGCACACGAAAGCCGCTGCGGCAAAACTCCAAGGCCAGAGGGAGTCCCACATATCCCATACCGATCACACCCACAAGCGCGCGTTTGCTGTCAATCAGCGTACCGAGCTGTTGCGCGACTGGAGCTTTTCGGGACACACTCCGGCTGCTCTTATTTCTTGTGGAATTCTTTGATCGCATTCGTAACCGTTGTCCTTTGCTCGACTGTCAAGTATGGAAACATCGGAATAGCGAGCGACTCCTCGGCCGCCCGCTCTGATTCCGGGAAATTCCCCTTCTTGTATCCGAATTGCGAGAAACATTCCTGAAGGTGGAGCGGAAGCGGGTAGTATATCTCGGCGCCGATTTCCCTTTCCGCGAGAAATCTTCTCAGCGCGTCTCGATTGTTGGAGCGAATGACGTATTGGTTGAATACATGGTGCTGGTTGGGCAGTACGGCCGGCGGGACGACCCCATGAGTATCCTTCAGAGACTCGGTATACGTACGCGCATGCTCGCGTCTCATGCGAGTCCACTCATCCAGATGCTTCAGACCCACGAGCAACGCAGCAGCCTGGATTGAGTCCAACCGGCTATTCACCCCGACACGCGAGTGGTAATACTTCGGCTTGCTTCCGTGGACTCGCAGAATGCGGCAGTGCTCGGCGAGCGAATCATCGGATGTCGTCAGCATCCCGCCGTCGCCGAAGCCGCCGAGATTCTTCGTCGGATAGAAGCTCAGGCACCCGATGTGTCCTATCGAGCCTGCCCGCGCGCCGTTGCATCGAGCGCCAAGCGCCTGCGCCGCATCCTCGATCACAAACAATTTATGCCGTTGCGCGAGCGCCATGATAGCGTCCATATCAGCGCACTGCCCGAAAAGATGTACCGGAATGATGGCCCGGACCAGGCGCCCGGATATCCTATCGCGCAAAACGCCGGCAGCAGCATCGGGTTCACATCGCTCGGTGAGGCATTTCTCCACAAGTCCCGCATCAATGTTCAACGAGTCCGGCCTGATGTCCACGAAAATGGGAATCGCTCCGACCCTGCAAATCGCTCCGACTGTCGCAAAAAACGTGTATGGAGTCGTGATGACCGCGTCGGCGCCCCCGATGCCGAGCGCCATGAGCGCGATCAGCAGCGCATCGCTTCCGGATGCGACTCCGACCGCGTGCTTCGAGCCCGTGTAGGCTGAGACGGCTCGCTCAAGCTCAGTGACCTCCGGGCCGAGCACAAACCGTGTATTGTCTATCACGGACTCAATGGCGGCCATGATCTCGGCTCGATGCGCCTGTATCTGCGGTTTCAGGTCAAGTACCGGTATCTTCATGTGCGTTCGGCTGCCAGCGACTCGGGAAGACGAACGGGTTCGCCGTCATGTTTCATCGAGTGCTCCGCGGCCTCTATAATTCGGACCACCCGTAGTCCGTCATTTCCGCCCGTCATCGGCTGCTTATCGTGCAATACGCAGTCGACGAAATGTTGGCATTCGGCGCGAAGCGGCTCCGTCATATTTATGTGCGGGATGTTGATGTCTCCGAATCGAAGCGTGAGTGAGTCGCCATAGCTTTCGTAGCTCACGCCGGACACGCCTTTGTCGAATATCTTTAGTTTTTCCGTGCTCTCGACGTCATCGAAAACTACCATCTTTTTGCTGCCGACGATTGTTATCTTGCGGATCTTGTGTGGGTCGAGCCAGCTCAATTGGAGTTGAGCCATCTTGCGGTCGCGGAATTTCATATTGACAAAGACGACGTCCTCAACGCCTTCCCGGAGATATGATTCACCGCGCGCGCTCACGCTCACGGGTAATTGACCGAGCAGGTGCAAAATCACCGATATGTCATGCGGCGCGAAACTCCATAGCGCGTTCTCATCCTGCCGAATCTTGCCCAGGTTCACACGCTGCGAGTAGATATAGAAGACCTCCCCCAGTTCGCCTGATTCAACCATCTTCCTCAAATGGCTCACGGCCGGATGATACACGAGCAGATGGCCGACCATCAACTTAAGGTTCTTCGAATCAGCCAGTGCAACCATCTCCTCCGCATGGGCGACGCTGAGCGCAAGCGGTTTCTCAACATACACATGCTTCCCGGCTTCGAGGGCCGCTTTGGCAAACTCATAGTGTGTTATGGCTGAGGACGCGATAATGACGGCTTGAACGGACGCATCGGCCAAAATATCTTCGAAACGTGACGTGAGGCATACGCCCGGAAAAAGCTGACTCACCGCCTTTCTCCGGTTTCCGTCTGCATCGCAACAATAGGCAAGCTCGACGTCTCTTATCTGATAGAAAACACGGACGAGGTTCTTTCCCCAATCACCCGCCCCGACAATGCCCGCCTTCAGCATCATTAACGTCCTTTCGTCGATTCGAATCCGCGCGCGTATTGCTTCTTGTAATAGTCCAGATATTCGCCCGACTTCAGCTTGCGCCACCACCATTGGTTTTCCACATACCACTTCACGGTGAGCCGAAGGCCTTCCTCGAACGGTTGCGCGGGAGCCCAGCCCAGCTTCACCAGCTTTTCGCAGTCAACGGAATAGCGGCGGTCGTGAGCCGGCCTGTCCTGCACGGGACGGATAAGCGACCGTGGCTTCTCCAGCATATCCAGAATCGCGTGCGTTATCTCGATGTTCGTCCGCTCGTTCCCTCCGCCTATATTATAGATTTCCCCCGGATTACCCCGGTGCAAGACGGCCTCGATGGCGCTACAGTGGTCCAGCACGAAGAGCCAGTCGCGCACATTCAGCCCGTCGCCGTAGAGCGGCAGCGGAAGATTATCCAGAGCGTTGGTGATGAAGAGCGGAATCACTTTCTCCGGATATTGGTATGGGCCGTATGTGTTCGAGCCACGGGTAATACAAACGGGAAGACCGAACGTCTTATAATACGCAAGCGCGAGCAGTTCGCCGCCGGCCTTGCTGGCCGAGTACGGGCTGCTCGGGTCCAGCCTGTCCTGCTCGCGGAATGAGCCGTCCTCGATGCTGCCGTAAACCTCGTCGGTCGAGACGAGGACGACCTTTCCGGCTTTGTGTTCGCGCGCGGACTCGAGAATCGTGTAGATTCCCACCACATCGGTCTGGATGAAGCCACCGGGGTCATGGATGCTTCTATCCACATGCGTTTCAGCCGCGAAATTCACCACAGCGTCTGCTTTTGCTATGAGCGGACCGATTACAGCGGCATCGGCGATGTCGCCCTGCACAAACCGGTACTGGGGATTCGATTCGATATCGCGCAGGTTATCCAGATTTCCCGCATACGTGAGCTTGTCATAGTTCACGATCTCAATGTCGGGATATTTCCCGAGCATGTACCGTACAAAGTTCGAGCCGATAAAGCCGGCTCCACCTGTGACGAGAAGTCTCATTTTTTCCTCACGAATCCGTCTTCTGTATCATTTGCCCAACCTTGCGATATCGTCGTGCACAAGCCAGGCACGAGAGAGATGTTTTATTCCGGCCCGAGCTCGCAAGTTTTTCGCCACACTCGCACGCCCAGCCACGTTGTTTCGCTGGATTGCCGAAGCACAACGCATGCGAAGGCACATCCTTTGTAACGACCGCCCCCGCGCCGATGAAAGCGTGCTCTCCAATCGTGATTCCGCAAATTATGGTTGCGTTCGCCCCTATGGTGACTCCCGTTCGCACGACCGTCGGGTCGAACGTGCGATCCCTGCGCGGAAAGGCGGAACGCGGCTTGACAACGTTGGTGAACACGCACGACGGCCCGCAAAATACATCGTCTTCTATGACGACTCCCTCATATACCGACACGTTGTTTTGTATCTTCACGTTGTTGCCAATTCGCACGCCCGAGCCGATGAACACATTTTGCCCGATAGTGCAACCTGCGCCGATTCTCGCGCCGGTCATGACATGGGAGAAGTGCCATATCTTTGTCCCCTTGCCAATGCTCACCGGCGCGTCTACGACGGCGGTCTCGTGGACAAAGTATTCTTTTTTCGCTCTGCTCATCCGTTGCGGTACTGCCTTTTTAAGAGGGCAATGTCGGCGTCCACCATCAGCTTGACCAGTTCCTCGAAAGAGGTCTGTGGATGCCATCCAAGCTCCTGGTGCGCCTTCGCCGAGTTTCCCAGCAGAAGGTCCACTTCGGCGGGCCTCACGAATCGCGGGTCAATTCTCACGTACTGTTCCCAGTCAAGGTCGAGATAGCCGAATGCCGTCTCAACCAAGTGGCGCACCGACCTCGTTTTCTCCGAGCTTATCACATAGCTGTCGGATCTCTCTTGCTGCAGCATGAGCCACATTGCCTCAACATAGTCCTTCGCATAGCCCCAATCCCTTTGCGAGTCCAGATTTCCCATCCGGAGCTCCGATGCCAGGCCGAGCTTTATCTTCGCGGCTCCGTTCGTCACCTTCCGCGTCACGAATTCCAGCCCGCGCCGCGGGGACTCGTGGTTGAACAGGATTCCCGAGCATGCGAAGATATCGTAGCTTTCGCGGTAGTTCACCGTTATCCAATGTCCGTAGACCTTTGCAACACCGTACGGGCTGCGTGGGTAAAAAGGCGTTCGCTCGGTCTGCGGCACCTCGGCCACCTTGCCGAACATCTCGCTGCTCGAGGCCTGATAGAACTTTACCTTCCTGTCAACGACCTTGATGGCCTCCAGCATGCGCGTCACTCCGAGGGCAGTCACCTCGCCCGTGAGCACCGGCTGGTCCCATGAGGTTGGCACAAATGACATCGCCGCCAAATTGTAAACCTCAGCAGGACGGATTTCATCTATTATCTTTATCATGGAAACCTGATCCATCAGGTCAGCCTGGACGAGCGTCACCTTATCGCGAATGTGATTTATCCGCTCGAAGTTCTCCGTGCTCGAACGTCGCACCATGCCGAACACTTCATACCCTTTTTCGAGGAGAAAATCGGCAAGGTATGATCCATCCTGGCCGGTTATGCCGGTGATCAACGCGCGCATTGCGCCCCCTTTGCTTTGCGGCATGCATTCAGCGAATCCTTCAAGGTGTGTATCACAATGTCTTGCTCTTCCTCCGTCATGGCCGGATAGAGCGGAAGGAAGAACGAGTTACGGGCTGCGCGCATCGTCTCGGGCAATCGGACGTTTCCGTACTTGTCCGCATAGGCAGGCTCGAGATGAATTGGCTGAATGCCCGGCCTGCATTCAATGCCTCGCGCCGTCATGCGCCCAATCAGCGCATCCCTGTCGATGGAGGTATCAGCGACCTCGACAGCGAAACTCTGATAATTCGGCATGGAATGCTCGACCTCTGCCGGAAGCCAAAGCGCGGATATCCCCGATAAAATCTCGCGATAACGGGCGGCGAGACGCCTTCTCAAGCGCAGTATCTCGTGCAATTTCCCGAATTGCGCGATTCCGATGGCAGCCTGTACGTCGGTGAGTCTGTAATTGAAGCCCGGCCTCAAACACCCTGTCGAGGCCGGCGTGCGAGCGTCTCCAAGTCCGTGATTTCGCAGGCAGCGCACTGTCTGCCCGATTTCTTCCGAATCAGTGAGCACCATTCCGCCTTCGCCGGTGGTTATCACTTTCCGAGGATGGAAACTCAGACAAGCGACCTCCCCGAAACTGCCGGTCTGACGCCCGCGATAGCTCGACCCGAGTGAACACGCCGCATCCTCCACAACCGCAAGGCCGTGTTGCCTTGCGAGCGACAAGATTCGGTCCATCTCAGCCGCGTAACCAATCTGATGCACCACCATCAGCGCTCGCATCTGTGAGTCTATCGCAGGACCGATGGCGGCAGGATCAATCGTATAGCCATTTTGGCCTATGTCCGCAAAAACTGGCTCGCCTCCGCAGAGGACGGCGCTGTTGGCCGTTGCCACAAACGAATGCGACGGCATGATTATCTTATCGCCTGCCTTCAAGTTCACCGCGAGAAGCGCCAACAGGAGAGCAGACGTACCCGAATTGACCGCTACGGCATAGTTAACCCCGACGTACCCGGCAACAAGTCGCTCGAAATCGGACACCTTCTCACCCTGCATCAGCCAGCCTGACCGAAGCACCTCGAGGGCGGCGATTTCTTCGTCCTGTGAGAGGTAGGGTTTGCAGAGTGGGATACGGGCTGGAACGGCTGAAGATTCAGGAATTGCCTTTTTCACCGGTTCTCCGAAAATGACTGAACTTGAAGGAAATCTCTTGAAACTTAGGTGAATCTTATCATTTCGCCGAAATAAAAGTCAAATGAAGTTGTTGGCCGCAAAAGCGTTATGATGATTGCGGAAAACCCGACCACGACAGTTTCCGGGGACATATTTCTCGATCGAGCACGACGCCATGGTATTGCTCTTCCCTCATTGTGACGCACGATGAGCCAGTAAGTATTGTGTCCCCGGAATTGTCCCACTTGTCATTGCGAGCTTTCGACCCCGTCTGCGGCGGGGTCATGTGTGAAAGCAACATTTGAGCCGTCATTGCGAGCGAAGGGCCGTAGGCCCGAGCGAAGCAATCTCTGTGTCTATCTTCAATTCCGCCAATGGGATTGCTTCGGTTGTCCGGGTCTGCGACCCTTGCTCCCTCGCAATGACTGAACGGTTATCAGTTCTCAGGAAGAGGTGTGCGCCCCGCCGTGTGTGAATCGGCCGCCTGTGCGGGTCTGCGGCGGTTCTTCTTCACGGCCGATATATTTCAGGTGAAACTTGCCGTCCGAGTATTCAAGGTAGGAAAAGCGTTCCTGCATATCACCAGGATTATAGTAGTACCGAACAGCGCCGTCGATTGAATATCGTTCCTCATGAGGACGATGCGAATGACCTGCAATCACGATGTCGATGCCTTCACCAAGTTTCTTTTGTGCAAAGCGGAGTATCCCCTCGTCTTCCCTCAGCTTTCCTGCCACAGAAGAAGCCTCGCGACTATACCGCGAAAAGCGGTGTGCCAGCCGCATAAGCATGTCCGGATGCACCCACCGGGCAAGCCAGATTACCGCACTGTTCCTGAGAAGCACTTTCAAGACGCGATAGCCGCGGTCGTAAGGGTTTACCCCGTCGCCGTGACACAAATAGACCCGCCGACCGCCGAGCTCGATTTCAATCGGGTCGCGATGCACCTTCAAACCGATGGTCTTCGTGAGGAAATCACCCGCCCAGAAATCGTGATTTCCCACGACCAGATGAATGTCAATGCCGCGCTGGACCGCCTCGGCAAGCGTGGTTAATATCCGGAAATAGCGCGAGAGAATGACGGATTCATACTCGAACCAGAAATCGAACAGGTCGCCGAGCACATAGAGCGTCGTAACGCTCTCGGGCGAGAGATTCTTGATAAACTCAACCAGAACCTCTTCCTTTTCCTGCTCATTTATTCCTGAACCCAAATGAGCATCACAGATGAAAAGAATTCTCTTTTTCTTCGTGTGAGCGTCCTGCACAGCTATCGTTTCCTTCGCTCAA
>QZKI01000047.1 GCA_003598055.1 Candidatus Abyssobacteria bacterium SURF_17 | reverse complement strand
CGCAAGCTCGATAGGGGCGAACGCATCACGCTTGAATCGTCCATGGTGAAGGTGTTCGCCTCGGAGACGGCGTGGCGCGTGGCGGACCGCGCACTCCAGATTCACGGGGCAACCGGACTTCTTAAGGGTGCGCCTACGGAGCGTTTCTACCGCGATGCTCGCCTCGGGCGGATTTGGGACGGCACCTCAGAAATCCAGCGACTCATCATTGCGCGCATGCTGCTGGGCTGAAAGAAGAAGATAACCGTTCGACATGAGGCTACTCTATTTCGCCTATCCGCATTATCTTGTTAGCCAGCCATACTATGGCGCCGTCTACTGATGCCCATGCCTCGATGCCTTGACTAACATAGATAATGGCTTCATTCTCATCGCCCATTCCGTAGAAGTGAGGCTCATGTTTCGGCATCTTCTTATTGCCAAAAAGGTAAAGAGGCACATGGGGGTTTGCGTGCAGTGCCCTGTCAAGTAGTTTTCCCGCCTCCGGTGTGTCGCCCGACTTCGCAAAGGCGAACAAGGCGCGGTGATACAACCAGATGGCGGAGCCTTCCTTATATGCATCGAATAACTTCTCGAGTTCCTCATATCTTCCCAAAACAAGAAGACACTTTGCGGCCTCGTAACGAATTCCTTGATTATCGCCTGGGTTGAGTCGAAGCATGTCCATATAATGCTCAGTGGCTTCCTCTTTGTTTCCCATGTCCCAAAGACAAGCGGCCAGGCCAGCGCGAGCGCGCATATATGGCCGCGTCTCGATAAGACCCCAGAAATGCCCCACGTCTTCCACAAACATTTCCGGATCGAGAGCGCGTTTTCCCGCTTCGACGCCCTGTGCATACAGGTCCTTCGCCTCCTTCAGGCTTGCAGAAGCTTCCTCGGCAAGCAGGACGTATGCGTCGGCGCAATCGGGTGAAATCTGAAGCGCTTGCCTTGCAAGCTTGACGCGGCGCGGACCCTTTAACTCATACGCCTCATACATGAGTTCCTGCGCCTGCTCGAGTGGAGTCAACGCCCGCGTCGGCTCTTCGAGTTCGCCCGAGTTCATGACGCCTTTCAGATAGGCATTTATCTCATCCATCGACTTGAAGTTCTTTCCTTCGAGGTGTCGATGCATATCCGCAAAAATCTTCTCCATGGCACGAGGGTCTGGCGGGGTTGGAATTCTTTTCGATTTGTCGCAATCTCTTGACTGTTGTTTCTTGTTCTTCTTCCTGCTCATTTCCATTGCTCCTTGCTGAAATCATGAACTTCCGCTACGAAACCTCTATTTCTGAACGATGACATGCTCTTTTGCCAGGAATATCACAGACCGCTCGAAATCGATAAAGTTTGCTTCATCCTGTAGCGCGGCAAGGCCGCCCGGCTTGCCGGGAAGCTCCCTCAAGTCGGACTCCTCAAACCACAATTCGGCGACGCCGTCAAATGGCTCATTCTTGCCCGCCGGATGACCCGCCGCAAGCATTTCCTGCAGTTCTCCCGTGATAGTGTGGACTTGGACGTATCGCTTGACTCCCTCAATGTTCTTGCCGAATTTGGCGTGAGTCTTAAGCCAATATTTCTGAAACTCCTCGAGCGACATGTCTGCCTTTCGGCGAAGGCAATAGACGACCTTGATCATTAGCGTGTTTCCTCCCATTCGATTCATGTTGGTGCGCTTCATGTAGAGTTTGTCGGAAAGTCATGCCCGCATGTCCCTGAGCTCGCTCGGTGTGAGCCCAAGCCGGGACTTAACCACCTTTGTGAGATAGCTCTGGTCCTTGAAGCCCGTCCGGCTCGCAATCTCTCCGATGGTCAACCCGGAATCCTCCAGCAGGCGTTTGGCCTCGGCGACGCGAAGCATACTCACATACTCCGCAAAACTCATCCCATAATACTTTCGTATCCATGAGTCGAGTTCTCTCTCGGTGATGCCGAATCGCGCTGAAACAGCGCCCAGTGTGAGTTTCTTCGCAAGATTCCTTCCCACATAGTTCTCGACTGTCCTGATTTTCCGGGACCGGCGTATTTTTATCAAATCCTCCGCGATTGCGATGAACTCTTTGCAGGCTAGCTTAAGGTCGTCCGGGGATTTTTCCGGTTCTCTCCATGAGAGGACGTCGGCGGTCAAACGAGAAAACTTTTCGTTGACCATGCGCGGTGTATTCGTGTGCCCGACGAGTTCCCGGAGCAGGCGCGAGAATATCTCGACCGCTCTCAAGCTTGTTGCGATCGTTGCATCCGGGACTTTCACATCCTCATCGCGCCTCAGCGCTGCTGTGAGCTCAGCGCACGCGCGTTCGGGCTCACGCTGCCTGAGCAGGCGGACAACCTCGGCCTCAGAGCTTTGCTGCGCGAGTTTTCTCGTGCGGTGCGCTCTCGCTTTTTGCGTCTGTTGGGCCTTTACGGGAGGAAAGACAAGAGACTGCCGAGGCTCGGGGACGATGGGCCGCTCCAGACGGCGTTCCCCGAAATCTCGCTGCACCGCTTGAGCGATGAAAGTGTTCGTCAGTTGGAATACGAGCTCGGCAGCGGCACGTAGGTGGCTACGCGACATCACGGGGACCGAGTCGAATGACTCTATGAGGACGCTGGATTCAACGCCGTGTCTCGGCGCCACATCCCGCGCAAAACTCCTGAGCGCCGCGTCGGGCTTGCTGAGCAAGACGCCCCCACAGATGATTGTGAGTGGGAGCGGCTGTCTCTCAGTCAGAATCGGGACGGCCCATGAGACCAGCCGCATATGGCAATTGAATATGTAGGGTGTGCGCAGGTGCGCGGCGGCAGCCGCAGCGTCGGCATGACTCTTCGCACAGTGCTCGGTTCGAGCGTTTTCCGCACGTAAGATTGCGCACGGACCGGCCGGCGGAACCATGGGAATACCCGACAAGAGATGCCCGTCGGCTCCGCAGAATCTTATCGGGACCCCCGCGAACTGTGCGAGCGAGCAGTATAACGGAAACGGAAGATGGGAAAGAGGGTTGAATTCGTGAGAAGGCGTGGCTCAACCTCCATATTTCTCACTACGCAACCGAAGGGCATATTTCGTCTTTGGTTGCCGTGCATACGGGGCGGTGAAACGCTTCAGCTATGCCTCGACGGCTTCGCTCACTTCCTCTTGAGTGCTTACAACTACAGAGATGTGTCTTCGACCAATCTCTCGCAGGCGCTCTGAGACCATGCGGTATGCGAGCTGTGTCGAATTCGCTTCTCGACTGATATGGGCAAGAACGACCGCCCGAAGACTATCGTGAGCAAGGTCACACAGCAGTTCGAGCGCGGCTCCATTCGACATATGCCCTTTCTTGCTGAGGATGCGTTGTTTAAGCTCCCATGGTCGGGGGCATTGTCTGAGCATGTCGGGGTCGTGATTGAACTCTAATATGAGAACGCTTGAGTCACGAAGTCTCTGCTTTACCAGTTTCGTTGCGTATCCCATGTCCAGAGCGATACCCACACGACTCGAGCAGTTGTCCACACTCAATCCGATGGGGTCGGCTGCATCGTGCGGAACCGGATATGTCTGCACAATCAGATTCCCCATCTCAAGCGTGTCACCGGTGGAGAACAATCGAGCAGTCGGAACCTCGCCGGTGGTTGCGCGCGCTGCCTTAAGCGTCCGGGCGTTGATATGGACGGGCATGCCATATTTGCGAGAGAGCACGCCTATCCCGCGCACGTGGTCTTGATGCTCATGCGTAATGATTGCCGCTGTTATGTCCGCGGGAGTGTGCCCCACGAGTGCCAGCCTGCGCTCGAGTTCGCGGCAGCTCAACCCTGCGTCAATCAGCAGATTGATGCCAGGCGAGGAGAGCAGAATGGAATTACCGTTGCTTCCGCTGGCAAGCATCCGAATTCGGATGCTTTGAGCGTTGATGTTGCGCCTCATTCGCATGCCTTCGGCAAACGTACCAGATGGTGCAGCATTTCTTGGGCGAAGTATACCAGCGTAGGCCCTCCTTGTCAATTGACAAAACCCCGGCCTTGCGGTAGAATTAGGGAGGTAAATCGGGCAGATTGCCGCGAGAAAAGGTACCAAGAAATGGCGCTTCAACAGACGCTTATTCAGGGGACAGTACAGCAGATGATACTGACCCCGAAGATGCAGCAAGCGATTGAAATATTGCAGCTCTCCACCATGGAGCTTGAGCGGTATATTCAGCAGCAGCTCACCGAGAATTTTCTCCTCGAAGAAGAACCAAGTCAAACTCAGGAGCTGGAGGCGCCTCCCCTTACCAGCCGGGTCGCCGCTCCCGCCCCGGCGGCAGAAGATGGCGAGCAAGACCGGCCCGGGGAACAGCAGCGCGAAGTTGACAAGGAACTCGAGACCCTCATGGCGTCTTACAGTGATTACTACTATGAGGGGCGCGACCTCAGCGTGTCCGACGAGGACGGCAAGAGAGGATTCATCGAGAATACCGCTGCAGGGGCCGAATCGATGAATCAGAATCTCCTCAGGCAGCTATCCCTGAGCACGGATGATCCCACTGACTACAAGATCGGCGAATGGATAGTCAGCGAGATAGATGAACGCGGTTATTTCTCCTCTTCGGTGGAAGCGGGCGCGGAGAAGCTGAACGTGCCGCCGGAGGAGGTGGAGCGTGTCCTCAAGGTTATTCAGACGTTCTCGCCCACGGGTATCGGTGCACGCGACTTGCGCGAATGCCTCATGATTCAGATTGAGGCGTCCTCACATTCTCAGAAAGCGCTGTTGAAGAAGATCGTTCAAGACCACCTCGAACAACTTGCGAAGAAGCAGTATCCTAAGATAGGGCAAGTCCTCAAAATATCGGCCCAGGAGGTTCAGGACCTGGCGAAAGTTATTGCTTCGCTTGAACCGCTGCCGGGTCGGTATTTCGGGAGCCACGAGGTGATACATGTGGTTCCCGATGTTATCGTCAAGAAAGTGGACAATGAGTATATTGTTTACATGAATGATGACGGCTTGCCAAAGCTTCGAATCAGCCAGTTCTACCGGAAGCTGCTGAAAGAGCACAACGACAGCCCGCAGACGAAGGAATATGTCCGCGACAAGCTCCGGGCCGCCCAATGGCTGGTGAAAAACATCCAGCAGCGCAAGGAGACAATCCTGAAAGTTGCACAGAACATCGTGGACGTTCAAAGAGACTTTTTCGACAGAGGTGTCGTCCACCTCAAGCCGCTGACGTTGAAAGAAATAGCCGAGAGAATCGGAATGCATGAGTCAACGGTCAGCCGCGTGACAACAAACAAATACATGGAATCACCCCGCGGCATCTTCGAGCTCAAATACTTCTTCTCTTCCGGCATTGAGAGCAACGATGGCGAGGCAACGTCCTCCACAAGCGTCAAAGAAATGATTCGAACCCTCATCGAGAACGAAGCCAAGAATAAGCCTCTCAGTGACCAGAAAATCACCGAGCTCCTGAAGCGTAGAGGGCTCAATATCGCGCGCCGCACCGCAGCCAAGTATCGGGAAGAATTAGGAATTCTCTCCTCCAAGTACCGTCGCCAGTACTGAGACAACCCATTTCTCCTTTTCGCTCACCTGCCCAAACAATAAGACAAAGAAACTCTTCATGCGCCTCTCTTGACCTGCACTGACGGAATGTGTAAAGTAGCTTTCGAGTGAGAAGTCGGCGTTACGGCACGTGAAGTTTCAAGAAGCCTGAGCTTATGAGGAGGAAGCATGAAAGACCCTGTTCTTGAACCAATCAAGATTAATTCGCTCGAAGTCAAGAATCGAATTTACATGCCTGCCATGCACTTGGGCATGGCGGTTGATAATGAGGTCACCGACCAAATCGTCGACTTCTATATCGAGCGAGCGAGCGGCGGCGCAGGCATGATCTGCGTGGGATACGTTACGGTGGATGAGCTATCGGGCACTCTGCAGAACATCGGCGGCCATAAGGATGAGTTCATCCCCGGACTCGCGCGGCTTGCAAAGGGTATTAAGGACAATGGCGCGCGAGCTGCCGCTCAACTGAATCACGCAGGCAGGTATAACCATTCATTTTTCCTCGGCGGAAAACAACCCGTTGCCCCGTCTCCCATCGCTTCACGCATGACACGGGAAACGCCGCGCGAGCTCACTCGGGCGGAAATTGGGGAGGTCATTGATGCCTTTGCTCAAACCGCTTTGAGGGTTAAGAAGGCTGGCTTTGACGCGGTGGAAGTGTTGAGTGGCACAGGCTATTTAATCAGTCAGTTCCTCTCGCCGCTGACGAATCATCGCGATGATGAATACGGTGGCTCGCTCGAGAACCGAATGCGGTTCGGCCTGGAGATCATGCAAGCCATTCAGAGGCTTGTCGGTCCTGATTTCCCGCTCATCGTCCGCATGAATGGAAACGATTTCATGCCGGGCGGGCAAGGGCGGCTTGAACTGCAGGAATATGCTAAGGCGCTTGTGGCGAGCGGCGTGGATGCGCTCTGCATCAATGTGGGCTG
This sequence comes from Candidatus Abyssobacteria bacterium SURF_17, assembly GCA_003598055.1. Taxonomy (GTDB): domain Bacteria; phylum Abyssobacteria; class SURF-5; order SURF-5; family SURF-5; genus SURF-17. Next base: position 7,559 of record QZKI01000047.1, on the reverse strand, counting down.
GCATGAGGCGCGCGTGCCCCAGATTGTCTCGTTCGTGCCTCGTGGCGTGTTCGCCTATCTGGCGAGGGGAATCAAAGAACAGGTAAATGTGCCCGTCATAGCCAGCCATCGCATTAATGACCCTTCTGTCGCCCGGCAGCTCATCAGCGACGGCATGTGCGATATGGTGGCCATGGGCAGGAGCCTGATTGCCGACCCGTACCTGCCCGAAAAGGTGAAAAACGGGAAAGAAGACGAGATCATTCATTGCATCGCCTGCGCTCAAGGGTGCTTCGACCATCTTTTCGAGCTGAAGCCGGTCGAATGTCTCTGCAACCCGCGTGCAGGTCACGAGGGCGAGCTGGATATTCAGAAAACGCAGCAGCCCAAAAAGGTCATGGTCGTGGGCGGCGGGCCTGCCGGAATGAGCGCGGCTTTAGCCGCTCATGAGCGCGGACACGCGGTGACGTTATATGAAAAGACCGACCGCCTCGGTGGCCAGCTTCATCTGGCCTCGGCTCCGCCGGGCAGGGAGGAGTTCCTTGAACTTGCCAAAGACCTGCAAAAACAGGTTGCGGTCAAGGGCATCCGCACGGTCCTCAATCAGACAGTTGACGCAAGAGTGATTGAGAAGGAATCGCCCGACGTCGTAATCCTGGCCACGGGCGCGCAACCGCTGACGCCCCCCATTCCGGGCCTTGACCGGCCACATGTCGTCCAGGCGTGGGATGTGTTGCTGAATAAAGTCATAACCGGTCGCAAAGTCGTAATCATCGGCGCAGGAGCCGTGGGAGTGGAGACTGCGTTGTTCCTCGCCGAGAAAGGCACCCTCTCGGGCGATGACCTGAAATTCCTCCTCGTGAACAAAGCCGAAGACCCCGGCGTGCTCTTTGAGCTTGCTTCACACGGCACGAAGGATGTCCTTCTCATCGAAATGATAGACAAACTCGGCAAGGACATCGGACGCTCCACTCGATGGGGAATGCTTCAGGACTTGACGCGATTCGGCGTGAAGGCCGAAGTAGAGACGCGCGCGTTGGAAATCACAGACACCGGTGTAAAGGTGCAGCGTGGAGATAAGGTCGAGGAGATCGCGGCGGACACGGTCGTCATCGCTGCCGGAGCGAAGTCGTTCAATCCGTTGAAAGAACTTATCGAGAAGAAAAAGATTCCTCATGAGGTTGTCGGAGATGCTGCCAGCGTAGCTACCGCATTTGACGCCGTCCACCAGGGATTTGCAGCCGGGAGAACAATCTAAATTATGGGCTACATCTATGCTGTTCTCGGCGGCGGGAGACAGGGAACCGCCGCGGCATACGATATGGCGAAGTTCGGGGATGCAGAGAGGGTAATAATCGCCGACGCGAACGTGTCTGCTGCCCGGAAATCGGCGGCGCGGGTAAACCAACTGCTGGATAAAGAAATTGCCGAAGGGATACATCTCGACGTGAGTGATGCCGCGAGTCTGCTTACTTTCCTCAAAGGAGTAGACTCCTTCCTGTCCGCCGTGCCGTACTGGCTCAATCCGGAGATAACAAAGGTGGCGATTCAGGCACGGGCGAACATGTGCGACCTCGGCGGCCATACCGACCTCGTCCGCGAGCAGATGAAACTGAACAACCTTGCCCAGGAGGCGAGAGTGGCCGTGATTCCTGATTGCGGGCAGGTTCCCGGCATGGGCACCTCGCTCATTATGTATGCGATGAGCCTTCTCGACAAGACAGACGACATCTTCATGTGGGATGGAGGAAATGACCAGAATCCGCGCCCGCCTTTCAAGTACATTCTAACGTTCAACATCGCTGGGCTGACGAACGAATACTACGGCGCCGCAAGATTCCTACGCAACTACAAGCTTGTGGATGTGCCGACATTCCGGGAAGAGGACTACGAGATTGTGGAATTTCCTGAGCCAATCGGGAAGCTCGAGGCGTTTGTGACCAGCGGAGGCACATCGACCGCTCCTTATACATTTGAGGGGAAGGTAAGAACCTACGAGAACAAAACCCTCCGGCACATCGGGCATTTCGCGCAGTGGAAGACACTGCTCGATGTTGGATTTCTCGAAGAGGAGCCCGTCAGCGTGGGAGGGACCAAGGTTTCCCCGCGTGACCTGCTCCACGCTCTGATTGAGCCCAAGATACGAGCCACCGAGAATGACAGGGATTTCGTCATCATCCGCGTGAAAGCCACGGGAGAAAAGGACAGCCGAAAAGCAGAGGTCGTTCTGGATGTGATCGACTACTACGACGAGGCGACCGGCTTCTCGGCCATGGAACGGACAACAGGATTCCATGGGGCCATCATCGCAATCATGAACGCGAAGGGAATCACGTCGCGTGGCGTACATCCGGTCGAGGTTGGCGTGCCCGGCGCCCTTTTCGTCGAGGAAATGCGAAAGCGCGGGATTGAGATGGATGAGAAAATAACGATGACAGCGGGATGATTTGCCCTGCGCACAAACTGGTGGGAATACCTATTCAGATCGAGGTCGAACCCTCTCGCCCAGTTGTCGGCTCCAATTCAGCCTCGGCGCTTTTTTGTATCTTCTGCTCGCGAAGAATTTGCTGTGTTTCGGCGATTTCCTCCGGCTTGACCGTCTGTCTGAGGCGTTCCATCCGCTCCATGACATCCTTGAACCGGACACCTTCCGCCGCACTGATCCATTCAAGCGCCAACCTCTCGGTGCGCAAGCCGAGTTTTTCCATCTTTTTCCATGCTTTTTTCACTCGCCGTTCGGTCCAATGGTTGGCGTTTATGTAATGGCAGTCGCCTATGTGACACCCCGACACGAGCACCACGGGCGCGCCCTTTTCGAATGCGCGCCAGATGAACTTCTCATGCACGCGGCCGGAACACATTGTGCGAATGAGTCGGCTGTTCGGCGGGTACTGCAATCGCGATACCCCTGCGAAGTCGGCGCCTGCATACGAGCACCAGTTGCACGCGAAAACAAGTGTTCGTCCGGCAGGGTCATCCTCAAGGAGCGCATCGATCTGAGCATGAATCTGCGCGTCCGTGAAATGATGCATTTGAATGGCGTCAGCGGGGCATTCAGCCGCGCACGTTCCGCAGCCTGCGCATGCTGCTGCGGTCACCACTGCCGGCGTCTTGGCTCGGGTATCCACGCTGATTGCATTATACGGACACACCTTCGAGCAGAGGCCGCATGAAGTGCACAGGGCCGGGTCCACCTCGGCCGTGATGGATTCGACTTTCAACCGGCCGGGGTTCATGAGGCGCATAGCCCGTGCGGCGGCCGCCGAGGCCTGCGTGACCGACTCGCGGATGTCCTTCGGGCCCTCGGCGCATCCGGCGAAGAAAATGCCTCGCGTTGCTGAGTCCACCGGTTGAAGCTTTGGGTGCGCCTCGAGGAAAAAGCCGTCCGAGGTGCATTGCAGGGACAGCATTTCCTGGATGGCGGTCATCGTCTCGGGCGGATGCAATCCCACGGCAAGCACAACGAGCTCCGCGCGGTGTGAATCAAGCTTGTTTGTCTCCGTGTTCTCGACCGTCAGAATAAGGTCGTGCGTCTTTGCGTCTTCCTTGATCGAGCCGGGCAACCCGCGAATGTAGCGAACGCCCGTTCCCTTGCTTCGTCGGAACAGTTCCTCGAACCCTTTCCCAAACGCACGGATATCGATATAGAAGACCTTCGCCTCGATGTCCGGATAATGCTCTTTCAGCAGCAGGGTGTTCTTGACCGTGTTCATGCAGCAAATGTTCGAACAATACGGCTGGCCGCGGCGCTGCGAACGTGAGCCTACGCATTGGATGAATGCCACCGACTTGGGCCGTTTCCCGTCGGTCAAGCGCACGAGCTCGCCCTTTGTCGGCCCTCCGGCATTGATCAAGCGCTCCAGTTCTATGCTTGTCACCACATTCTCATACCGCGTGTAGCCATACTCATCCAGGGCGGTCGGGTCATAGATGTCCGTACCCGTCGCCACCACAATGGTGCCGACGTCGAATTCCAGCTCCTGATCGCTCATGTTAAAGTCGATGCACCGCTTCTCGCATTTCTGGATGCATTTCCCGCAGATGATGGGATTGTGGCCGAGGCAGTGCTCGATATCAATGACGTAGGCAGAGGGAACCGCCTGAGGGAAAGGCGAATAAATGGCTCGCCGCGAGCTGAGCCCCATGTTGAATTCATCCGGCACTACTACGGGGCATTCCTTGACGCAGTCGCCGCAGGCCGTACACTCGCCTTCCTCCACATAACGTGCCTTCTTCAAGATCTGCACGTGGAAATTGCCCACATAGCCTGTGACCTTCTTAATTTCGCTCAGCGTGAGCAGCGTGATGTTTGGATGCCGACCGGCATCGCTCATCTTCGGACCGAGTATTCATATGGAACAGTCCATGGTTGGGAATGTCTTGTCCAACCGGGCCATGATACCGCCGATGCTCGGCTGTCGCTCGACAAGAATCACCTTGTAGCCGGAATCGGCCAGATCGAGGGCCGCTTGTATACCTGCTATGCCGCCCCCGATGACGAGCGTGGAGCGTCTGATGGGAACCTCGAATTCATCGCATGCATCAAGGTGGCGAGCGCGCGCCACGGCGGACCGCACCAGTTCCTTGGCCTTAAGCGTCGCAGCCTCGTGGTCGTGCGTATGCACCCACGAGCACTGCTCACGCAGGTTTGCCATCTCGAGCAAGTAGGGGTTCAGACCGGCCTCACCGATGCATTTCCGGAACGTGGGCTCGTGCAGCCGGGGTGAACACGAGGCCACCACCACTCGGTCAAGCCCCTGCTCCTGAATGTCTTTCTTGATTAACGCCTGGCCCGGCTCTGAACAGAGATAGGGGTCATGGCGCGCAACCGCCACATTCGGAAATTCTGACGCCGCTTGTGCGACCGCTTCGCAGTCTACCGCCGCCGCGATATTCAGGCCGCAATGGCACACGTACACGCCGATCCGACACGGATTGCCTCCTGCTTCTTCACGCATTGCGCATCCTTCCTTTTGGCCCTGTATTCATAAGGATGAATCTCCTTGGGGGAACGGTCAAAACGGATAAAGGGTTTTTCTGTTTATTTCCCCCCTGTTACTTGCCCGTCCATTCAATCTGGTCTGCGAGCACGGAAACCAGATCTTTGATTTCCATTGCCAGCGAATCCCGCCTCAAAGGGTCCCTCATGGTGCAGGTCAAATGAATCATGCACTTGGGGCACGCCGTAATGAGCATGTCAGCGTCCGTTGCTCGGGCCTCGCGCAGTCTTTGTACTTGGATACGTTTTGAGTAGGAGTCACAATTGATGAAGGCATTATTTCCGCAGCAAATAGCGCTGCGCCCGCTGTTTTCCATCTCCCGGAATTTCATTTCTGGAATCATGGAGAGCAGATTGCGGGGCGGATCATACCGTCCGCACACCCTACCGAGACGACAGGGGTCTTGGTAGGTCACCTTGTGCTTGAACGGTCGGAACGCCATTCCCCCCTTGCGGAACTCCTGCTCCAAGAGCTCGATGAGCAGCGTCACCTTGATGTCAAAGGTAGGGATTATCTCGGGCATAAATTCGCTGAGAATATAGAAACACTCCGGACAAGAGACAACAACTTCTTTGATTCCTGCATCCTTGAACTCCTCGTAATTAAGCCGGCACAGAGTCTCGAAATTTTCGCGGTCTCCGGTCCACAGCAGGTCGTGACCGCAGCAGCGCTCATTGGAAAGGAGCACCGGAGTGATGCCGAGGAAATTGAGCAGCCTCACGCTGTCGCGGGCGATGGACAGCGTGTCAACATTGATACCGGCAAAGAAAATATCGAAATAGGGAGCACATCCGGTAAAGAAAGCAACCGGGCCGTATGTGGCAACTCGGATTCCGGCATGCACCCATCCGAGCCGTTCCTGCTGGAGATCGGGAGAGGTCATGATCCGCATCCATGAGTGAAGGGCTCCGTCATGGGAACGATATCCCTTCAATCCCTTCGTGCCCGCCAGCAGCACACGCATATCCATGATGAGCCGGCTGAAGTTTACGCCCGAAGGACAGCGCTCGCCACACAGGCCGCACGTGAGGCATTCCCAGACCGAGCTCTCGATGAACGCTTCATCCTCACGCTCTGCAATGAGCTTGTGGGCAAGCAGCCGTGGCGAGTACTCTTTGCCCGCAAGTTGACGAGGGCACGACGCCGAGCACTTGCCGCACTCGAGGCACTGGTATAAGGAATGCTCGCGAATGATTCTGTCGAGCTCCTGGCCGTTCTCTTTCACGATACTTCCAGTTCCTGACGAGGCTTGGCCGGGTTTGGCCCCATCGTTTGTATCAACTCGCTAAATTCCCATAGAGCGCGCACGAATTCTTCCTTCTCGTGGGTCGCGAAGCTGCGCTCCACCAGCCGCTTCTGGCCGATGCCCAGAAGACGCAGGAGCCGCCGAACGCGCTGCACGTTCTGATGGCCGACTTCCGGACCGGGCCCGTACCTGCAATCCTCATCCTTGCACTCGAGCAGGATGACTCCGTCAGCGCCATACTCGAACGCTCTCAGGATAAGAGCCTGGTTGATGCGCCCGATGCACATCACACGGACAAGCCTGAAGTTCGGCGGCATCTTCAGACGCGCCATCCCGGCCGCATTGTAGCAGGCGTACGGACTCCAGTTGCAGCATATCCCGAGCAGGCTGACATGATTCATTTCAACGCTCCCCCGAGAGCGTCTTCACTACAAGCTGCTCCAGTAACTGGTTGGAGAAATACGGAATATCCATCGCGGTCACCGGACAGCGGCCAACACAGCCGCCGCACCCCACGCAATTGTGGCGGAGCACTTCCGCGGTGAAGATTCCGTCGGGGCCGGCGACCATCTTTATGGCGTCAAACGGACATATATCGGCGCAGCGGCCGCATCCGCGGCACAGTTCCGGGTCCACGCGCGGGCTGAGCTCGTGGTCTTTCAAGAACGCCTCTGCAGTGGCGGTCGCTACCTGCGCCGCCAGCGCTGCGCCTGCCTCGAAAGCGTTTACCCTCTTTAACGTTCTCGGCAACACTCGGTACAACCCAATCTGCGGTGTGTGAAAGAATGCAAAGTTGTAGCGGTAGAGTTTTCTCAGGCCCGACGCGTCTTCCTCGATTGCCAGAGGCAAGACATTCTCGTCGGTCAGACAGACAACATCTGCACGCCATTGGCGCCGCTTATCCTTCTCGACGAGCGATATCTTGAAATCGCCCACATGGCCGCTGATTGAAGCAATTGTTGCTTCCTCCACGTGAGATATCGAGGTGTCATGAATCGCCTGCAGCGGTCTCCTGCGGATAGAGTCGGGCATGCCCGGCCCTCCGAGCAAATCGCAGCGATGTACGAGCCGCACGCGGAAACCCTGCATGCTGAGGTTCAGCGCGGCGCTTACGCCGAACTCGGACCCGCCGAGGATAACGACATTCTTTCCGATTTCCGTCGTGCCCTGTCGGAGCGACCCCAAAAGATTCACTCGGATGAAAGCCGCTCGCAGAATATCGCGTGCCCTCTCGAACATCTCGTCCTCGGATTCGCCGCCGGTGAAAAGATGGTCTTTGAGGTTTATCATCTCAAAGCGGCTCCGCGGCAGGCCGAGGCGGTCGAACAGATCGG
>QZKI01000034.1 GCA_003598055.1 Candidatus Abyssobacteria bacterium SURF_17 | reverse complement strand
TCCAAACTGCTTCTTTCTTTCTCCTTCTTCCAAATTCGCGTTTATTGGCGTTCATTGGCGGTTCCCGTTTCTTCTTTTTCTTTTTGGTTGCGGCTTCGCTGCACCGTGTACGCGGTGCACAGAAAAGCGGTGACCCTTTGTATTTCGCCTACAGAATAGGTATTATGTCCCCGGAATTTAAACCCAGTGTAGTGGCAACCAAAACCGTCATTGCGAGCGGCCGACCCGGCTCTACCGGGTTGCTTATCAAAGAAACGCGTATGGTTCTTCATTGTCATTGCGAGTCATGACCCGCCTTCTGCGGGCATGACGAAGCAATCTCTGAATGATCGTATGTCTGCCAAGGAGATTGCTTCGGTCGTTACACTCCCTCGCAATGACTGCGGGTTGAAAACCGCCCCCATGCCTGAAACCGCATGACGGCAACAATATTTGTAGCGGCGACTACCCGATGGGTTGCCCCGGCTGAAAGAGCCCTTTCCCCGAAACTGAATGCGGGCAACAAGCAATCGCAGCCATGAGTTGGGCTCTGCTCCTATGAATTTCTCAGAAGCGGGAACTCGTAAGTTTCACGTCAGCGTAAGCCCACGCACTCTTGAACCGCTCCTCGACCTGCGCAGCTTCATCGGTCTTGCCTTGCCGGCGCAAGCTCTGAGCAAGGCCATACAGCGACCAGCCGTTCTCAGGATTGCTCCGCAAATCCTCCCGGTATACCTGCTCGGCCTCTGCCGGGCGCCCCGCCTCGAGCAATACCGCTCCCAGCGACTGCCGTACAGGAAAATGCCAATCGGGAGGCTCGATGTAGATAAGCGCGTCCTCCAAACGGACTGCTCTCGCAAGATGCTGAATCGCGCTCTCATAATCCGGCTGCTTGGCCCCGAGTTCTCCGGCCAGCACTTCGACTCCTATCTGCAGAAGGTCAGCGGTGCTATTCGCGTCCCACACCTTTTGTCCCTCCAGGGACGGGTCGGCGGCCATTATCTTCAAGTTGTTCAGTTCCTCGGCGGCCTGGCCCGGTTGACCTTTCCTGACGAAAGCCATCCCGCGCGCATAGTGCCACACTCCCATAGGATAAGGAAGCCCGCTCGCCGGCTTGCTTTCTTTCAGAATCTCATCCCACTTGCCGAACCGAACCTGTCCATAGAGCGGGATGACCGAGAAATGCTGCATGAGAGGACCGAACGCGGGATGACTCATCATATCATGTTGGCCGTGGGCGCCTGTCTCGCGGGCCGCTTGCATCGAGAGGGCGTACCGTCCCTCCATCATGGCGGAATACCACAGGAAATGCGAGTTGTGCGGCATGTATGCCAGCGGATAGATTCCCTGAGCGCGACACTCGGCGATGTAGGTCCGGTCCTCGGCAAGCGCGCGCTGATTAGCAAGCGTTGCATCATGATAGCGTCCGATGCGGATGTACGTATGCGAGGGCATATGCGCCAGATGGCTTGTCCCTGGCACCAACTTGCTGAGCGTATCGGCATAACGCTCCGCCTTCTGAGGCTCCGGCGAAGCCTCGGTCGCGTGAATATAGAAGTGGAGTGCACCCGGATGTTCGGGCGCGCGTTTCAGGACGGACTCCAGCGTCGCCACGATTTCCGGCGTCCACGGTTGAGCGGCGCCCTCTTTGCTCCAGTAGTTCCACGGATGCGTGTCCAACAGCGCTTCGGCGAAAAGGGCTGCAATGTCAACGTCATCCGGGAAGCGCTTTACAACCTCGCGCATGGCGTCGGCATAGGCCCCATCGAGCGGCGCTCTGTCCTCCGGAGGATTCTCCACGTACCGCTTCGCAAGCGCGTTGGTCAAGGCCCGCTCCTTTTCGGTCGCCTGAGGAGCCAATTCGAGGGCCTTCTGAAGCGCCTCATACGCCTTGGGGTTTGCCTCGGCGCTCATAGGCGCGTTGATGTTCGGCCCCAGGACAAGCGCAATTCCCCAATAACACATGGCGCAATCCGGGTCGAGCCGGGCTGCCTCGCGAAATGAGCGTTCCGCCTCGGCGTGATTGAAGCCATACGAAAGTATCAGCCCCTGGTCAAAGAATCGTTGTGCGTCCGGCGAATCCGTTGATATCGCATAATGGTAGCGCCCGATTCCCTCCAGAAGTGGCGCCAGCTGTCCGGAATCCTGGCCGAAAGCCGGAACTACAAAACTCATAAGAGCCATGACGAGTACAGCCTGATAGAGTCGTCTCCGTATCATTTCAATCACCTTCCTGTCACCGTTTTTCCCGCGAATCTGAATGCTCAGCTCATGCAACCCTCAATCTTTAGTCTATTGTGTGCGAGAAAAACGTGTCAGGCTAGTTCTGCAGAAAGAGCGAGATGGTCCAAAGTGATTCTTGTAGGGCCGAATTCATTCGGCTGGCGACATCCAACAGCGGGGTGGTCTACACTTTTGACATGCTCGGGAAAAATGAAGGGGTCTACATTTCATTGGGGTCAGGTCTTGAAATTTGACTTCATAGAACAAGGCAACATAGCTTGCTGCCACTCGGCGCATAGGGAATGTCAAATTTCAAGACTTGATCCCTTTTGTTTTGCGAGAAAGAAATATAAGGTTAGCTCTGCAGGATAAGGGAAAGAAGGCAATCCTCAATTGGACCGGAGGACACTACACGCCGCTGGCGACATGGCGCTCACGCCATGTGCACGTGTAACCTCGATTCATCGCTGGCCGGTCTCTTTGAGAATTCGCTCGAACGCATCGCACTTGTGGCTCTTGCCCATCAACCCGCCTTTGCTTCATACCATGAAAAGCCCTTCCCGGGAACATGATGATTGCCGAAATCGGAAATTTCCTCCATTTCTTGAACATACATAACAGGAGGGTCTGAGCAGTCGTTCAATACCACTGATTTGAGCTCTTTCCTGATAAGCTGTATGACCGAGTCTTCGGCATGCTTCGAGTCTCTTGCTTCGACAAATCTGGTCGTGTAAAAACCATGCTTAAAAATTTCTTTGCCCTCTTCTCTTAGTGCAAAGTTAGTTCCTTCAACAAATACCCTGTATTTCTTCATAATGCTAACCGTTTCACCGTGTTTCCGCTCAAGTTCGCTATGTCCTCCCAGAGGAAGTTGCCCATGAGAGAGCGTGGCTTCAGAAAACAATGTCACCCGGCTTGCCTTCAACCACTTCACGAGGAGTCATAGGAATCTCGCCTCTCCCATCTTCTCTGTCGGTACCAACGCTGTAGATGATATTCTCTGAGTATCTAAATGGCCCCTCACTGTAAGGGTCAATCGGAATTGCTTTCAGTATGCCGTCAGAAACGAGGCTATTCAAATCTTCTGGATACCGGCCATGTCTCCGTTGATATAATTCAACGGCGGCTTTCAATCTCGTTCCTCTTAGCTGTATGATGCCCCTCATATAGGAGAGGTTTACTGGATAAAAAATGGACAGCCTCGTTGCCGACACCATGTCGTGAGCAGCGAACCTTGAAAATTCCTTTTTTGCTTCGACTGCCAAGGGCTCGTTCGCAAGCTCAAAAAACCTTTTGTAGGCGGCATCTATAGTTTCTTGTTATCCTGCCTCGGTTGAGGACTAAATAGATCCATGCAACATTGTTCATTGCATTGTCGGGAACCAGTAAGAGAACTCCATCAACAGTACCAGGCTGTCTTCTCTTTCCCCCTCCCATGGGTGAACTGACCAAGTTAACTGCACGGCTCCTGTCTCTTGCTGCGTAATCTATGTATTGCACAAGGATCTCATGTTCCTTTCCCATTACTTCTGACACGGGCACAAGATTACTTTCCTCCTCGCCAAGGACCTTTACAACCATTTCTAAACTTCTCGCATCCGCCTTCTCAAGAGTTGGCGCAATTGCCTCCAAGCCAATCCCATTTATCGCCAGGTTCACCAAGCCATGTATCAATACCCCGCCCTTGGCAATGTCATTTCCCAGTCGTATCGCGTCGAGATAATTCTCGCATGCTCCATAGTAATCTCCGCTCAATTCCTTAATCTTGCCTTCCACTACCAGAACACGGGCTAAGCCCCTTATGCCGGCCAGATACGGGAGTTTCTCCTCAAAGCTCGTATACTCGGGAACAACGCAGTCATTCTTTCGAATGCCTTGTCTCACCAATTGCAGGGAAGGCTGGCATTTTTCAATGTAATCTTTGACCTTGTCACCGACTTCGGTCACCTCGTCCGTGTCAAGAAAGTGAAAGAGCTCGTCGGAGAAGCTCACTATTGTATCTTCCTGACGAGTGTCCCAAGCCCTCATGTCCGGCAGAAGCTTTATGGCGGTAAGATAATCACCGAAGGCATTCTTGTCGGCGAGAAAATCCTCAATTGCTTGCCCGCGAGAGGTGTTAAGGAAGGGAGCAGGCTTTGGAAGCGGAAGCAGCAGAAAAAGAATTGCCGCCCCCAGTAGTATTCCCAATACTACAACGACAACAGCTCCTTTTCTCTTTCGTCCTCTGTCGTTCATAAGTTATCCGCCTTTGGGGGACTTTCTCTGTTCAGCAGGTGTGGGGGCCCGTCGTGGTCGGCACTTGCTTCTTCTCTGTGCCAGGGACATGAACACTCTTTGCTGCTACTCCTGAAGGAGCAATTGAGTCATCTTGATTCTCAGTTAACATGGTATCACGCCAATGGAAGACTGTCAAATACGCACTTGCAGGTGAAAATGCGGGACGAAGCTTGATGGGATGAGGTAATATACATTGAAGGGTTGGATCTTCACGGTTTGTCGCCGAAAAATCTCCTCTCTGAGAATATTTTTTTCCTGCCCTCGTGGAACGATAAGAGCCGTAGGAATCCCCCGCTTGTCATAGCCAGGGGCTGACCGGCGGATACCTCCTACGCGAAATCCAGTTCGAAGGTGTAGACGCCTTCGCTCAAGGTGCTGTGCATCTTCAGGCCGGTCTTCTGCAGGAGAATCTGCGCCGGTTTGTTCTCGCGCAGCACTTCGGCGGCGAATCCGCTGATGCCGTTGCGGCGGGCGATGTTGATGAGGTAGTTGAGGAGGAATGTTCCGATGCCGCGCTTTTGCCATTTGTCCCGCACGACGAGCGCGAGCTCGGCCCGGTTGCTGTGCGGATGCAGGTAATACCGTCCGAGCGCGATAATCTCTTCTCCATGCGCCTCGGGGACGGTGCCGACGATGGCGACGTCGCTCCGCTGGTCGATGTAAACGAAATCCTGAATCTGTTTTTCCGGTATGCGCTTTCGGTAAGCCATGTAGCGATAGTACGTATCCTGTTGCGACATCGCGTAAAAGAGGTCGCGCACGCGCGGCTCATCGGTCGGGTGAATCGGCCTGAAGTTTATCTGGCCGCCGTCATCGAGAAGAAGCGACGTCTTGAGCTCTTGCGGCCCCAGAAGCATTTTGCCGTCCACGTCGGCGAGGTCGTCGGCCAGTTCGGGGCGGACGTATTTCGCGTTGATGGCTTCCTTGAGCAAGTCGGCGCGGTAGTTGGGATGTGCGATGCTGATGAGCGCCAACGCGCGTTCCTGAACGCTCTTGCCGTGCAGGTAGGCGATGCCGTATTCGGTGACGACGTAATGGACGTCCCCGCGCGTGGTCACCACCCCCGCGCCCTTGCTCAGATGCGCGACTACGCGCGAGACGGCCCCGTTCTGGGCCGTCGAAGGAAGCGCGATGATGGCTTTTCCGCCGGGCGCCCGCGCTGCCCCCCGATTAAAGTCCACCTGCCCGCCTATGCCGGAGAAGAACTTGGTGCCGAGCGAATCGGCGCACACCTGACCGGTGAGGTCGACTTCGAGCGCCACGTTGATGGCAACCATTTTCTGCTGCTGGCCGATGACGAACGGGTCGTTCACGTATTCCGTCGGATGGAACGAGAAGAGCGGATTGTTATCAATGTAATCATACAGCTTGCGGCTTCCCATGCAGAAGCTGGCGACAATTTTGCCGCGGTCGGTTGATTTGCGCGAGCCTGTGATGACGCCGGACTCGACAAGCTCGATGATAGCGTCCGAGAACATTTCGGTGTGAATGCCGAGTTCGCGCTTGTCTTTGAGGAACTCGAGGACGGCCTGCGGGATGCGTCCGATTCCGAGCTCGATCGTGGAGCCATTCTCGACAAGGGCTGCGACGTTTTCTCCGATGCGGCGGGTGACCTCCGTCGGCTCGAGCGGCCTGATCTCGAAGAGCGGCTCTTCCGCGGGCACGAGCACATCAAGGTCGTGCACGTGGAGATAGCTGTCGCCCAGAGTGCGCGGCATCTGAGGATTCACCTGCGCTATCACCAGACCGGCATTTTCGGCGGCGCTTTTGACGATGTCAACGGAAATGCCGAGGCTGCAGAATCCCCTCTCATCCGGCGGTGTCACCTGGATGAGGGCGGCATCGAGCGGCAATCGTCCGGAACTGAACAAGCGCGGGATGTCGGACAGGAAAATCGGCGTGTAATCGCCGAGTCCTTCCTGGATGATTCCGCGGACGTTTTCCGCAATAAAGAAGCTGTTGACGCGAAAGTGTTCGACAAGCTCCTTGTGGGCGTAGGGAGCCTCACCGAAGGTGAGCAAATGGACGATTTCCGTGTCGGCCAACTCGCCGGAGCGCGCCGCGAGCGCGCGCACGAGCACCTGCGGCTGAGCGCATCCCGTTCCAACGAATACTCGCTGGCCGGGCCGGATATGCGAGACGGCCTGCTCGGGCGTGGCAACCATCGAGCGATACGTCTGCTGCCAGTTCGGGTCGTAGTTTATCTTCGGTTCCTCATTCATGGTTCAGGCCGACTCCGGAAAGAATGATGCGCGCATCAGCGACAACGGGCTCCGTTCCCACTTCTCTCACGATGAGGGGGCTGATGTCGAGCTCGGCAATCTGCGAAAAATCGGTCACGAGCTGGCTGATGCGCTGGAGGCTGTTGGCAATTGCACTGAGGTCCACGCCCGTCCGGCCTCGCGTTCCCGTGAGCAATGCATACGAGCGCGTCTCCGACAGCATCTGCATGGCTTCCTCGGCAGCGATGGGCGCAAGGTGGAAAGAGACGTCCTTCATGACCTCGACGAAAATGCCGCCGAGTCCGAACATCAGCATGGGGCCGAACTGCGGGTCGCGGTTCATGCCGATTATCACTTCACGGCCGGGCGAACACATCCTTTCGACGTACACGCCCTCCACCTGCGCTTCGGGCATCCGCTGACGGATGCGCAGGAGCATTAAATCGCAGGCGTCCCGCACATCTTCCGGATTCGAGAGCCGAAGCTTGAGACCGCCGGCATCGGACTTGTGGATGATGTTGGGCGAGACGATTTTCATCGCTACGGGATACCCGATCCTGTTCGCGACCTCGACAGCCTCATCGGCAGTCAGAGCCATGTGGCCTTCGGGCACCGTGAAACCATAGGCGTGCAGTATTTCCTTTGCCTTGACGTCGCCGATATAGATGCGTCCTGTCCGCAAGTGCCGCGCGATGATTCTCTCGACGCGGCGGCGATGCACGGGAAACCGAGTGACCACGCGCGGGGGACGCCGACGCCAGGCAGCGTATTCACACAGCGCCCGCAGTGCAGTTACCGCTCTCTCGGGCGAGGGAAAATCCGGAAGGTTGCGGTCGAGCATTTCGTCGAGGCTGGGCATGATCTCTTCGCCCCCGATGAACGCGGCGAGAACAGGCTTGTTCCCACGGATAGAATGAGCAATGGTGCGCGCCGTCTCGGCGGGCTGGGTCATTACCTGAGGCGTGAGGATGACGATGACGGCATCCACCGAGTCATCCTCCTGCGCTGCCTCAATGGCGGCTCCATAGAGTTCGAGGTCGGCATCGCCGAGGACGTTGATGGGAGTACCCGCCCGTTCGAGAACGGGAATCTTCCCGCGGAGCGCCGTGGAACCACCTTGTGCGAGCGCCGCGAGCTGCATGCCGGATTGTTCGACGGCATCGGCAGCCATGATCCCCGGGCCAAAGGCGTTGCTGATAATCGCCACGCGGTCACCTTTCGGCAGCGGCTGGGTGGCAAGGGCGGTGGCGGCATCGAGAAGCTTTTCAAAGTTATCGGCCCGGATAACGCCCGAGCGTTTGAACGCGGCCCCATACGCGACCTCGGACCCGGCCACGCTGCCCGTGTGTGAGGCCGAGGCCCGCATACCTGCCTGAGTCGTGCCGGCTTTGAGAATGACAACAGGTTTGGCCGACGTGACGGTCTCAGCAACTTTGACGAACTCATCGCCCGAGCTGATACTTTCGAGGTATCCCAGAATGACTTTGGTTTGTTCATCAGCCGCAAATGCCTCAAGAAAGTCTATCTCCGTGAGGTCGGCCTTGTTGCCGATGCCTACCACCTTGGCAAGCCCCAGATGCCTCCTGGCGGCCCAGTCCATGATTGCGGTGCACACTGCTCCGGACTGTGATATGACCGAAATTCCTCCTGCGGGCGGCAAGTTCGGAATGATCGAGGCGTTCATCAGATGATGGGTATTGATCAGGCCCGCGCAATTAGGACCGAGAAGGCGCACCTTGCGCGCGGCGCAGAGCCGGGCGATTTCGCGCTCGAGTTCTGCGCCCTCCGGCGTTACTTCCCTGAATCCCGCCGTGATGATTGCGATGGCTTTTGCGCCCGCGTATATCGAACTTTCAACGGCAGCCCGAACCATGGGAACCGGAACCGAGATGACACTCAGGTCGACACCGCCCTTATGATTCCTGAGTTCAGCGCAACATGGAAGGCCGAGAATGCAGTCGGCGTTTGGATTCACGGGCACGATCTGGCCCTTGAAGCCGCAGTCAATGAGGTTGGCCAGAATGTCATGCCCCACCTTGCCCGGTGTCCGGGAGGCGCCAATAACGGCCACGGTTTTGGGATAGAGGAGCGGCTCAAGCATTCTTGAAGACCTCGCCTACCAGAGCATCTGCCCTCAAATCATTATATATCACAGACCAGCATCCTTGCGAATTCCGGGGACATATACCTGGTTTCTCACTTCATCCTCCAAGCAAGAAAATAACGACCCCACTCTTTCTCACAAAAACAGGTATCATGTCCCCGGAATCAACGCCCTTGCGCAGATTTGACCATCCTCCGTGTGTGGGAGCGACTCATCCACTCCATCCATTCCGTCCACCCAGTCCACCCTACTCCCTGATGTAGTAGGGGCGACTCGGCGAGTCGCCCTACGAAGGAAACTGAAGCCAGCGCGTTGTAGGGAGTGTTCGCGAACGCCCCCTACAAAAGCGTGAGAATACGTTGGTGAATTCACTAATGCCAGCAATAAGCTACGCCGCTGCTTTGAGCTCCCTCACCACGGCTTCTTCCTTCGGAGCCTTGGTCACAAAGGTGAGGCCTGCCGCCGCAATCATGATGAAACCGGCAATGAGATAAGCGGGATTGAAGGATCCGGTCGCATCGAATATCCTGCCGGAGAGAATCGGCAACACGAGCCCGCCCACACCCCACGCGGTGAACACGAGGCCGTAGTTGAGTCCGAAATTTTTGATGCCGAAATAATCCTTCGTCGTCGAAGGAAACAACGAGAGGCATGCCCCATAATTGAAGCCGATGAGCATGGAGTACACGACGAGAAGGCCGAGATACGTCTGCAGCCGAAGCGTAAACATAAGCACCGCCTGCGCGCAGAATACGATGAGCATAGTTGTCGTTCTGCCTATCTTGTCGGACAGCACACCGGCGATGACGCGACCGCCTGCATTCCCGATTGCGAGCAAAGCAACGAGAATGAAACCGGCCTTGGAGCCGCTCTGCAGCTCGACGATTTTCGCCAGCTTGCCGATTATCATGAGGCCCGCTCCCGACCCGCAAGCAAACATGAACCACAGAAGATAGAATTGTGGGGTGCGCATCATATCGAGCCAATGATAATCCCTTCCGGAATGGATGCCTGGATTTTGACCGCCCTTCGCTTGCGCCACAGCAATGGGTTTGTATCCCTGCGGCGGGTTGCGGAGTATCTGCGAAAGGACAACAACGACCACGAGGAAGCCGACACCGAATATCCTCATGGCGGTCTGGACTCCATAGAGGCCAATCAAGTACCGGGCAAGCGGGGCGGCGTAGACGGAGGCGAGCCCGAAACCTGCCACGACAATGCCGGCGATGAGGCCCGTCCGTTGAGACGGAAACCACTTCACGGCGGGCGGAGTGGCCGATGCGTAACCGAATCCGATGCCGGCGCCGCTCAATATGCCAAAGCCGATGACAAACAGCACGAGTGATGTACTCGCGCTTGCAATCACAAACCCGAGTCCGGTGAGAATCCCACCGAGGGTTGCAACGATTCGCGGCCCTATCTTATCCTGCATCCTGCCTGCAGCAACCATGACAAGGGCGAAGACAATGCAGGCGACTGAGTAGGGAAGGGCGCGCTGTGCTTCATTCCATCCCCATTCAGCGGGGATTGCCTTGGAAATGACGCTCCATGTGTACAATACGCCGAGAGCAAGGTTGATACCAGTGCCGGCCAATGCCACGGTCCAGCCGTAGTTCTTAATCTTGTCGCTCATGGCTTTCTCCTCACCGCGGACGTACCGTCCGTCCACGCTTAGCAATGTCACTGGAGACGCATATGCACGGGGTGTCCATTGTGCATTCAATACGGCTTAGGGGCGGCTTAGGGACCGCCCCTGCTCGCGTCTTACCTCTCGCTGCACACCGAAGTTTTCGGCCGAGCGAGTCGTTATTTCTTCTTGCCTTTGAGCAAGCTTTCCACGACCCCTGTATCTGCCAGGGTTGTCGTATCGCCAAGCTGCTCGCTGCCCTCTGCAATCTTGCGGAGGATTCTCCTCATGATCTTACCGCTTCGCGTTTTCGGAAGCCCTTCGGCGAACTGCAGCTCATCCGGAGTTGCAATTGCCCCGATTTCTTTTCTGACGTGTGCGACGAGTTCCTTCCTCAGCGCATCTGAGGGCTCCACGCCCGCTTTCAAGATGACGAAGGCATAGATGCCCTGCCCTTTGATTTCGTGGGGCATGGGGACAACCGCCGATTCTGCGACCATGGGATGCGCCACGAGCGCGCTTTCGATTTCGGCCGTCCCGAGCCGGTGGCCGGAGACGTTGATAACATCGTCAATGCGGCCCATGAGCCAGTAGTCGCCGTCTTCATCCTTCCGGGCGCCATCGCCCGTGAAGTAAATGCCGGGATAGAGACTGAAATACGTATCCTTGAACCGCTTCGGGTCGCCGTACACCGTCCTCATCATGCCGGGCCACGGCCTTCGTATGACAAGGTATCCACCCTCGTTGGGCCGCGCCTCGGAGCCGTCCTCGCGGATGACCGCAGGCTCGACACCGAAGAACGGCTTGTTTGCGGATGCGGGCTTGAGCGTGAAGGCGCCGGGAAGAGGCGTGATCAGGATGCCGCCCGTCTCGGTCTGCCACCACGTGTCCACGATGGGGCATTTCTCCTTGCCGATATTCGTGTAGTACCACATCCACGCCTCGGGGTTGATCGGCTCGCCGACGGTCCCGAGCAAGCGGAGGCTCGAGAGGTCGCGCCGGGCGGGCCATTGTTCTCCCTCGCGCATGAGCGCGCGGATGGCAGTCGGAGCAGTATAGAAGATGTTGACCTTATACTTCTCGACGATTGCCCAGAACCGGTCTCTCTCAGGGAAAGTCGGCACACCCTCATACATCAAGCTGGTAGCACCCTCGCACAGCGGGCCATACACGATGTAACTGTGGCCGGTGACCCAGCCGATGTCCGCAGTGCACCAGAACGTGTCTTCGTCTTTATAGTCGAAGATGTATCTGAAACTCTGTGCGGTGTAGATGAGGTAGCCGGCGGTGGTATGCAGCACGCCCTTCGGCTTGCCTGTGCTTCCACTCGTGTACAGGATGAACAGTGGGTCTTCAGCGTCCATCGCCTCCGGCGGGCAGTCATCCTTGATATCGGCGGCATTCATCTCGTCGTGCCACCACGTTTCCTTTCCTTCTTGCATCGTGACCTGCTGATTGGCACGGTTTACTACGATAATTCGTTCGATGGACGGACACCGTGCGACCGCCTCATCGGCGTTTTTCTTGAGGTTGAGTATCCGTCCATTGCGATAGCTGGCGTCGACGGTGATCAGCATTTTCGTGCCGCTGTCCTGAATCCTGTCCCGCAGCGATTCTGCGCTGAAACCACCGAATACGACGCTGTGGATCGCGCCGATGCGCGCGCAGGCAAGCATCGCGATGGGAAGTTCGGGAATCATGGGCAAGTAGATACAGACACGGTCGCCTTTCTTGATTCCCTTCTTCTTGAGGACATTGGCGAACCTGCACACTTCACGATGGAGTTGCTGATAGGTGTACGTTCGCGAATCTCCAACCGGTTCGCCTTCCCAGATGATGGCCGCTTTATTTTTCCGCCATGTTTTCAGGTGCCGGTCAAGGCAGTTCTGCGATACGTTCAGCTTCCCTCCTTCAAACCATCGGCATTCAGCCTTGTCCGGGTCCCAATAGTAGACCCTATCCCATTTCTTGACCCAGTCTAGCTCCTCGGCGCATTTTCCCCAGAAGCCGTCCGGGTCTTCCAATGATTGCTTGTAGAGACGCTCATACTCCTCAAGTGACTTGATGTGGGCTTTATCCTGAAAACCCTTCGGCGGCGGAAATTTCCGCTGCTCATCCATCATCGAGGTAATACCTTTTTCTCTCTGCATGGTCAGGCTCCCTCTGTTTGACATACCTTCATCCCTCACATTCCTATTTTGGCTCACGCCTGATAAATTCCCACCATCTATCGAACCCGTGGAGTCCCCTGACGAAGCATCCACGGAAAGGCTGCCCTTTCGGGTACCGCAAAAAATAACAGTCTTCCTCTTCGCCCTTCATCCCACAGAAACCGTTCGCTGGTCCACTCACCGAATGATCTTGGCCATCTCAAACATTATATCTTTTTCGCGGATGACTCCCATCACCTTGTCACCGTGCATGACGAGCAGTCTTCTGACATTGAGTGAAAGGAGCCGATTCGCCGCTTCGAGCAAAGTAGCATCCGCATCAATCGTCGGTGGCTTATCAGCCATCAGTTCGCGTACAGGCTTTCTCCCCAAATCGCGGACCATCTTGGTGAATATGCCCGAATGATTTTGCGCATCCGCGCCCGCCCGGTCAACGACGCTAGGCCTTTCCTCGACCAACCGCATATAGGTCGACTCCAGACCCTGCAGAAAATCGGTAAAGCTGAGTACCCCCATAACTTTATCACTTTTGTCGCGGACGAGCACACATCGGTGAATCCCTTCGTCGACCGTAGTGGTTATGATGGTCTTCGTCCCGATGACCACCTCGACCGGCTCCTCCTCAACGGTGGCTGTCACGATGGTCTTGTGGCCGAGAAGCACCTCAATCGCTTCTGCGACCGTCCAGTCCATGCGCACCGAGCTGAAAGAAGTGAGCGGCACCATGAGGTCACGCACCCGTCGGTCAACATCGGCCATTCCTTTTCCCTTGAAGAATGCTTCACGGATCTTCAACGTGAGCAGGTCGATGTCACAGGGTTTCGTCAGATAGGCGAACGCGCCCTGGCGCATTCCTGCAAGCGCCGAATCGGGTGAACCATAGCCGGTGAGCAGGATAACCTCGAGGGCTGGCTTCAATTTCTTTATCTTATGGAGGACTTCGTTTCCGTCCATATCGGGCATCTTGACATCAAGGACGACAACGTCAAAGCCGTTTTTCTTGATTTTTTCTATCGCCTCAGCCCCCGTTGAAGCAGTCACAACGTTGAATCCTCGCTTCTTAAAGAGAGTCGTGGCAGTGGACCGGATGCGTTCCTCGTCATCGACGAGTAACACCTGAATGGTTTTCTCTTCCATGGCAGTTTCTCCTTATCTCTATTCCTGGCGGTCCACTGAACCGGGGGCCGTCTTCAAATTCATGCTTGCTGCATAAACCACATCCGCAAACCCAAGAGCGGCTCAGCACAGCATCCAAGATGGGCAATTTCCATGCCGAGATTAGGGATCTCGTCGCAGGTGTTCAAGCTACGAGAAAATGAGGCTTTTTGGGGATAACAGACCTGTTCCATAAGCGACCGCGGCCAATGAACTGACGGAAATCTTTACAGCTTGTAAAGAATTCTGACGAAACAGGCTACAAAAGATACCCGAAGATTCTCCCGGAACATACCTGTGATGCTGCGTGATGCCTCCCCACCGCCTCCCATAAAACCGAGCACGGCTCGGAAAATGCGTCGGAAAATGCGATAGTTTCGGCAGTCACGACGATAGCCGCAACAGCGTTCTTCCCGCGTTCTCGACCGAGGTTCGTGGCTTTCTTGTCCTCGGCACACTTGTTGCTCAGACTAA
>QZKI01000030.1 GCA_003598055.1 Candidatus Abyssobacteria bacterium SURF_17 | reverse complement strand
GTGCCGTCGGCATCCGAGTCGGTGTCTGCGACATCACACCCGCATACGCCTGGCTCGGTCTTGAGCGGGTCAGTCGGGCAGTTGTCGTTACAATCAGCAATTCCGTCGTCATCCGAATCAGTGTCTGCGATGCCGCAGCCGCAAATGCCCGGCTCGACCTTAAGCGGATCACTTGGACACTGGTCATTGCAGTCAGGTGTGCCGTCCGCATCCGCATCAGTGTCTGCGATACCGCAGCCGCAAATGCCCGGCTCGGTCTTGATCGGGTCTGTTGGACAGCTATCGTTACAATCTGGCGTGCCGTCGGAATCACTGTCAGTATCAGCCACACCGCAACCGCACACTCCCGGCGCTACCTTCAGCGGATCATTCGCACAGGTATCGTTACAATCCGGCGTGCCGTCGGAATCAGTATCCGTATCCGGAGTGCCACACCCGCATACGCCCGGCTCGGTCTTAGATGGATCCGCTGGGCACAGGTCGTTGCAGTCCGCAGTGCCGTCAGCATCGGAATCAACATCACTCACTCCGCAACCGCAGACACCTGGCTCCACTTTGTTGGGGTCGCTTGGGCAACCGTCGTTACAGTCCGGCGTGCCGTCGGCATCCGTATCCGTATCAGCGACTCCGCATCCGCAGATGCCCGGCGCCACCTTCAGCGGATCATTCGGGCAGCCATCATTGCAGTCAGGTGTGCCATCCGCATCGGAATCAACATCACTGACGCCGCACCCGCATGCGCCAGGCTCGGTCTTGACGGGGTCGCTTGGACACAAGTCATTACAATCGGGTGTGCCATCACCATCTGAGTCGGTGTCCGCCACGCCACAACCACAGACTCCCGGCGCCACCTTGAGCGGATCGTTCGGACAGGCATCATTGCAGTCAGGTGTGCCATCCGCATCGGAATCAACATCACTGACGCTGCACCCGCACAGACCAGGCTCAACCTTGAGCGGATCATTCGGACAGTTATCGTTACAGTCTGGCGTGCCATCGCTGTCTGAATCAATGTCGGAGACATCGCACCCACACAGGCCAGGCTCTGTCTTGTTTGGGTCGCTCGGGCACAGATCATTGCAGTCGGCAGTGCCATCAGAATCAGAATCAGTGTCGGCGACACCGCAGCCGCATGCTCCGGGTGCTGTCTTGTCTGGATCATCCGGACATTCATCAACACAATCCGGTGTTCCGTCACCGTCGCCGTCTGTTTCAGGAACGCCACACCCGCAGATACCCGGCTCAACTTTCGCCGGGTCACTCGGACACTGGTCGTTGCAGTCGTGTGTTCCATCACCGTCAACATCCGTGTCTGCAATTCCACATCCGCAGACGCCGGGCGCTGTTTTTAGCGGGTCATTCGGACAGGCGTCATCGCAATCCAGCACGCCGTCCGAGTCCGAATCGGTATCCGCTGCTCCGCACCCGCACAGCCCGGGCTCAGTCTTGGCGGCGTCATTCGGACAGCCATCGCAGGCATCGCCAGAACCGTCACTATCAGCATCTAGTTGATCCGAGTTCGCAATGAGCGGGCAGTTGTCATCGCAGTTCTCCGTGATTCCATTCGCGCACGGATTGTCTCCCGCTGTATTGCTCATATCGCCATCATCTAGGATCCCGTCACCATCCGTGTCCTGTGCGCCACTCACGCAGTACATTGAGAGGTGCGGCAGGGGAGCCGATATGGTGTTCGCGACGGTGTCAATAACCGTGCAATCCTGAAGCGGATTATCCGGACAGGCTCCAATCTCCTCCCAACTCAGGGTGTCCTCGTTGTAGACGTAGATGCGTAGCGTGAGTTCGTTGAGGCCCGCTATCTCCTCATCCGTATAATGAATGGTGAGGATGGGTGGATTATTGGGGTCAACCGTGGCCGTCGGCGATTCGGCTTCCACAATTCGCGCGAGCGCAATGTTCTGGAGCCCGCCGGGCAATGTTTCCGGCGAAGGGATGGTTCCCGGAATCGGTGTCTCGACGGTTATCAACGTTGTTTCAGAGAGCGAGTCAGGCGGCAGAGTAAGTGTCGTTCCGCTGGCGTCTTCAATCTCTCCACCCTCGGATGCGACTATCTCTTCCTTCACCATGATGGTGACAAGGTATATGTCTGCATCAATGACGCCGTCGCCATCCTCACGCTTGTCCGATACGAAGGCCAGCATCGTGCCGTCAGGCGAAGCAGAGAGAATGCCTTGGTTGTACGGTCTGTAATAGTTCAACCTGGTCTTTTCGGCCGGCAGGTCAGGATTCACGGCAAAGATTTCGAAGTGAGTCCCGGACATGGTCTCTGTCCATGGGAGCCATGGGTTATTACCCGAGTAATCCAGGTCGTACGTCCCGCTCACGTCCTCACAGTAATACACAAGCGAGCCATCACCGGAGAACCTGCCAGTGGCCTGGAAATTCGGCCCCGTGGCAATTGCTGTGAGTCTCGGGTCAGCATACGATGTCGGAGCGCTTGTCACACTGTTCAATATATCCTGCACTCCCGTGAGCACATAGAGGTCGGAGTCTCTCGATATATCATCAGATACCCATTGCTCAATCGCCATAAAGACGATCTTGTCTCCCGTCCCATCGAAGTGTGCATCCCACACACCTCTCACGCCGGGCGGGAAATCGGTGAGCATTTTCAGAGTTCCGCCAATGGGCATGCCGTCCTGGGTAACCTGGATAGAGAAAAGGTTTTGCTGCCACGTTGTCTGCGGCTCTCCATTCCCGATGATGAGGCCGAGCGATGTATTCACTTCGCTGAGCCTCCAGTTGACTCCGATTTCCGAAAGAATTGTCTCGGTTTCTCCGGTTCCATCGGCGTTCGCACGTCTTATCTCGAAGCCTCCATACGGCTCGTAGATTGAAGCTGCCCGCATTGCCGAGAATATGACATGGCTGTAATCCGGGCTGAACGCCGGCACCGTGAACATGAACGCATTGTCGGCATTCTGAGTGACCTGGACTGGCGCCGCCGGCGGGTCAATCTGCTTCACCCACACGTTCCACGGACCAGTATCCATCTCGTCCTGCATGTAGGCAATCCTTTTGCCGTCATGCGACCATGAGGGGAATAGCTCATCCGCCGCCGTGTCCTCGACGATTTGCACATTCTTGAAGACCATGTGCCGATCATCAGGCTGGCCGGTCATCGAGAAATTATCGAACGAGAAATCGCCGAGATCATTAACCCACACTCCCATGCCTGCAACGTCCATTTTCAGACGAGGTGTGCCGCTGAGCGTCCACGTTCCGTCAAGTGTGGCCGTGACTGTGCCGCCGGAGCTTTCCAGCCGGATCAAATGGAACTCATGCGGGTTCACCCCCAGAGGCACAAGCGGGATGCCACCAATGGCATTGGGCGCTATGTCATATTCGTCGATATCGAAGAGCACGAAGTGCCAATTGTATCCGTCATTCCAGAAGCCTGCACCGATACCCCCGCAAAGGTCTGAGCCTGTGTCATTGTAAACACCAAACCCAACGCCCCCGCTGCCATACACGCTGTTGGCTTTGATAAGCGCTTGAGCGGTCGCAGATGCCATGGAGAAGTATCTGGCGTTGTCCGCGCTGAGACAGGGCAAATAGTAACCTGGGTTTGTATCAACCAGCCGAGCCGCGTACCCGGTCCCGCCGACGCCGGTATCTGTCAAGAACGTGCCTGATGTCACGCCTCCTTGCCGCCACCTTGTATTTGAGCTAACAGGAAGCATGTAGGTGCTCGTGTCATTGAAATCATCGAAGAACGTGTCAGAATCGCACACATCGCCGATGCCGTCGCCGTCAATGTCGGTCTGGTCGGCGTTGGCGGCATCCGCACAATTGTCGCAGGCGTCACCGAGGCTGTCGCTGTCGGAGTTAGCTTGGTCAATATTCGCGATAGCAGGACAGTTATCTTCGCCGTCGGTTATTGTGTCATTATCATCATCCGTGTCAGCGTTGTCGCCCGTGCCGTCAGAGTCGTTGTCGGCCCATTCTGCCGGGTCGTTTGGAAACATATCCTCCGTGTTGGATACGCCGTCTCCGTCCCTGTCCGGGTCGCTATTATCGCCGATGCCGTCTCCGTCCATATCCGACCACTCCGCGGGATCATACGGGAATGCATCCATCTCATTGGGCATTCCATCCCCGTCAATGTCGGGATCGCATGCATCGCCCATGCTGTCGCCGTCGAAATCGGCTTGGTTGGGATTCGAGGTCGTCGGACAATTGTCCACATCGCCGCTGATACCGTCGCCGTCGATATCATTTTCGGGGTCGTTCGGCCACAGGTCGCAGACATCGCCCATGCCGTCACCGTCGGAATCGGCTTGGTCCGCATTGGGCAGGGTCGGGCAGTTGTCGCACAGGTCGCCTATTCCATCCTTACCGACAAATTTCTGGATGCGGTTGTTGCCTCTCTCGACTACGAAAAAAGCACCCATCGAATCGATCGTGATTCCATTCGGGATTGAAAATTGGCCGTCTCCACTACCCAAAGAACCCAGCAAAGCTATGAAGTTCCCATTCAAATCGAACTTCTGCACTCGGCTGTCGTAGTAGTTCGAAATGTAGATATAGTTTGAGCTATCAATGGCGACGCCAACCGGTCCGTTAAGCTGCCCATCTCCTGTGCCATATGTTCCCCATTTGCCAACGAATACGCCATTGAGGTCAAATATCTGTATGCGGTGAGTATTCAAGTCGGCGACATAGATGTGTCCTGAGGAATCGAAAGCCGCGCCCTGAGGAGAAGTAAACAATCCGTCGCCAGTGCCGTTTCCGCCCCACTTCGTGATGAAGTTCCCATTGCTGTCAAACTTGTAAACGCGGCAATCCGTCCAATCGGAAACGTAGATATTATCAGAAGAGTCAACGGCGACATTGGAAGGATTGGTCAACTGGCCGTCTCCGCTGATTCCGAGTTTCGTGATAAACACGCCGTTGCGGTCGAATTTTTGAACCCGGCCATTGAGGAAGTCTGCTACGTACACATTGTCGTTTGAATCTATTGCCACGCCATGAGGCACGTTGAACTGGCCGTCTTCCGTCCCGCTAGTGCCCCACTTCATCAAGAAAACGCCATTACTGTCGAACTTTTGAACACGATGGTTGGCAGAATCTGTAACATACATATTGCCTTCCGAGTCGAAGGCGACGTGGGTCGGACCGTTGAATTCCCCGTCATATGTCCCATAGGTTCCCATCTTCCAGACAAAATTGAAGTGCGGTTCTGAATCCTCCTGACCGGGATTCGCAACAAGGACGCAGTTATCCGCCCAATTCACGACATTGTCAAAGTCCACATCCCAATAATAGATGGAGAAATCAACATTCACCGTCTCATTCTCTCCGACCGTGACCGGGGCCACGCGGTCTTGTTCCGTGTAGTAATCGCCCCACGGCTCGGTTATCTGATATTGACCGTCGGCATTCGTGTCCATGAACGCTGCAAGGTAATATGTGCCCGCAACCAGATTCGTGAACGAATATGGCCCGGGAGCAGGCATAGCCGTCCCGGCGACCAATGAATTGACCAGGTCAAGGTCGGGATTGTTGAACACACCCACATATATCGTTCCGCTCTCCATCCCGTCATAGAATATGTTCCCCTGTATGCTCGAGTTTGCCGTGTAGACATTAACCACACAGGCATTGCTATACACCTGCATTGCGCCCATAATGCTCGCCAAAACGTGAGCGACCCCCGAACCGGCTGCCGTAACTTCCCCGCCCGCAGCAACCGTGGCCACGGCGGGATTGTCGGACGAATAGTCGGCAGTGGAGGTGACATCAAACGCGGTTGTTCCGCCGGCAAGCAAGTTGTAGGTTCCAACGGTGTAGAGCTGCGCAGCCGCTCCCACCTGCATGGTGATAGTTTCGGGAATGAGTGAGAGCGACGACGGTGTGGGAATATCGTCGCCGTTCAGCGGGTCGGAACCCACATCACTCTCGAATGCATCCGAATATCCGTCGTTATCGTCATCCGTGTCAGCGTTGTCTCCAATACCATCGCCGTCGTTATCAGCCCACTCGATCGGGTCGTATGGGAACGCATCCATCTCATTGGGAATTCCGTCCCCGTCAATGTCTGGGTCGCACGCATCGCCCATGCTGTCACCGTCGAAGTTGGCCTGAGATGCATTCGGCGTGCTCGGACAGTTGTCAACGCCATCATATACGCCGTCACAATCGCCATCGAGCATGAACGAATACGCTGTAACGACGACATTGTCAAAATAACCGGGCCCTGACGTGAGGAATCCCTTCCCGAGCATGAGTGCACCGATGTCGGAGACAGACAAATCCGGGTGTATTCCCAGAGCGGAGCCGACTTTGACTCCGTTGGCGTAAACATCGTATGTCCCTGCATTGAGGTCTAATTCCCCTCTGATATGAACCCACTCGTCGTAATCGCCTATGTCGGACAGGAAAATCATGGTTCCGCCATCGTCGGCGGCTACATACAAGGCATGTTCGGAAGGCATACCCTCTGACGGCTCGGTGAGCAGAATGCTCGCTATCGGACGGCGGTCCGTGGGACTTACGATGAGTTTCAGGTCAACATCATTGCGAAAGTCGCCGGCGGAAGAAGCGGGAAACATCACATCTGCCTCAAAGACGAGCAGGTCGTAATCGGCTGGATTGAAACTGAACGGGACCGAAACATCTCCGCCGCATCCGCTGCACGGATTTGTGTTCATGAAGCAATTGGGAGAAGATGGGCATGATGGTGTGATGCCGGTAACGACATGCGCTCCGGGATAGTACTCATAATCGTAATGGAACTGATAGAAACCTGTCGGCCAGTCTCCAACTGCATACGAATCGAAGTCCTCACCAACAAGAACATCTCCGTATTGAGGCGAGAACACCGCGACACGGTAATTATGGCCGTCTGTGAAGTAGAGGTCTCCATTCGCATCCGCCGTCATTTGGTTGATTGCTTCGCTGAATTGGCCAGGGCCGGACCCGAGACCGCTGCCGATTGTCGCAATCGGATTCCAGTTGGAATCATGCTTTTTCACCATTCCATCAATCTCAGTGTAAAAGTTCCCTGCGGTGTCAATACATAGGAAATCCTCTCCGTTATCGGGGCGCGACCAGCCCGTATCAACTCCCGCATTCGTGAACTTGCGGATTTCAGGGCCGATGAGCATGTATACATATCCGTCAGGCGTACCGTGGATCCGGTTGCCGGTCTCGTCGTTGTTCGCATTTGTGGCAGGATATTCGCCGAGATAGGTTCCATTGAGGTCATACTTGACTACTTTGCGATCAATGGCGATGGAAATCTGCAAGTTGTGGTCGCTGTCCATGGTCATGCCGGCTGACCACATGGGAATAGAGACAGGAACGTTCCAAATGAGATTTCCATTTGTATCGTACTTCTTGATTGCGCCAGGCGGCGAGAGACAATAGAGATAGCCTTCATAATAGTAGATTTGCGCAAGGTACCCAGTTGACCATTCATCGAGATATGCCCCGCATTTCGAGAATTTCTGCATGCGCTGATTGCCGTAGTCCGCAATATAGACGTTCCCTGTTTCGTCAATCGCGATGCCTCGCGGGCCAATGTCACTGCCGAACTGCCCAGCCCCCGAACCGAGGCTGCCCCATTCGCGGACAAAGAAGTATGACATCTCGGCATATGACGCATCGCAAGCGTCGCCGACCGCATCACCATCGGAGTCCGCCTGGTCGGGATTTGCCACTGCCGGACAATTATCTACGCAATCCGCCCATCCATCGGAATCAGAATCCGTGTCGGGCACATTGCAGCCGCAGGCGCCGGGTTCTTGCTTGTTGGGGTCTGTGGGGCAATTATCCGTATCAGCACAGAAGCCGTCGCCGTCGGGGTCGTTCGTCGCGTCAAACGGACACGGGTCGTTAACGCCTTCCGTGAGGCCGTCATCGTCATCGTCCGTGTCGGCGTTATCGCCGATGCCGTCGCCGTCGAAGTCCGATGTCTCGCTTGAATCGTATGGAAATGCATCATCTTCGTTGAGCACGCCGTCGCCGTCTATGTCATCGTCGAATTCGTTCGCGATTCCATCGCCGTCGGCGTCCGGGTCGCACGCATCGCCCATGCTGTCGAGGTCGAAGTTCGCCTGAGACGAATTCGGCGTGCTCGGACAATTGTCGCATGCATCGCCGACGGTGTCACCGTCGGCATCGCCCTGGTCTGCGTTAGCAATAGCCGGGCAGTTGTCGCACACATCGCCGAACAGGTCTCCATCCGCATCTTCCTGCAGCGGATTTGGCGTCTCGACGCAATTGTCATCGCAATTCGTCGTATTGCCGCCCGTGCAGACATTATCTCCGGCGACATTGCTCAGGTCGCCGTCATCGAGAACGCCGTCGCCGTCGGTATCCAGCGCACCGGCTACGGCGAACGTCGAGAGGTGTGGCAGCGGGGCGGAAATCCAATTTTCGTCCGTATTACGTGTGTAGTTATCAAGCGCCACCCATCGTGCTGGCGGGTCGGCAGGGTCGTCATGGAATACATAAATCTGCAGGCTCGATTCATCGAGGCCGGCTATCTCTTCGTCTGTGTAATGAATCGTAAGAGTCGGCAACGCGCCTGTAATTTCTGCAGTCTCAGCTTCGACCACTCTTGCCAGTGCTATATTCTTCAGTCCATCCGGAAGAGTGTCGGGAGCAGGTATATCGCCCGGGAGCGGCGTCTTGATTGAGACTATGCTATCCGCGTTCAATGAATTGGCAGGAATGGCAAGCGTCGTCCCGCTTCCGTCAATAATCTGACCGCCTGCTGACGCATCGATGAGTTCTTGCACTTTGAGGGTGACATAATAAACATCTGTGTCAATAATCTCCGGGTCGAGGTCTTGATGATTATCAGAAATGAAAACGAGTTTCGTGCCGTCAGGCGAAGCCTCCGCCAGACCCTGAGTATAAGGCCTATAATAGTTCAGCTTAATTTTCTGGCTCGGGTCATCCGGATTGACGCCGAATATTTCCCAGAACGCATTCTCCCCCTCGGGCGGGCCCGCCATCAGCTCGGGCCACAAATACTCCGGATGTTCCATCATGCGGGTCACGTCATATATCCCATTCACATCTTCGCAGTAATAAACAAGGGAGTTGTCTAAAGAAAAGTTTCCTAGTGCCTCAAAATTTCCGCTCGATGCGATGGGATCACCGATTCTCTCGTCATCATAGTTCTGCGGCGGATTTCCGCTTGCGATGATGTCCTTGACCCCACTGAGCACATACAGGTCGGAATTGATAGGGTACGCTGTGCCATCCATCGCCATGAAGACGACCCGGTCACCCGTCGAATCGAAATGCGGGACACTTGTCGAAGGCGAGTTGAATCCGAACTCAGTCAAGGGAATTTGCGGGCCGTCAGGGATACCGTCATCGGTAAGATGGACGCAGAAAATGTTGTCTTGCATTGAGCCTGGCCATCCCTTAGTGCCCGCGAGGAGATTTTCGGATGGGCTAACATCGCCGATGTGGTAACTGATCTCGAATCCGGTAAGAATAGTGCTCGGATAGCTTGAACCATCCACCGGCACCCTCTTTATCTCATGGCCGACACCGGTTCGGGGGTCCAAACGCCAATCGTCACGATAGATGACGTACTTGGAATTGGGGCTGAACATAGGCACGCCGAAAATAGTAGCCGAGTCTTCGGGCCAGTTCGGCGAATCGGCTCGTGTCAATCGCACGGGCGGAAGCGGCGGGTCAATCTGTTTCACCCAAACATTCCAATAGCTTGGGTTCTCCGAGTCGCGGCTCAAATAGGCAACCATCCTGCCGTCGTGCGACCACGATGGGAAGAACTCGTCTCGGGGGGTATCCTCGACGATATCCACATCCTGAAATACCACGTGCCGGTCATCGGGAGTGGCGTTCATTGAGAAATTATCGAAAGAGAAGTCCGCAGAGTAGAGTTCGGACAAGGGGCCAAGAAGCTGTGTCCAGACGCCGATTCCGGCGACGTCTATGTTCAGCCGCGGCTCGCCGCTCAACGTCAGGTTCGGGTCTCTATCGAGCGTTGCCGAGACCTTTTCCCCAAGGCTCTCCAAACGAACTGTGTGAAACTCCGCCGGATCAATGGTGACCTGCATGTTCTCAATCACGTGCGATTCGGTTTCGTACTCCGTGATATCAAACAGTTCAAACCACCACGTTGCGTCATAGGGGTTATACCATAGCCCCGCCCCTATGCCAGCGCTCAGGTTATCGCCGGTATCATCATACACGCCGAACCCGACTCCTCCACTTCCGGCAAACAGATCGGGAACCAAGTCCATGTTCGGCCGGATTTCCGCCTCGACTATCGCGGAGTCAAGCCGGTAATATTGGGCATTTTGTGCTGCGAGCGCAGGCGCATCAAAGGCCGGATTGAGGTCGGTCAATGACGCTGATAAACCCGTGCCGCCCGAGCCGAGGTTCGATGAAAAAAACGAATATGCTGATGTTCCTACTTGCCGCCATTGGGTGAGAGGATTGACTGGAAGCAAGTACGTCTCGATAATCTCAAAATCATCCGCGAACGTGTCCGGCCCGCCGCCAGCCGTCATATCCGGGACCGTCTCGCCGGAGACTTCGAAACTGAGGACGCGAAAATCGTATGCCGCCATCCCGAGCATCTCAGGCGGCCAATTATCGGCATAGACTCCGACAGTGAACGGATCAGCCGTGGTGGCCGAGACTGGCCCCACCAGTGAAAAAGCCCCCCCATTCACGCTGTAATATCCCGTGACTTCACCGCTCACTTTCTCCAGCTTCAGCGTGATGATATCGCCGGGATTGAATTCGGGAACATCTATTTCGGCTAGGCTCAGATAGTCGGGCGGGGTGTATACGCTCTCGTCGCTGACTGAGATCATTGTCGCCCGATTTAACACTTCGTCAGAATCGCAAAAAACGCTGATATGAGCTTGATCGGTCCGACTAAGGTTCCCGACAAATATTCCGTATAGCGTACTCTGATTAGGATTAATTGCCGTAAAGGTTGCCGTAACGGTCACGTCGCCCGTAAGGTTCTCAACCTGCTGAAAAGTGAGGATATCTCCAAAAATCTTTGCCTCGGCGTCGGGGCCGATGAGTTGCAATTCGCCTCCGGATTCGTCGGAATCCCGAACCATCCCGTCGTATAGGTACCACCACGAGCCGAGTGCGCCATCCTCAAAGTCATCTGAGAATGTGCCGCACGCACCCGCGGCAGGACTGAAAATCACTGCGAGCGCTGCCAACAGGACTATGAGGAACAAACGATGGACGATGCCGCAGGAATTCTGGAGCTTCATTGCTTCCTCCCCCTCTTTTATTGTCTGTTTGTGCAAATGCACAACGAACGTGCTGAAACAAGGCACAAGCGTGATTCGGCAGACTCGTGTAGTAGATTGGAAATCATCCCGCGCCACATTGCTTTGTAAAAAACAATGTTGAAAAGAAAAGCCCTTAATATATATAACCTGAAAGGAAATTTGTCAAGCCTTTTTTTCGGACCCACAATGGAGGAAAAACCTCAATTGCTTAACCTCATGTTTTCAAAGGGCTTATAAATGGCGAACTAAGGCCCTTTCCTGTGGGTTGATGTTTACTGCCAGTTATTCGATAGGCCAAAGAGCATCACAAGTTCAAGGACGCTGCGCTCAATGCACCCGACCATTGCCAGTCGGATATGCTTTTCCCCTTTTCTCGCAGCATGGGATGAATTATAATCGTTGTCAGCACAGCCTCGCGCCGACAATATCATCCCTATCAAGAAAGGAAGCCCATCATGCCACTTGACCTCATAATCAGGAACGGAAACCTCATAGACGGCAGCGGCAAGCTAGCCCGGAAGGCAGATGTCGCAGTGGACGGCGACAGAATAGCCGAAATCGGCAACCTCGCCAACGCGCAGGCGAAGCGGGTCATAGATGCCGATGGGCTCGCCGTCGCCCCCGGCTTCATTGATATCCACTCGCACTTCGATTGGCCTGTCATCGACCCCGACCACAGCGACCTGCTGAGTCCGCTCCTCAAGCAAGGCGTCACCACGATGGTCACCGGTAATTGCGGCTTTTCGCCCGCGCCACTGTCGAAGGAATTCGGCGAGGTCGCGATGCGGCGCGCCATGGTGCAAATGCTCGGCGAGTCATCGTTCCGCGGCCGTTCGTTTGAGGAGATGTTTCCCTGGAAATCAATGGGCGAATTTCTCGACCACCTCGCGCGGCGGGGAGTATCTTTCAACATCGCCCAGCTAGCTGGTCACGGCACCATCCATGTCGCCGTCAAAGGAGAAGACAGCAGCCCTCCAAACCGCGACGAACTCGAGAAAATGAAGACACTCGCGCGGGCAAGCCTCGAACAGGGCGCGTTCGGCATCTCGACAGGGTTGGGGTATTCTCCCGGCATTTTCAGTCCGCAGGAGGAGATCGCCGAGTTCGCTCGTCTCACGAAGGAATACGGCGCCATGTTCCCGTCACACCTGCAGGCGTACAGTTGGGTGTCGCCGGCTTACGAGGAAATCGGCGGCGAACCGCACAACCTTCGCTCGGTGAAGGATTTCATAAGAGTCGGTGAGGTGACCGGGCAGCCGCTGCAAATCTCGCACCTCATCTTCGTCGGAGAGAAGACCTGGCAGGAGACTACGGACGCAGTTCTCGCGGAAATCGAAGCGGCCGTCCGGCGCGGTGTTAATGTCGGCTTCGACGCTTATGCATACACTGTTGGCATTTCCACTATCGCGGTCGTATTCCCCGCATGGGCGCTGCCGAATCTCGTGAAGAACCTTCAGGACCCGGACACGCGCGAGAGGATTCGCGGCGACCTCGACATGGCACGAGGCCTCCTCCAATTCGGATACGACGACCTGATACTCATGTGGGGCGCGTCGCCGCGTCTCAGTCAGTACGAAGGAATGACCATCCGGGAGATTGCAGAAACGCGAGGTGAAGACCCGTTCGATGCGTACTGCTATCTCGTTGTCGAAAGCAAGGCCCTCGCCCGCATTTTCCTCGCGCAATACAGCGGCAACGAAAGGGATGAATCGGTTCTCCGAAGAGTGCTCGCGCATCCTCTGAATTCCTTCGAGACCGATTGCATGATTACCCGTCAGGGGTGGCAATATCCGAACTCATGGGGCAATTATCCCCGTATACTCGGTCATTACGTGCGTGAACTCAAACTGATGTCGCTCGAGGAGGCAGTTCGCAAGATGACCTCGCTCCCTGCGTCTCGGACGGGCTTGAAAGATAGGGGACTGCTCAAGAAGGGGTACGCAGCCGACGTCGTCGTCTTCAATCCGGATACCGTACTCGACCGAGCGACACTCAAACGCCCGACGGAGGAATCCGTCGGTATCGAGCATGTTCTCCTCAACGGCCATGTCGTTGTTGATAAAGGGAAATATGATTCCGGCCAACTGCACGGCAAGGTGCTCAGACGGTGATCTGCCGTTCTCAATTTATGAGTTGCCGTGCCGCTTGTCATTGCGAGTCATCTCGCGCTCTGTGAGATGACGAAGCAATCTCATGAGAAACGCTGAAGATACACACAGGGATTGCTTCGCTCGGCCCTGCGGCCTTTCACTCGCAATGACGGTGCGGATGTTTCCTTCACACATAATCCCACCGCAGGTGGGGTGGTACGCTCGCAATTGCTGGCAAACGAGCACGTGTCTCTCAGGAGGTGTCCATGAATCAGAAAATAATCGATACCCTCTCCCATCTCACGTATGGAATCTACATACTAACAAGCAAGCAAGGCGATGAAAATCATGGCATGATTGCCTCATGGGTATCCCAGGTTTCTCACGAACCGCCGCTCGTGATGGTCGCCATCCGAAAAAATCGTAGGATGCATCCGGTAGTGAAATCTGCCGGCGCTTTCGCGCTCCACGTCCTCGAGCAAAAGGAAAAACAACTCATCCGCCAGTTCAAGCTTCCGACTCCCGCTGAACGGTTCCACGGCCTCGAATGCATCACGCTCGAAACCGGATGCCCGATTATCAAGCAGGCATTGGCGTTCATGGAGTGCAGGCTGGTGGCTACATACGATACCGGCGACCATACGCTCTTCATCGGAGAAGTTCTTGCAGCGGATTGTTCCAAAGAGGGAAGACCCATGACCGGCTGGGACTACGGTAAGGTCTATCTCGGCGATTCATGACCGCAAAGGGTCGCAGACCCGAGGCGCGAAGAACGCAAAGGAAGCGATTTTCACCATCAAGGCACAAAGACACAAAACTGTTCTTCCGCTCTTCTTGAGTGCCTTTGTGCCTTGGCTTGCAGCCCATAGGGCCGCGTGTCTAGCCGGTGCAAGTCCGGCCACGGGAATTGACTGTATGCCGTGTAGCTATATCCGACGCCTTGCTGAGG
>QZKI01000128.1 GCA_003598055.1 Candidatus Abyssobacteria bacterium SURF_17 | reverse complement strand
TCTCCCATGACTAGGTGCTTGGTTACCGGATTGATTGCGTTGGTCGCGTTGCACGTGGCGACACTATGTTTTGCAGTAGAGATTGATGAGCTCTATTACGGTGGAGGTCATGAAGGCGGCTACGCTGTTGCCGTGCGCAACTGCGAGTTCGCTGTTGCTGGAGGCCTTCATTTCCCACAGGGTCCGTACAGGGACATATGGGTGTTCAAGGCCGGTGGCAGTGGGGAACTGACCGGTTGGAATTTCTTCCAGGGCGAATCGGAGGAGTGTGCGTTTGGCATTGCCCCGACCTCCGACGGATACATCATCGTCGGACATACCCGCTCCCGGGCAATGGGGTCAGCGTCAGGTTCTTTCGATGTGTTTTTGATCAAGACAGGTAGTTCCTTAACCGAACAGGTATGGCCTGCGCCTGTTACCTTTGGCGGCACGTCGGACGACCACGGTTTCTGCGTGCAACCAACGAAGGATGGGGGATATATCGTGGTTGGAGCGACGCAATCATATGGAGCAAGCAACTTTGACGTATGGCTGGTCAAGACTGACGCTCACGGAACGAAGCTGTGGGACTATCCCTATGGAGGCGCCGATGCCGAGGTTGGCTATAGCGTCCAGCAGACACGTGATGGAGGGTACATCATAACCGGCTTCAAGGACTTATACGGAGTGTCTGATAGAGACGTATTACTCATCAAAGCAGATCCTTCAGGAATCGTGGAATGGCAGAAAACCTTCGGGGGTGATAAGTACGATTGCGGTCATAGCGTTCGGCAAACCAGAGACGGCGGGTATATAGTGGCGGGATGGACTGAGTCTTGCGGGGAAGGAGGGCGCGATGCCTACTTCATCAAGACTGATGCCAACGGAAATGCAGTCTGGGAGAAAACGATTGGTGCGGCCTACGGTGACATGGTGCAGTGCATTGTCGAACCCCAACTTCCCGGCCCCGGCGTGGCATATGTCGCAGCAGGATGGACGCACTCTCATACCCACGCTGCTTCCGCATGGTTAGTGGCGCTTGGGCCTGAGGGGCAAAAAGTATGGGACAGGGTTTACACAGGGGAGGCGGCGTACTACCATGGATACGCGATTGAAGAAGTGCCCTGCAATCCGCAGTATAGCGACTACATCATTGCGGGCCGCGTTGTGTCAACCGATAACGCCAACTCTGATGACGCCTTTCTCATCAGAAGCAATTATAATGGAGACATAGTCTGGACTAAGCGTTATAGGTGCGGTCATGAGGGCGATTATACGGACGGCCCCAGAAACGCCTTCGCGACCAAAACAACCTGCCAGAAATTCACTTCAAAGAAGGGGGCCCCTATAGTCCGGAGTGAAGGATCACCCCAGCCCGCTGATGACAGGAGCAGGAAGCGCGGCGTTGAAACAAGAGAATCACTGCGCGCTCGTCTGCTCGGCCTTCTCATGAATCAGTGGATTGCAACGGAGCGTGTGTACACGACTGATGGCGGAAGAGTGGACGTCGCGCAGTTGGAAGAGAAACCTCACGAGCTGCGTTTGGCAAAGTCGGCAATGAGCCGGCACTCCGAATTCCCTCTGCAGAAAGAGAAGGTGGGAGCAAAAGAATGTCTTGCTGTCGGGGAGATCGCGGATAATATCAATGCTTTCGTGCATGCACATGGGAACGGGTTCACCCAACAGTGGCAGCATCAAGTGCGCGAGGAGCTTGTCAAGGAGCTCAGCGAAAAATGCTTCAAGTATGGCCCTCCCGTTCCCGGTGTTACCCTGCTGAAACTCAATACGAATGCCGACGGCAAGGACATGAAGAGTGCGGTCATACGGAAGGATGGCAGGGAATGCGAGGTGAATAAGGGGGATGCGATTGATAAATTCAGGGTCATCGGCATGGATTCCGATACCTATAGTCTGCTTGCAAAGTTCGGCGAAAACGGAGAAGTTTTCAGAATTTGGCCCGCAGACCCGAGTGCGCTTGAGAAAACCTCGGCGCCAGAAGCGGACGCTGTAGCCGAAGCGAAACCCGATCGCGGCGAAGACGCATCTGGGTTTAAAGGAACGGCAACCGGAGCTGAAGGTGTTTCCCTGAGTTCATCCGAGACGCCGGGAGTGAAAGAAGACATTTTTCCCCCCGCCAAGAGCGCTGAGCCTGCCACGAGCGACCCCGGAACCGAGCATCAGCCCGCGCCAGGCGCCAGCCTCAAGAAGTTGTATGCGCTCGTCACCGGATACCTTGAAAGGCGGAAGGAAGAATCCGTTCTCACAGAAGCTCGCCTTCGTCCGCCGGTGACTCCGGAAGAAACTCTTGACACGCTTGTCACTGGAGAAACAGGTGAGCCGGTCGGTGACCAACCGGGTCATGGGATAAAACAAAGGCTTTCCCATCTCAATCCCTATGTTGTGTTGACGATTCTCTATGTTCTTGGCCTGTTGGCCTCCGTCTTTTTCATCGCCCTGTCAAGAAGAGTGCGGAAGATCAGACACTTTACGGAAGGGGAAGCAGAACTGGTCTTCTCGCAAAATCCGGAGAATATCGAAAAAATCACCATTGGCAGCGAGCAGGTCTATCTCGGCAGGGACCCAAATAACGACATCGTCTTGCCGGACCCCGCCATCTCGAGGAAGCATAGCGTAATCAGAGGAAGTGGTTCAGTGTTTACGATATCAGACCTCGAAAGCAGGAACGGCCTTCGGGTGAATGGGCAGAAGGTCAAACATGCCCATCTTCATAATGGCGACGCCATCTGCGTTGGCCGGTTCGTCATGACGTTCCGCTGCCGCAACACATATGACGAGGGAGTGGAAGAGAATGTGAAGGACGCGGTCCCCGAAATTCAATAGACACGTTTCAAGAATCTGGAACTGAAACATGGATGGCTCCAAGGAGAAATGAGAAATGGAGGCGCTCTCCGGTTTTTCAGTTGTTGTGCTTGTTTTTTTGCTGGCTATTCCCCTCGCCCTCCAAATATTTTTAACTGTGTTCGTTTACAAGGACGCAGAGAAAAGGGAGATGGACTCGGCGCTTGCATGGGCAATGCTTGTGTTCCTTACCTCACTCGTGGGCGTCCTCATCTATGTGCTCTGTCGGAAGGAAATGGGTTTCCACATCTGTCCCATATGCGGAAAACAACTCCTCCCGCAGTGGACGAGTTGCCCGTTCTGCGCTCCTCGCCGGCGAACTGTATCTCCCGCATCGATTCGAAAAGGAGCAGAACCCGCAGCACAAGCCGGCAGGCCCTCCCATGTCGGCACGCGCCGCCTTGAAGTGCAGGACGGGCTGCTGGCTTTCCTTATCATCCGGCAGGGTAAGAGACGGGGGAAGGAATTCAGACTCAAGGCCGACTCGACCAAGATCGGCTCTGCCGCCGGCAACGACGTTATCATAGAAGACGACACGGTCTCCGCGGAGCACGCGAAGATAAAAATGGAGGAGGATGGCTTTATGCTTTGGGACCTTGGCTCAACCAACGGAACAAAGGTGAACGGAGAAATCATCAGGGAGCCACGGAAAATCATTGACGGCGACATAATCGAACTCGGGGAGACATCCCTCGCGTTTAAGACAGTTGAATAGCAGGAGGCGGAACAAGAAACGCTGATATCGATATCACTGCGTTCTGGAACTTCCGTAAATCTCAGGAATGCTTCCCTTGGTGGGAAGGATCAGGTAATCCTGACGAGCGAGTGCTTATCACCGTTTCCGAAGAGCTTTACAACAATCTCGAACAATCACGCACAATGCCGGGGATGCCGTGGCGAATTCCACGCACGATCTCAGCTTTGATCCATACAGAGTCCTGGGTCATCTTGGCAGTGGCGGCATGGCAGATGTCTACCTGGCCGAAGACACGCGAGACGGCCGGTGGGTAGCCCTTAAGACGCTTCCGCGCGCATACCGGGGGAGCCGGCGTCTCATTGCTCGATTCGAGCGTGAAATCAGCAGCCTGCGACGGCTCGACCACCCCAATATCATCAAGATTCTCGACGAAGGCCTATCCGACGGACTCCCCTACTATGTGATGGAGTACATTGCCGGCCCCACGTTGAAGGATGTTCTCAGAGAAAGCGGACCGTTTTCAGCAGAGAGGGTGGTTGAGATAGCTTCTGCCATCTGTTCTGCTCTTGCATATGCGCACGGGCTCGGTATTGTGCACCGGGACATCAAGCCCGCGAATATCATCGTGGGCTCCGATGGAGAAATAAAGGTAGCTGATTTTGGGATTGCTCAGGCGATTGACCGGACGCGGCTGACGGACACAGGTGCAAAAGGGGTAGGGACGCCGCAGTACATGTCTCCCGAACAGATACGGGGTGAGCGGGTCGACGGCCGGAGCGACTTATACTCGCTGGGAATTCTCTTGTTCGAGTTGCTGACCGGCAGGATTCCGTTCAGCGGCAAGACACCCATCGAGATTGCCGTAAAACAGATTGAGGAAACTCCTCCTGAACCGCGCTCACTTGTCCGGGGTCTTCCGGAATGGCTGAATTCCGTCATCCTGCAGTTGATGGAAAAGGCGCCGGAGAAGCGTCTTTCAAGCGCTCATAGGCTCGACGAGACGCTTCGCTCGAAGGGAGCGACGATTCCAAGGACTCGAGAACTTCCAACGCAACCAATACGTATACACCCCGACCTGTGGTTCGTGGTTCCATGGGCGGGTGTTATGATTCTTGTCGCAGCGATTATACTTGCGCAGATGTTTGGCTGGCCGCGACGCCCATCTACTTCGACTGATACTGATGGGGGCACACCTCCTCGAGAACAGCCTAAAAACCTCTCGTCCATTTCCGGCCCGTATCCCGACTGGAGACAGGATCCCCAGAATGAAATACGGGTCACACAAATCACCAAAGTTGATAGCGGGCAACAACCCGTCACTGTATGCAGCTGGTCGCCGAACGGCAATAAGATAGCGCTTGCCATGGCCAATTCAGATGAAGTCAAGGACTTCAATATCTATATTCTGGACACGGAGAATAATCAGCCACCTCGCAGAATTTCGGCTGACAACGATAGAGTCATAGCCTTTCCTCGACTGCATTGGCTTCCTGACGGGGGCAGTCTCATCTACGAGGGATTGAAAACCGAAAAACCTGAATTTGTCGCTTTACCATGCCGGATTCAAGTGGCTGAACCGCATTCAGTCACAACGCTGACCGGTGAGAGATGGACCTCATACATACCCACAAGGAGGGCAGATAACAATTACTACGCAGTCTCAAACGAAGCGGGGATCAGGGTCGTTCCGATTGATTCTGCCGGCATTATTCTCGGCAACCCCACGACGATATCGAGTCTTCCGCTCTATGGATCATCCATAAGCACCGGATTGGACAAGATGACGGCAATCAAGGTCAACGCGCCGGAAGACCATGATTTATATATCTTGAACGACGTAGACCTGATACTATCCGGAGAGCGCCCTCCAATAACCAACTTTGAAGATGCTCGTCTCGTCTGTATTGACGGGTCCCGGAACTATCTCGAAAATGCAATGTTCTCTGTGGATGGCGAATATATTTTCTATACGAGAGATGTGACCGGAAGATTTACCAGTGAGATGGGTCAAACCGGGCAGCAAGCAAGGGAGGGAGCGACAAATGCTGATTTTGAGATTATGTACGCCAGAGCTGACGACAAGAGTGGCCCGCGCAGGCTTTTCTTGGCTCCACACAATCAGTTCTCTCCCTCCATCTCGCCCGACGGTACTCGCCTCGCTTTCATAAATTACTATCCAAAGGACGAGAATGACGAGCGCTGGGAGTTATTGATTGCGGATATGGAATTCAAAGAACCCACTGAACCGGCATCGGCCAACGAGCCCGCGAATTCATTCGAGACAGGATTTGATTCAGACGATCTTAGTGATTGGGCGGACATAGTGGGTAACTGGGCCGTCACTGATGGCGTGCTCTCTTCCACGGTTGAAGGAGACGACATGATTCTTTTTGACGGTTTTGTTTCCAGAGACTGCAAAATATCTTTTCGCATGCGAGTGGTCTCTGGTGAAGAGGATTTCTGGGTCAGCTTCCGCAACAACTACGGCGAAGAACCGCGTGGATATTCCTATTATCAACTCGATGGCGGCTCGGTAAAGATTCGACACAACGACCTCCAAGGATGGAAAGACATCAGCGAGATAGTCTCCGTTCCAAGGAGCGACGGGCGCTGGCATACCATAGAATGCGAGGTGCGAGAATCTGAGGTCAGGTGTCTTCAGGACGGAAAGCTTATGGTATCTTCGGAGCGATGCCCGATTAACACGGGCACGGTAGGTTTTCGAACGCACAGGACAAAAGTTGAAATCGACGACCTCCGCATCGAGAATCTCGGAGCGGCCCCACAGAATATTGCCGGTTCCGAGGCAGCCTCCGAAACCACGAGCGCCCTCGATAATGCTGCAGAGGACGAGTGGCCGCCAATCCGGATCAAGAGCGTGTTTGACCCAAACGGTTCCGGCAGTTATATAGCTATTATGGAATTGAATAAGAGATCCAGATTTGTCAGGGAAGGCGATAGAATTGACGCCTATGAAGTCGTGCGAATGGATGGGGAAAAACAGTGTCTCATCCTGCGCGAGAGCAGTTCTGAACGGGAGAGGGAATTCTGCGTTCAATGACTGATACACAGGCACGGTAGTTTCACCATGTTCACATCAAAGAGAACAATCCTGAAAGTTGATATGAAAACGGACGTGGGCAACAGCCGCGAGGTAAACGAGGACTGCTTCGATTTCCGGATACCGCAAAATGAGTTTGAATTGCGAACGAAAGGACAACTCTTTGCCGTAGCGGACGGGATGGGGGGGCATGCAGCCGGCGACGTGGCCAGTCGGCTGGCGCTTGAGACATTCATCGATTGCTACTACTCAGATAGCATGTCGGAGACTGTGGAAGCGAATCTAGAGAATGCCGCGTGTGCCGCGAATGGGCGCGTCTCTGAAGAGGCGAGGAGAAATCCGGAGAAAAAAGACATGGGGTCAACGCTCACGTCAGCCGTATTCCTCGGTGATACCATGCACGTTGCGCATGTTGGCGATTCCAGAGCATACCTCTTGCGAGACGGTCGGCTGACACAAATCACGCGTGACCACTCATGGGTTGGGGAGCTGTACCGGCGCGGAGCATTAACCGAGGACGAGGCGAGAAACCATCCGATGGGCAACATAATTACCCGGTACATGGGCAGAGACGGCAAATTCGACGCGGACATTTACAAGGAAAGAATAACGCCGCACGACTTGGTCTTGCTCTGTTCCGACGGTCTGTCAAATGCCCTGAACGCTGGCCAGATTAGAAAAATCCTCCTTCGTCACGGGCCATCAAGGGCATGCGCAAGACTCATCGCATTGGCGAAACGATTGGATGGCTCCGATAACATCAGTGCTATCGTGATTCGCGTGAAACGAGTAGAGGGTGAATCGTTTCCGTTCTGGAAAACATTCAGGCACGTAGTCGGCAGTAGACGGTTTCAGATAATTCTCTTGATGTGCGCGGTCGGGATGGGATTCCTGTTGCTTGCTGCGCGGAATCTTCGGGACATCGTTGCGAGGATTCCGTGGTGAATCATACGATTCATTGATTCAACAATCTCTGTACTAATCGATGTGGCTTTGGTGGAATCATGATTGGCTCACGAATCGGAGAATATGAGATTCTCGAGCACATCGCCTCCGGCGGGATGGCCGAGGTTTACAAGGCCATCGAATCTGTGTCCGGACAATTGTATGCAATCAAAGTGCTGCCTCCCGAGTACGCGCGCGACGCCAAGATGCTCGCTCGATTCAATCGGGAGATAACAAATGTCAGACGCCTTGACCACCCCAACATAGTGAAGATATATGAGGATGGACAGGCTGACGACATCTGCTACTTCGTCATGGACTTTGTCGATGGGGAAAACCTCGCCGCTCTGGTTGAACGGAAGGGAGTCTTGAGCTTAGGGCGCGCGCTCAGGATTTTCGCTCAGATATGCAAGGCCCTCAAATACTCGCATAAGCGCGGAATCATTCATCGCGACATTAAGCCCGCAAACATCCTGATAGACCGCAAAGGGGTAGTCACGGTCACCGATTTTGGAATCGCCAGGATGAAGGAGGATGAGCGCCTGACAACCACGGGCGCGGGCATGGGCACACCGGAATACATTTCGCCCGAGCAAGCCAAAGGAAGCGCTCTCGACCAACGGAGCGACATCTATTCTCTCGGCGTGGTCCTTTATCATATGGTGACCGGCAAAGTTCCTTTCACTGCAGACACCCCGATTGCGGTGGTAATGCAACACATCCACGCCGAGCCGCCGACCCCGAAAGCACATAATCCGGAAATTCCGGACTGGCTGGAGGCGGCCATTCTCAAAATGCTTGCCAAGGAGCCGGAACAGCGTTATCAGAACATATCCGCGTTGATGCGCGC
This sequence comes from Candidatus Abyssobacteria bacterium SURF_17, assembly GCA_003598055.1. Classification (GTDB taxonomy): domain Bacteria; phylum Abyssobacteria; class SURF-5; order SURF-5; family SURF-5; genus SURF-17. The sequence goes on along the minus strand of QZKI01000128.1, from coordinate 6,315 downwards.
GTTCAAGCATGAACTGCGAAGGCAGCCGCAAGATGATTCCCAAGGAAGACGCACCCCAGATACCGATATAGGGGAGAAGAAGCAGAGCCTCGTACCCCTTATTGTTTTGCTTGCGGTGCTATCAGCGCTGTACATAGCCGGGGTAGGGGTTGTGTTCTATAGAACCGCATCAGCAAAGAATCGCGCGGTTGAAGGGAACGTCAAAGGTTATGATTTCACCGAGTACCATCCGTTAGAAATAGGAGACACATGGAACTATGTGCTCCATAACGGAAGCCGATTATCAAGGACTGTGACCGGGACCGACAATGTCTGCGGAAAGAGCTGCTACAGAATGGAATCTTCGAACGGCGAGGTAAGCTGGTGGACTATTGACCGGACGGGTGCGTGGCTTCTCAAGGTTCAAAACCCCGATGGTACGGCAGGTGAATTCTGTACGGATGAGCCATTAATGGCCGGAAGTATCCCTGTTGGGTACTCCAAAACCACTCAGTTTGAAAACTGTGCTGTTTATGCGCCCGAAAGCATGAGAATCGGAACCGCTCATGGTTCCATAAGGTGTTCGTTCGATAGTGTGGAAGACGTTACTACTCCTGCTGGCACATTCGAGAATTGCGTGCATGGAACCCTCGTGATCTCCTCATCGACACACCTTCATGTCTGGGAAATGGAGACGACGGGCACTGAGACCATTGAAACCTGGTTCGCCAAAGGAATTGGTTCGGTGAAACAGATAAGGAGCAACGGTGAAACCCTCGTTCTGGAAAGCGCCATTATTGATGGTCGCAGTTACCCTGCCGTCAAGAGTGAGAAGAACCTGGCCACGAACTGAATTTTCCTCCGAGAGACAGCTTCCCCAGAGCTCTCCCCACCACATAGTAAAGCCTCATTTCCTTTCTGAACTTGCAGTATCTCTGCTCTTCGGACATAAGCCCTCGGTTTACTGTCAACTGCACTTGATAAATTCCTCAAGATTACTTGACAGGAGAAGCGTTTCGGGCGCGATCTGTTGAAACATGCGGACGCATCGGGCATTAATGCAAGCTAGCGTATGCAAAAGACTTAAGCGGTTTGCGAGCAATACCCTGCTGAGCTTGGCATCCCCCTTGCCTTTAGGTCTATCGAAGGTGCTATCGGGAAAGGAGGGATGCGAACGAGCAGAGCTGCAAGGTCTCTTCTGAGCATTCGACCCCGCCTGTGGCGAGGTTATGTGTGGAAAGAACATCCATGCAGTCATTGCGAGCGCAGCGAAGCAATCTCCGCTTGCATCTTCAACGCCACGAACGAGATTGCTTCGGTCGCTCGGGTCTGCGACCCTCCGCTCCCTCGCAATGACGAAGCGGTTGCTTGTTTCTTGGGAGTGAGCCGCACGAATCCCCCGAAACCCCCAACAATTTAAATGCTGCGAAACAGGAGGTCTAGTACGAATGACGAGCTGTGGTCGTTCACCAAACAGTAGAAACCTTCTGAGCGGATACCGGAAACCACTCGCCGGCCTTCGCGGAAGTGGTTTCCGGCAGGATTCAGTTCAACTTGGGCATCTTCGGATGGATGTTTGAAGAAACGGTGCAGGCAAAAAAAGGAGGTTTGTCATGAGATGGAATCTCTTCCTCTCTGTATTCGCTGCCATATTGTTGCTCTTGCTTCCGACAAATGGTCCGGCAGATGTGGGCGACTGCACGCTGTGCGGGGAAACCTGTGACCCCTCGGCATACGGATACGAGCTCATTGAAACATTCACAGGGGCAGAAACTCTGACATACGCCTGGTTTGCAGATGAATATCAGTTTATCGGCACTGGCGAGTATTTCGATTATTCGCCGGGCACAAGCTATGCTTTCGGTGAGGAATGGGACCTTTCATTTCTCGGAAGGGTTTTCACAACTGACCTGTGGACGGTCGGAGACATTACCTATCTCACATGGACGACCGAGACATACGGTGACTTCTCAGGGCACATCACGTGCAACGAAGTGGAGATGACACCGGAGGGACCGATGATAGGTGAAACCTTCAGGACTGTGGGTGTTTCCGACACGCTGCCTGCCGCCCCATTTGAGTTTGATCTTTCCGCCTATGACTATGTGTGGCAGGGGGAGTGGACCGTCACGGGCATAAGGAGATGTATTGACCCCGTATACGGTGAGCACGCCTGTGAAATAGATTTTGTTTCAACTGGCCGCGTGTACGCCAAGCCGAAGGTGGCATTCACCCTCCCCGCCTGCACGGACTGCGGCCCGGCGTGCGACCCGCTGGAAAACGGATATCAACTCGTCGAGCATATAACGGGCGAGCAGACAACGAGATTTCAGGAGGGTGCTTTGCCAGTGGTCTTTTCCGACCAGTATTGGTACGAGGCCGGCGACATCACGGCGTTCAATAGGACGTGGGACCTTTCGCCTGTCGGGAAATTTTGGTCGAAATATTCCGGTCCTGAAGGCAAGACATGGAAAACCGTCTGGGATTCCGAGAATGGCGGTGAGTGGTCCGGACATCATACATGCAACGATTTCTTTGGAGGATTCGGCCCTGCGGGGCCAGCAATCGGCCAACGCTTCACGATTACTGGATTAGCGGACACAACGCCTCCAGGACTCGACATTCCTGATTCTTCCTGCTACGACTATCTGTGGACGGGAGAATGGGTCATCAGAGCGCTTGTACCATGTCCTGATGCGGTCGCGTGTGCGATAGTCACGTTTGATGTGACTGGCGCAGTATACGCTAGGCCGATCGACCGGGACGGCGACTCGTTCGCTGTATGCGAAGAATGCAACGACAATGACTCTAGCGTCTACCCCGGAGCGCCGGAACTCTGTGACGGCAAAGATAACAACTGCGACGGTGTGATTCCGGCTGCCGAGTACGATCTGGATGGAGATGGCTACAGAGGGTGTGAGGGAGACTGTAACGACTCTGACCCTGACATAAACCCCGCCGCCTCCGAATTGCCCGGCAATATGGCCGACGAGAACTGCGACGGCTCGCTCGGGAACTGCGACCCGAGCATAGCATGGAAGAACCACGGTCAATACGTGAGGTGCGTTGCCCATGAGACGGATGCGCTTATCGAGGCAGGAGTTCTCACTCAGGATGAAGGCGACGCCCTCATCAGCTCTGCGGCGCAATCAGCCATTGGAAAATAAAGGTGCGGGACTCTATCGTGGAAGCGATTCGCGACAGTGGGCATGCCGGCACAGTATGATATGAATCGACGTCACTGAACAAATCCGATATCCATGGGCCAGCCATTGCAGTGGCCCCATGGATACCGGATGAAGATACATTTCCAGGGGAATACCCTGAGATGAGTTGCATAGTCCGACTAAGGAGGTCGCCATGAGAACGACGCCGGTAGCTGCACTGGTCAGCATACTTCTCTCACTTATGTGCTCCTCTCTTGTGAGGGCGCAATGTGACATTCAGTTTCCGCGTGTCGTCGGATCTTTGGATACTCCCGGTAGGGCTCTTGGCATAGAGATTTCCGGCTCTTACGCATATGTTGCAGACGGCGCGACCGGCCTCCAGATTATAAACGTGTCCGAACCGGCAGCACCAACGATTGTTGGATCACTCGCCACCACAAATTGGGCGGGTTCCGTTACCGTCTCCGGCTCGTATGCTTACGTGGCCGATGGATACCTTAACATCGTTGATGTATCCGACCCGTCAGCGCCATCCCTGGTAGTCTCTTATGACCAGGCGGGCTGGGTGGAAGATGTTGCGATCTCAGGCTCCTACGCCTTTGTCGCCGCAAGCTTTGATGGGTTGCAGATCATAGATGTTTCCGACCCATCCTCACCTTCAATTGTAAGTTCGGTGGACACCTTGTACGACGCATCCGCCGTGACGATTTCCGGTTCCTACGCCTACGTAGCTGATCGAGATTTCGGTCTTCATGTCGTAGACATATCCGACCCTTCATCGCCCTCCATCGTCGGTTCGGTCAATACCCCTGGACAGGCACTCGATGTTGCATTATCCGGCGCCTACGCATTTGTCGCAGACGAATGGGAAGGCCTTCAGATCATCGATGTCTCCGCGCCGTCTTCTCCGACTTTGACCGGTACGATATTGTTTTCGGAGGATGCTCGCAGTGTAACCATTAATGGTTCATATGCTTATGTTGCGAGTCACGCTGCGGGAGTTCAAATCATTGAAATTTCTGAACCTTCTTCACCGCGTATCGTCGGCTCCGCAGATACACCGGGTGATGCTGAAAGCGTACTCGTGCTCGGTTCTCTGGCATTTGTTGCGGATGGCGAATCGGGCCTTCAGATTCTGGATATTACACAAAAGACCACCCCGTTCATCGCTGGTTCAGTCGATTTATTCGACGAGGCGAAGCGTATTTCTGTTTCAGGCTCATATGCATATCTTGCGAGTGGCAGTGCGGGCCTTCGGATTCTAGACATCTCGGACCCGGCCACCCCTCTCATTGCCGGGTGGCTCGACACGCCAGGATTAGCACTTGGTGTAGCTGTTTCCGGCTCATATGCTTACGTCGCGGACGGACGTTCAGGTCTGCACGTTGTAGATGTCTCTGATCCGGCCAATCCCCTGATCGCCGGCTCTATTGATACGCCGGACTGGGCACAGGACGTGGACATTTCCGGCTCCTATGCATATGTTACAGACTTGTATGCAGGTCTTCATATTATCGATATCTCGGATCCATTAGCACCCCAAATCGTTCACACGGTTGATACGCCGGGCGGTGCAGTGGATGTCATGATTTATGGTTCTCATGCATATGTCGCAGACCTCTGGAATGGTCTTCAGGTCATCGATATTTCCTCTCCATCAGCAGCTTCCATCGTTGGCTCGGTTCAGACTCCTGATATGGCCAGAGGCGTATGGGTATTCGGTTCCTATGCTTATGTTGCAGATGATGAGCAAGGCCTGCAGGTCATAGATATATCCGATCCGGCTGCTCCATTTATTGCAGGTTCAATCGACACGCCTGGTCAGGCGTGGGGCGTCGCGATCTCCGGTTCATACGCGTATGTCGCGGATGAATATTCGGGGTCGGTGCAGATTGCCGATGTTTCAGATCCCGAAGCCCCGTCAATTGTCGGCTCGGTTTCTATGGATTATTGGCATCCCCTCGGAGTGACTATCGTCGGTTCTCATCTCTATGTGGCCGACCGGGGTCCAAGTCTTCAGATTATGGATATTTCGGACCCCATATCGCCCGATATGCTCGGTTCAAGCTATACAGCAGGTATGACTGAGAGCATCGCCGTCTCCGGTTCTTATGCATATATCGCGGGAGGCGCCGCAGGTCTTCAGATAGCAGACATCTCCGACCCCTCTTCTCCGCAGATTGTGAATTGGATGGAGACAATCGGCGCTAGCAATGTGACTGTATCCGGCTCCTATGCATATGTAGCGGGCGGGATCGAGGGCCTTCATGTCCTGAATATCTCAGAGCCGGCGATGCCCTCCATTGTAGGTACCGCAGATACTCCGGACCTTGCACTAGATGTGGCTATCTCTGGTTCATACGCATATGTTGCAGACTCGTATTCCGGTCTTAAAATTGTAGATATCTCTGCTCCACTGGCACCACACGTCATCGGTTCTGTAGATACTCCAGGCAGCGCAGAGGGTGTTACCGTTTCCGATTCCTACGTTTTTATTGCTGACGGCTGGCCGGGGGAACTGCATGTCATTGATGTCTCAGACCCTTCGGCACCGTTCATTGCAGGATCGATAGACACTTTGGATACGGCGGTTGATGTTGCGGTTTCCGGCTCATACGCTTATGTCGCAGCCTATGGAGCGGGCCTTCAGATCGTAGATGTTTCTGACCCGTATTCGCCTTATATAATTGCCTCAGTTGAAACGCGCGATACGGCCGAGGAAGTAGTACTCTCGGGTTCTTATGCGTATGTCGCCGATAATGGGCGGGGTCTCTTGGTCATTGATGTCTCGGACCCATATTCCCCTTCGATTCTCGGTTCGGTCCATATCCCGGGCCAAGTGTGGAGCCTGGCAGTTTCGGGCTCGTATGCCTACATGGGCGAACTTAGAAGCCTCCGGATAGTCCAACTGTGTGCAGATTGGGATTCTACTCATTATGTGCCGGACGATTTCGCGACGATTCAGGAGGCGCTGAGCGCGTCTCAGGGAGGTGATACCGTTATAGTCCGGGACGGAACCTACACGGGTGCTGGCAATAAGAACCTCGACTTCGGCTCCAAGGCCGTCACACTCCGCTCCGAGAACGGCCCGGCAAATTGCATTATCGACTGCGGAAGTAGCGGAAGAGGATTCTACTTCCATTCCGGCGAGACATCTGCCTCAGTTGTG
>QZKI01000037.1 GCA_003598055.1 Candidatus Abyssobacteria bacterium SURF_17 | reverse complement strand
TCCCCCATCGTGTTATCCCAATTGTGCTTGCATTTTTCCAGCAGCAATTCATAGTTGTACACGACGGCCGCCTCGAAAGCGTCGCCCGGCCCCAGGCCGGTGGGTGTAAAACCAGTCTTATGAAGTTCGTCGAACAGCCCCTTGAGGAAGCCGCGGTGGAGCATACGTTCGTAAAGGTATCTAAGAATCGCCGCGTTTTTTTCTTTGAAACGAACCTATCGATTTCCTTGGTGTCAAGTTCTGGCTTCTCCTGCCTAGCCTGTTCTCCGATAGCAAGTCGCCCCCGTCCACATTCCCCCAATATCCAACAACCTGCTATCACTAATTCCCAATATTGATGCCGAGCCCGACGATAGGACGAGAGCTTGTATCCTCCAAAGGTCGAAAATCGAGCCGCTGCATTGCTATGGCGACAATCTGCTCCGTCTCCATATACAATTCATGACTAACACGCAGTTTGATCGTTCTGCGGTCACCGTAAAGAAGGCCGGGACGATAGACCAGAGGAAGAATCGTCTTCGTGGTCGTAATTCCATCATACACACCGTCCACATTCAGGTCCTCCCTTACGAACTCGCTTACTATCACTGGTATGCCGTCTAGTTTCGCAAGTTCTCCGGTGAGAATGGTGGCATTCGAACCATATTTGTCCACCGTCAATACTTCGGGCAGACCCAGCATTTTGTTGAACACACTTATTCCTGTAATCCATGCTAGGTCGCTCGGGTTTACTCCCCATCTGCCCATCGCTGAGCGAATAGCCCGCAGAGTCGTAACATTGAATTCCGAGCAGTCGACCTTGGCAGATGAGATAGCAAGCTTGCGATATCCCTTCCAAGCTTTCCGGACGTCGAGCGGAGAAGATATGTCTGCGTCCATATGACTTGGAGAGCTATCGCCATTGATGGTCGCATCCTCTTGCGCGTCCGCTAATGCGCGTACAATTTTTTCCTGCAACAGTGGTAGTACGGGAATGATGCCGTCCTCAGTTAGCTCTACCGAAGTAAATACACGGCAGCCAATTTTGACAGCGTCAAATGTTACAGCTCCCGTGCCGGGGGTAGAGGCAAGTATCTTCGGAGCGGTATCGGTCTTTGATTCTTCCGCAAGATAAACGATCACGCCCGATCCGTCAACGGGCAGCTTGAATGGATTTGTTGGCATGAAAATCCTGGCATGAAGGGCGCTCACTTTTTGTTCTAACCTTACCTTCCGGATAAGTTCCGTCGAGAATCCCGTCGGGACCCATTCAAGGCCCTCGCCGGGAGAAGCGGTGTCTAGCGCCTTCCGGAGTTCCGATGCATCCCGGTTGAACTCTCTCCACATTTTCAGTGTGCGCGGGTCACGCCTCAGAAGCTTAGATACGAGATACAGGTCATCTGCCTTTTGCTGTAACTCAGCCGGTAGGCTCTTGCAGATACCGTGGATTTCCTGAGAGTGTAATGGTGTAAGTTCCTCTATCGAGCTTTCCATCTTAAGTGCTTGTTGCTTTTTCAGAGCTTCTCGAATCATCTCGCGAATCTTGCCTTTATCAGAATCCCGCTCCACTTTCTCTCGAATGGCACGCACAATACTGAGGACTTCGTTGCTGGTTGTTGACATTTCGGTTCCTCCTGGTTTGAAGACTTCTCTTGCTGAAATGGGTATCCCACAAACTGGATCCCTTGTACCAGGAGAGCAGAGTTTCAGCAACGAACTTTTTGTTAATTGCAAGGAGCAACGTCGTAAGGTGCTGCACGAGTTAACCTTGAAAAGGCACGATCGTCCTTTGCGTCTCACAACTGTAAATACATAGCGCTTACACGAATCCTTATGCAATCTGGGGACGGGGGGAGAAAAAGTAGAACCTCTGAGAGAAGGCTTTGGCGAATGTAACACGGTTATTTCCTCTTCGAAAAGAGTCGATTCACCTTTGCGTAGACACGAAACGGCAGCTTCTGCAGAAGATTATTCACCACTGTCTCGAGGGTCCTAATGTCCTTTTCCACATTGGACAGATATTGATTCAAGTGTCTCAAATGTTGCGCTTCGCTTTCCAGCAACGCCCTCAGATGTTCTATCTCCCTTGAGTGACTCATGTGGTCGTTGTCAACTTGGTGAAATTCTTCGTCTATAAGATGGAATTTTTCATTCGTCAATATGAGGCCCTTGGAGAGAAGAGCGTATATTCGGGCGATTTCGCGTTCCTCACTGCTGCAGTGGTTCGCTCTTTGAAAGTTGGTCATGAGTGACAGATATATTTCCTGCAATTGGCCTATTTGTTTCTTAGTTGTAAAGTTTTCCTGAACATGTTTTCTAGCCTTTTCGCCGCAGTGACGAGCGAATTCCGGATTTTCAATGAACTTAATGATTGCTTCCGCCAATGCGTCAGAATTCTCGGGCGGCACAAGCAAGCCAGTTTCTCCATTAACCATGACTTCCCTTAAGCCGCCAACGTTGGTTGCCACCACGGGTTTCTTCCATGCCATCGCCTCCGCGACCGCGAGCCCGAAGCTTTCAACCAAGGAGGGAATCACCACAATGTCAGCCTGCTCGAGATATCTGGCAAGATCAGAAACGGGAGTAAGGAAGCGAATGCAGTCTTCTATTCCCAGTTCCTCGGCTTGAGCCCAAAGGCGACCCATGTAGAAAAGGTCGCCTTGGCCAAGAGCGGTCCAAGAGACGGAACGTCCGGCCGAGCGGATTTTTGCGATAGCATCGAGAATAAAATGATAACCCTTATGAACAGACAAATTTCCTATTGAAAGCAATTCCGTCCTGTCGCGGGGTACATGAGGCTTGGGGTCTTGCGGTAAGAGTATTCCATTGTGAACCACGTCGATATGAGGAGCTGAGAGCTGGCGCTGTTCACAAAAACTGAGTAGTTCATCCCTGCATGATGCTGAGACAGCTCCAATCCTCGTAGCCGCTGCAAAAGCAGGGAGAAAATCGCTCTGAGCCACCTGGTATGCGGTTTCAGCCCCGCTTATCAACATCTCATGTATGTACCAGAAACAGGGAATGTTGAGCGCTTTCGCGGCCGACACAAAAGGGTATCCATGTAGGGTATTCGCGTGTATCAGGTCAATACCCTTGGTTACGCAAAACGCTTCTATCATCGGGATATGCAGCCTAGCCCATTCCATGTCCCCGATGTCTATTACCGTAACGGGAATTCCTGCTGCACGGAATTTGTCAATAATAGGGCCTTCCATCGGGAAGAGAACTAGCGGCTCGAACTGAGTCCGGTCCACATTTGTGGCGATGTTGTAAATTACATGCGGCGCCCCCGTAAGCATCGGAGTGTGTGAGGCAAACAATACTTTATGCATTACCGCCTCCTAATATGCTGCCCTTTAGCATTTTCTTCAGACGCAACCCAACTGGCCCCGAGACAATGGAATTCCACACTTTTTGATCGAGTGGATTATTGAACAGCGAGGTAAGCCACAGCGAAAACACGTCGGATAATCTTCCCCAGGGGGCGATAAACTCGAGAAGTTTCAGCGCGCTTGCTGACCGAATCCTCATTCCATCCAGAATGCAGTCAGGATGCCAGGATGCAATCTCTTCCTTCACTCTATCAAATTCACCCCGCATGATAAGATCCGAGCCGGTCTCGGCCCGCATGAGGGCGAAGCGCCGCGCAAGTTCGGCAAAGTTGGATTGGAGGAAGAACTTTTGCAATGTGATAGAACGGCGATGATACCGAATGCCATAAAGCACATCAGCCAAATTTGCCACATTGAATTTTTCGGTGACGCGTAGCCAGAGATCATAGTCCTGCGCATACTGGAAAAGCTCCCGGTATCCCCCGCACTCGACGAGGTCATGCTTCACACACATTACAGAGGCTCCGGAAAAAGGCGAATTCTTCCACACGTATTTCTTTATCTCCTCATCTGAGCAGGGATACTTGGAAATCTGACGAATTCTTCCCTCGGGATCCAGAAAAGCGCACTGCGTTCCGACGAAGGAGTAGTCGGGGTGCGTCTCCAGAAACTCAAACTGCCGTTGAAGGCGTGAGGGATAGCTGATGTCGTCTGAATCAAGACGCGTAATATATTTCCCCCGCGCCTGAGAGATCGCCAGGTTGAGTGACCTCGTGAGGCCGATATTCGTTCGATTCACAAAAACTCTTATTCGCCTGTCAGTGTAGGTCGCTAATATGTCTTTCGTACCGCGGCAGGAACCGTCATCAACAATAAGAAATTCGAAGGCCGGAAAAGTTTGAGCGAGAACGCTATCAATGGCGGAGCGCAGGTATTGTGTTTCATTATAGACCGACATAATCAAGCTTACCAGCGGCGTGCTTTCCACGGCAGATTCACCTCAGTTTTTTCTGATCCCCCGTCGAACCCTTTTTGCAAGGGCGTAAAGATGCTCTCGAACACCCTTAGGTCGCGGAATTTTCATCAATGGGTTCCCATCGTAGAACTCGTCCACCATTGCGTCGTGTCCCTCTAAATATATCAGGCCCCGGCGGTCTATATGTTCGTAAAGTTTATTGGCAAGTACGTAGTCGTAAAGGAAACTCCTCGGTATGCCGACGAAAACATTGAATCCGTAAACAGTAGCTCCCAAATTTCGGGCGAATTCCACGGTTTCCTTTCTCTCCTCCGATGTTTCGGTCGGTGCGCCCACGACGAAGCTTGCCAGCGTCCTGAGCCCCAGGTCGCCGCACCATTGAAAAACCTCTTTGATCTGGTCAATGGTAATGCCCTTCTTCATGAAATCCAGCATACGTTGTGAGCCGCTTTCCGTCCCGATGTAAAGCCCGGCGCAACCAGCCCGTTTCATGAGCACAAGCAAATCCTTATCCAGCGTATCTACTCGCGTTTCACACATCCAGTGGATATTAACCCCGTTGCTAAGAAGACCTTCGCAAAAAGCCTTCACGCGGTCCTTTCGGAGAGTGAAGTTGTCTTCCCTGAAGTATATGCCAGCGGCATGGTATTCCCTTCTCAGGAACTTGATGTCCTCAATGATTCGGTTTGCACTGAAGCAATGGTATCTCCTTCCCCACACTGAACCCACAGAGCAAAACGTGCACTCGAATGGGCAACCCCGACTAGTGTTCATGCTGAAGACCGGGGTCTCGTCTATAAACGGAGCAGTTGTGTCGTAAGGAAGTCTTGCGGCAAGGTCGTACGCCGGCATCGGAAGAGAGTCTAGTTCTGCTATTGGATTGTCTCCGATCACTCGCTCCGAGGCACCGTCGATTATTTTTAGAATCACCTTCTCGCCTTCCCCAATCACAACATGGTCCACATATTCCGGGATGGTCTCAGGCATCACTGATGCGTGAGGCCCGCCCACGACGATCTTGCCCCCCCACCGACCTTTTTTTCGGAGTTTCTCTGCGCCTTTCAGAATTGCTTCAGCTTCATCAAAACAAATGCTATCCACATGGACGCCCAAGACATCTATACCGTTCTCTTGCAGGAGGCCCTCCTCAATGAAATTTCGAGGATGAAGGTAGTTATCTATGAAATACACCTCGTGTCCAGCCTCTCTCAGCACGGATATCAGGAAACCAATCCCGATGGGAAATCTCTTTTCCTGAGCGAACACCGGGGAGATTCGAGGGGCACCAGCCTTTGCGAAGAGCACCTTCATATTCTTAGAACCTCTTCAACTTTCTTGGAAGCGACATCCATATGGGGCAAGCTCCCCGTGCTTGTTGAGCAGTTGGTCACACCGCTCATTTGGGAGTGCTTTCCCGTACCTTCGACACGCCGTATGACATTGCTCTGTTCCTTGAAAACAATTATAGTCCTCCTGGAGAACTCACCAGCCGGCCTTTCCGCTCTAGATATACCATATCCAATTCTTGCATAATTGCATCAAGCCTTGCCCCGAAGCCTCATAACCGGCTGCAAGAGATTTAGTTTGTCCAAAACTACTTTCGTTGTGTGTCTAGCTATTGTTCCCCAAGACGGTTTAGGGGCATTGGGCAACCGTTCTACTGACAATGGGTTTACGGCTGTTGACGGAGCAGGAGAGGCAGATTCGACTAGCTCATTCGATGGCCTGATGATCTTGCACGTAAGACAATACTCAGGCAGGTCATTTGTCGCTAACCTCTTCCGGAGCATGAGCACTTCCTTAGAATTCCAAATCTCGGCGATGGGCTGTTCATTCACATTTCCTTTTATGGGATACTCATTACAGCATACGTAAGCGTCGCCATTGAGTTTGACCACCATGAAGCGAAATGGATAGTCACAGGACTTCAAACTCTGGTCCATGTCGGGAGACACGAATCCGAAGACCAGCTCTATGCCAAGCCGGTCCGCAAGGGACTGGGCTTTCTGGAATGTCTCCCGTGCCCGCTCTTTATATCGAAAAATGTTTTGTTCATTCTGTGATGCATCGAGCGGCCAGAAGGGAACAATCCCAAACCTCCTGGCGTCGAGTGAGTTAGCCATTTCAAGCGTGTCAAGCAATCCGTCGATACTGTCCCGAGCGGCCACGAAGGCGAATTGGAGAATGGGTTTGTGCGAACCAAGCTGCTGTTTGACATTGTTAAGCGTTGAAATATTTGCAAAAAACTTCATAGGAGAAAGCCCCCCGGCCAGGTGTCCCAAAGGGAAAAGACCATCGAAAGACACCCTGATTGCGTCCAATCCAGCCTCGACGAGGGCGATAGACCTTCGCTCGGTCAGGAGTGCAGCATTTGTGTTAAATCCGACTGAAATACGCGGATTTACCTCCTTGATTAGTCTAATTATCTCGGGAAGCTGGGGTACCAATAAAGGCTCTCCACCGGTACTCAGCCAAATCTCTTTCGTATCCACACACTGAACGACTATATTCTTTATCATCTCCATAGATGCAACTGTGCTGTGTGCTTCACCCGCTTCTACCGTGTGTGTGGGGCCTCGACTTTGAGGACACATCGGACAACGAAGGTTACACCCCGTATTAAGCTCAATCCCGAGAAAAGGTGGAGAACTACCGATTATGAACTTGTCCATCAACACATTCCTCTCTATGTAATTCCTTTGCACGGTCACCCGCGCCATTCATCGCAGGCTATAGAGTCACTTAAGTCTGATGATTTCATAATTGGATTGAAAAACAAGTCTTGGTTTTTCGAAATACCTGCTCTTGAAGCGCCGCTGAGATTGGTCAAGCATCTGCCTGCTTACCGTTAGGTACTTGACCTCAGGATTCTGGCAGACTTCTTCGAAATTGTTCTCTCCTGGCGCAGTCGTCAAATGCGCGATGTCGTAGAACCTTTTCTGGTAATAATGACCGACCGCCTTTTCGCAAATGATGATGTCATCCGGACCCGTAATCCCGTTAAGGTAGTGCCCGACCTTTTTGGAGTCTTTGACACCGTACATATCCGTCAGGGAGTAGTCGGCCTTGAGGTCGTGATGCAACTGGATGGCGTTGAAGCCCAGATAGAACGCGAAGAAGACGGTCGCAGTTGCTGTCAGAACCCTTCGGTCCTTGACAAATGCGCCGACCAGCCCTCCGAGTCCGAGTGCGATGTAGATGGTCGCAACTGTCACCCCACTCGGAATGCGCATAAGAGAGAAGAAATCGGCTCTTGTCAGATAATCTCTAAGCCCGGTGAGCGCTGGGAAGAGGACATACAGCAGCGGGAATACGAGACTCAGAGGGATCAAACATTTTAGATTCCTCTTTTCGAATGCTCCTATTCTTACTAAGTAAAGGGAAATAAGAATAATGGTCGGCGGAACGATCGGGCCGAAGTATCTGGGGTAACCCGCCCCAAGCCAGCCGAAACCGAAATGCACGAGAATGAATGACCCAATCCAGTACGTGAAGAAAGCGATTGTATGGTCTTCAAACGTCAATTCCGCTCTCCAAAGCTTGGGCCATAACCCCCGCAGCTCGCAGGAAACGGCCAGCGCCAGGAGCGCCATTCCCCAATAAATCATCCACGAGAAGAACCCCAAAACGAGGAGCGTTCCCGTGTGCAAGGGTCCCGGCCCCGTTCCTTCGAGTGCTCGTGAAACTCCTCCGAGGAAATGTCTGCCAAGGAACTGGTCGAAGAATACCTTGATTTCCCAAAATGTGGCTTCGGGATGGGCAAATAGAAGATTGTAGAAATAGTAAGGGACCATGAATAACAAAATACCAAATCCTAGTGCGACGCTCACTCCTGCCGCAAGACGAATGTCCCGCAGCGGATAAAGTGCATAGAGCACGACGACAAAAAAACAGATAAGTGTCGGTTCTATCTTGTTGGCGAAACATAGAGAAGCAAGGAAAGCGAGTCCCACGAACTCCCACGGTCGCCTCTTTGAGCGGGCTAGGAACCAAAGCGCATAGAACATGAAGGCAGTCACGAAGAAGGCGTATACGCTGCCGTCGTAATGAACCATGAGTGAGTTCTGCAGCGCGAAAGGATTCAGGGCGAAAAGGGCGGCAGCCAGAAGCCCTACTTTTGTGCCCCCAAATTGCGGAATCATGCGAACTGAGAAGAGATAGATGGTGTATAAAATAAGGAGTGAGAAGAGGGCTATGGTACTACGGGCCACTCTTTCGTCTTCGCCAAATACTGCAAATGCGCCTGCGAGAATCCATGCAGGCATCGGGTGCTTCGATAACCCCACTACCGGGAAATCCATTGTCTCACCTGCATAGATTAACGGATATCCGCACGCGACGATGGCTCTTGCGGCCCTGACAAGGCCTGGTTCTTCACAGGAGAAATCTTTGCTCAGTGAGCCGTATCTTATGCCCACAAATAGCAGCAGAATAAGAAACAGCTTCAATTGCATCGATGCTTTCATCCTTTTACTCACCAGCTGACGATTGGGAAAAAGTGCCCTTAAAATATCTTCGTGCGTAACCTGATAGCAAGCCCGCTTTGCGAAAACGCAGCAATGTTTTGAAAATGCGCCCCGGTTGTCGAACGAGAGATTTCAGGGTACTGGCGTACAGCTCATACCTAAACATGGCCCGCAGGATCTCAACTAATCCACGAGGCGTGAGCACATAACTACCCGTTTCTAAGAGCGCGAGGGCGTAAGCTTTCTTACGATCTTCCTTCTTGAAATCATCAGTTTCCACGCAAGGTTCCGGCACGAAAAATCCCCCCGAGCCTGAAAGCGAGAACTGTTCTTTTGTGTCAAATACCCTTCCGTGAGCCGAGAACCAGTCCGCCGCGCGAGTACCTCTCAACGGAATGAATGAATTCCAGTGAATAAAGTCGGCTTTAATCTTCTTCGCAAACTCGATTGATTCTAACGTCCTTTCATACGAATCGAATGGAAGACCCACAATGAAACAGCAGCGAAGAAAGAGGCCGCTGCTTTTGACAAGTTCCGCCGCACGAGCGATGTCCTCGAGGGTTTCACCTTTCTCGATGTGCTCAAAAACCGTTGGATTCCCATGTTCAACCCCAAAACAAACCTCAAATACCCCCGCCTCTCTCATGAGGCCTAACGTCTCTTGCGTGATATCCTTTGCGCGAAGATTGACGATCTCAAGACTGAGCCCCCTTCTTGCCTCCGCGAAGCGAGAAAGGAGAAGCTGAAAACGCTCTCGATCCACTGCTGGCTCATCATCGATGATACGCACGTGTCGCAAACGGGGCAAGTAGTGCCGCGCCTCGCTAACTTCCTCGATGCAATCGTCTATTCGTCTCCTGCGCCATGCTCGTGAGGTGATCTTATGCACGGAGCAAAACGAACAGTTGAAAGGGCAACCTTTGCTCGTCAAGAGCGGGTATACCGAGATATTCTGAAAGTTGTGGAATGAGCAGAAGGACGGCATGGGAAACTTATCAATTGGCGGCCGTTCACACGACACAATCTCCGGGAATTGCCCAGCTACGGCTGCATCAACTAAGTCCGCTATTCTGTCTTCGGCTTCACCTTGCACTATGTAGTCCAGATCAGCAATCGCTCGGAGGTCTTCAGGGTAGAGCGTGGCGTGCGGCCCGCCAAGCGCGACCACAATATTCTCATTATACCTCCCTATTATGGATATTAATCTTCGAACGATTCCTACCCCGGAAGTGAGACCCGTAATCCCTACAAAATCTGGTTCGTATCTCCTCAAACACTCGTCCAGTGGCGGCGTTGAATGCTCGGCAGAGTAATCCAATGTTACAACAGTGTGACCAGCCTGTTCGAGGCGCGTCGCCAAAACAGCTAGGCCTAGATGCGGTGTTAGACTCTGCGTCAAACCAATTCGAGGATTGATAAGCAGTATCTCTTTCTTCATTCAATTACCTTTTCTCTCGCAACTAAGTCCCCCCAAATGTCCGTACCACAAAAGAAGACGAAGGGCGGCAAATCGATCAAAGAAGATACGATCCGAGTATCCAAGAAAAGGTCCAGCGCTCGCAGCAAGCGCGTAATCAACTTGCTCTGTGCTCGACGAGACGACTGAGCCCAAAATGACCAAAATCCTTTCTCCCTCTCAATCCAGATTCGTCCACGATAAGAACGGCGAATAGCCTTCTTGAGAGTGAAAATGCTCTGCTCGTTCACGTGTCGTGCCTCTTCTGATTGAATCCGCGAGATTCGCATGGCCAAACGTGCGGGTTTGATGACCCACTTGTTGGGTACAGTATGAATTATTAACCGCCCTCCAGGCTTGAGAACCCTGTGTACCTCATTTAAGGTCTTTTCCAATGCGGGTGGGTACAAATGCTCAATTATATCAAGCATTAAGCATAGGTCAAAGGTCCCATCGTCAAATCTCATATCCGTTGAATCCATAAGATGAAAGCGACAATTCCGCAAATCATCGCTAGACAAATCTTGCCGAGCGGATTCTAGGGCAATCTCCACGGCGTCCTTTGAATAGTCAATTCCATCGCATGTATGTCCTTTGGTCGTCATATATTTAACGAATTCACCCCGACCGCAGCCCACATCAAGGATTCTCAGCGTTTCACTATCCGAGATGAAAGTGGCCGCTTTCTTGAGTCTAGAAGACATGCCTCCCGCGAGGAATTCGGTATATCCTTCGCAATGCGACAAGAAATACTCCCGATCATAAAGCGAAGGGTCCACTGCCTTAGAGACCTTCTGCCGCATATTAAGATGCGGGCTTTCTTGCCTGGATTAGGACAGCAGCTCCGTCAAAGCCCACTGGCAACTCCTTTCCTTGCAAAGATCTCAGCAAGTACAACCAGAAACACGCCGCAAAGCGGCCGATTCGACCGGCGGATAGCCCACTCATTTGCGAAGCCCACCTTTCACTGCTGCTATCTTTGGCTCGAGCCATGGAGCGAACAATTTGAGTGAGGTCATCGAGGATCGAAAATAGAATAACAAAATCCCGCGAAGCATAATACCGGTGCTTGTCGATTTGCAAACCCGCCCTTTTCAATCGTATCGACCATTCCTGAAGCGAACAGATATGATAATGGAATTGCGCGCAATTGTAACGCTCGACCTGCTTTATGGCCAGATTGTTCAGGCGGAACTTGCGGAACAGCCACGAGAGATAAAACCATTCATTGAATTTCTCAGTTGGTACTGTGAAGATGAAAGTTCCGCCCGGTGCCAATACTCGAAATACTTCTTGCAGAACCTTTGCAGGTTCCTGAATATGTTCGAGAACACAATTAGAGATTACCGTTGCAAAAGACTGGTCTCTGTGCGGTAGATTACAGATATCCGCCACCAGCGTATCCTGATATGCACCTGACATCTTTGCACGCTTTGTTTGGATGAAGTCTCTGTCGCAACCTACAGTAACCTGCGCTTTCAAGGCGATTCCAGCAAAACATCCGTTGCCGCACGCGAGGTCCAGAATAGGCTTTTCTAGAACAAGCGGTGCGAAAAGGGACGCTTCCTCTGCACGCCAGAGAGCTATGGAAGGCAAGAAAGGATATTTCAGCAGAAACACATGAAGATAATCTTTTTCGGTCGCGTCATTGCTGCGCAAGCTTTCCTGCATGCCTTTTGTCAACAGTTCTACCCTCGGACTGTTTACGAGCGATTGGCTGACCTCTCGGCAAGGATTTTAGCGAATAGCCGTGTCATTCTCCTGCCATATACTTCATATGTAAGTTCTTCTGACATATAGTTTTGCCCTCTCTCCACCATCCCATCAAAAAGACCACTACTCTTGCCGTTCCAGATGTCGAGCACCTTGGTCGCGAGCGCCTCTGGTGTCGGCTCAGATACGAAACCTATCTGCTTGTCTAGCAAAACCTCACTGGCTCCACAATCGCTCGAAGCCACTGAGAGCTTTCCGGCGGCTAAAGCCTCGAAGACTATTAATCCCCATGATTGTCGCACGGATGGAAAAATCACAAGGTCGCAGGCATCATAGTAATCGCGCAATTGGTCGTCGCCGATACGCCCGGCAAAGATGATCCTGTCTCTAACGCCGACCTCCTCTGCCAGTTGCATAACGTCGTTTCTTGTTGCACCTTCACCTACAAACATGAGTCGAATATCTGGAATCCTATCCTTAAGCAGACAAAGTGCCTTGACGGAAACCGCTTGGTTCTTCTCCGGTTTGAAATGCCCGACCTGAAGAAGTAGAAAAGCCTGTTCGCACTGGAACCGTCTCCGAATCGAGTGTCCGTCTCCACCCTGAATCTGGCTGAATTCAGCACCCACTCGGCAAATATCCGCCGTGCGGTTATAGATATTGCGTACGCCTTTCTGAGTGTACCGGGATAAAACAACGATACGGTCGATTCCCCAATGGCACAAGCTGTAGTCAACGACTTCGTAAAGAGCTTGAAGAAAACGGCTCGCAATTGTCGGAGGTTCCACGCTCAGTGGAAAATAGTCGGGCTTCCTCTTTGAAAAACAGAGAGAAACTGGTTCGTTGCACGACCAGACAACCGGAACATCCAAAAAACTAGCTATCCAGTTTGCCGGTGGATTATGGGCGCTAATCAAGTCAATTTGATATTGTTTGATAGTCTTTTTCAAGTACCTTCTCAACCGAAGAATATTCAATGCCAGCGAGAAGATATTGCCCCTCATCTTATACTCATGGCCGACTTTCTTCAGAATCGGATATGGACACTCTATGTAGTTTTGCTGCCGCGCCACGCCTGACACTCCCGCCAAATCAATATGTGGCGTAAATATCCACGCCCGATGCCCGTTCTTGTTGAGATAATCGGACAACTGGACCGCGACGCGTTGCGCGCCGCCAAGGGCTATATTCTGCGTGACGATCAATATGTTCATTGGTCCAACTTCTTACTAAGACCCGTTCCCCTGGAGATATATCCAAGTAGACGGTATGGTCGTTCGACCGTTCCCCGCTTGCCCTTCATGTGAGTGGACCCCCACTTTTCCGATTCTCTCCCACAAAACGTATCTCTCTCGCGCCGGGGCCGTCAAATTCTTCGAGATACTTCTTCCTAAACGCTTCGCAAAGCATCTGCTCGGCCTCTTGCTTCTCAAATTCATGTATGTGGAAGGGGTTTCCGGAATGCTTTCCTTCGCTCAAAAGAGGGACTGTCGCGATAAGGAGCCCGTAAGGTGTCAAGACGCGTCGCACTTCCTCAATGAACCTTCGACAGATTTCGAGTTCGACATGTTCCATTCCCTCGAGGCAGATAACTACATCGAACGAATTGTCTTTGAAGGGAAGAAATTCCATACTCCCTATGCCATATCTTGCGCATTTACGGAAATGGACACACGCATATCGAACCGCCTCCCGACAAATATCCATTCCATAAGTGCGCTTCGCGCCTCGCAGCAACGAGGTACCCCATCCCACCCCACACGGGATATCAAGGACAACCTTTCTTCGAATGTACCGATTGCAGAATCTATATCTTTCGTAGAGACACTTTCTCGAAGGGGAAAACTTCAACCATCTGCGTGCAAACCCCTCATGTTCGGGATGGGCTCGCTCCGGTATGCCAGTCAATTCCATCTTGAATACTCCTCGGCCGGTTAAGTATTGACCCGCGCATTGGGGCCGCACCAATGATGCGGGAGATATACTACTCCAAAAGCCTTCTCGGGGCCATTAACGACTTTCAAGGTGTATTTTTTCTGATGCCAGTCGTACTTCTGCAATCCCTCGCTATCCGATATCGAGATACTTACTTTGAAATGGCCCTCCAGAAGCACTAAATCGTCAACACAAAAGTCAAAATAGCCCTCGCCATCGAGACAGTCGATAGAATAACCATCGAAGTGTGTTGTGTGAGCAGAGATAATCCTGTCCTCAGCATCGAACAACGCAAAAGATATTGATGGTTTTTTGAGGGGCCTGTGCGAGCTATAAAAAATTCTCGCTGTGATCTTCTCGCGCGTAGTGAAGGTTTCCCGCTCCTTGCCATCGACACCGAAGAACTGCACGCCATTAATAACAGCCTCTTGAGTATCTTGATTGTTCCCCAATAGGCTTTCATCGCTCTCTTTTTCCGATTCTCGCTCCACCTTTTTGAAGGAGATCTCCTTGTAGTATGCGTCGACGGCTTCCTCGCTCTTTCCGTATTTCAATATATTTCCGTTGTGAAGGAGGATAGCATTCTTGCAATGATAGCGAACTATGGGCAGAATGTGGGATACAAAAAGAACTGTGACACGGGAATCTCTTAGCTCGCGCATTTTCTTAAGGCATTTCTTCTGGAAGTCTTCGTCGCCCACAGCGAGAACTTCGTCTATCACAAGGATGTCCGGTTCAAGCGAGGTCGCCACCGCAAATGCCAAGCGCATCTGCATGCCGCTCGAATACATGCGGACGGGACGGTCAAAGAAGTCGCCGATGGCGGCGAAATCGCGAATGGCATCTATCTTCGCATCCATCTCTTTACGCGA
>QZKI01000069.1 GCA_003598055.1 Candidatus Abyssobacteria bacterium SURF_17 | reverse complement strand
ACCGCCCAGGAGCAGTGGCAGCTCAGGGTCTATCCCCGTGGTATCTGCCGGACACCATCCCATGTAGGTGTAATCAAACCGCTTGGCTATCCGCTTCCCCAGTGTATTATACCAGTAAGCGGCCGAATCGCGCGCCAGATCGCCCTCCATCGCTCGGCCGGCCAACTGCTCGTAATGATTGTATTTCATTGTCATGTCGTCGGAGACATACCGAGAAAGGGACCCCGACGGCGTGTACAGAAGATTGTCCGTAAAGGAACCGGTGGTCGATAAACAGCGGAGCCTGTTTGTCCCCGCATAGTAGGCGTACTCGAGAGTCGGTTGATGATCCAGCAGGTTGCCGTCCGTAACCGTCAGGATGTTACCATTCCGGTCGTAACCAAACAACGTGGTATCGGCCAGTTGGCCGCTCATCTCTGAAACTTCCCCAATCAGCCGATCGAGTTCGTCATAGGCAAACGACTGAGCCAGGAAATCCCCTATCTGGCCGGGACTGACGGCCAGACGATAGCCTGATACATTTCCATTAAAGTAACCTTGCGGGTATTGGGGCCCATCCCATGTACCCCCGAATCCGCCCGACGTATAGTTCAAAGACAGAGCATAGTGCGTCTCCGGCCCGGTTGGCTCGTAGTGCACATCAACGATATTGTTGATGTCAGTAAGCCAATCTCTTGCGTTGTAACGGTAGTTGACGACCTGGACCGCAGGCAATCCAAGCCGCTTTGTCCTGACCTTGCCATTGGGCCAGTAGTCGAATTCGGCACGTACAAGACCCTCGTCGTCATTGAGAGATGAAACATTGCCTGTCAGATCGTACTCAAAGTCAACAAACTTGCCGTTGGGATAGGTGATTCTGGTCGTCTGGTTCAGGTTGTCGTACTCGAGATGGTAAGTGTTAAACGTCTCAACGCCCAGTGAGTCGTCCAGCCCGTAAACATGCACCCGCTTCTCGACCAGTCGGCCCCGTGCATCGTAACTGAAAGCCTCCCACGAAGCCGAATCGGAGTGTCCTGAGTAATACCTGGTGGCGCGGGTCAAATGCCCTCTACCAAACGGACCAAGATCGTATTCATATCGGGCGGTCACACGATACGTTGCGGTGTCCAGAATAGTCGGATTCGGCCAGTCCGGGTTGAAGGCATTTCCCCAATGAGCTGCGGTCCTGTTGTCGAGCACCACACCTTCTTCAACAAGCCGCTCGCGGCTATCGTACTTGTAGTATCTGAAGCGACCGAATTCACCGTACGCCTCATCGGAGGCCGTTGCTGCAAATCTCAGATTCCCCAGCTGGTCATAGCAGTAGTGAGAGAACCCCGCATCGGGACTGGTTTCCGTGTACAGCCACCCAAGATTGGTAAACGTCCGACGCGTTGACTGACCATCCGGCTGCACTATGAGCGTGTCATTGCCATAGAAATCTCGGTAGAACAGCGTAGCAATGCCGGCAGTGTCGATTGAAGGGTCATCACACACCGTATATCGCAATACGGCCCGCGCATATCCGCTAGGTCCGCGCCACTCGGGGTAACGGACCTCAACTCGTACAAGATCTCCAGGCGTCAATTCCACCGCTTTGACACAGAAAGAGCCATACCCGGAACAACTCGCATTGGTACAGCTCTCAAGGAGCTGGCTGTTCTTGTAGACCCTGCAATTCACCTCGGCGCTACAGCCGAAATCATCATAGAACTCCACGAAGAGCTCGGCACTTTGAACCGGTGGCTCCAGTGTTCCCGGTACGCGCAGGTTCTCGGCCTGGAAGTAAGGTCCCCCGACTGACGAACCGCTGGCGCGGATGAACAGCGACTCGGGTACCGCCATCCCGACACACGAATAATCTCGCCAGGCCGGGGTTGACGTTGAAACACCTATCGCCCGCCCCAGTTTATCGCGATATGTGTACGTCGAGTGGTTATTCTCGTCGACAGTGACTTCCTCATGAAGGCTATCAGCATCGAAGGCGCTTCCGGTGTAACCTCTAATCGGCGTCGGGCTCTGCAGCCATTCGGTAGACGTGGGGTGGTTGGCGAATTCGCCTGCATACAGCGTGTGTCTCGGGCGAGCTTTGGGATCGTCTGCGAATTCATAATGACTATATGGGCGTTGCAGTCCGTCCAGCTCACAGTCAGCCGTGAATGGCGTATCGACATAGTAGTAGTGCAAATAGCTCGCCGAATCCAAGGGCTGGCCGGGACTCCAGTAGAACATTGAGTCCGCGCCGAGGTAACGGCCTATGAAGTTGAAGGGGTTTATCTGGTCGTTTATCATGCCGAAATCGCCGTAGGTCTCGGACACGGTCAGCGCTACCGGCAGGAAAGTTGTCTGCGGCAGGAAATCAAGCGTATGTGTGGCGCCCGAGACAACAACTCGTCCGCCATCAAAGACCTGCCGCTGCTTGACCATGCCGGCACCGTCGATGAAGTCCGTGGTTATCACGGGATCTGCGTAGAAAATCAGATTATCAAACCACGTGCGTTGTTTGCAGTGTGGTACTCGACTGTTATTGAACTTGAACCTGAGATAGCTGAACTCTTCCCCGGTGAAGCTGGTCTCAGTCAGGCGGTAGACGCAGTGGTTGTTGATGAAAAAGTACAGATCGTCGCCGAACCGCCCGAATCCGAGCCTCTGTTTGCCTTTGTCTCGCCTTGCGTAGTAGGGGATGAACTTCGTCGAAAGGTCCTTTTCGTAAATGAGAGTCCGAGTAGCGTAGTTGGGGTATTGATACTTGTAGACTCTGAACTTGCCGGTTTCAGTGATGCACGTGAAGTAGCCATGTCCGTTTTCGGTTTCAATTCCGTACCAGAGGGTGGCCTGCTCCTCAATAGGCTCGCTTGCCGTGAAGTACTCTGGGCAATCGTAGATCGACATGGAATCGAGAGTCTCAAAAAACATGATACCGCTTCTGAACGGTTCCACCGGGACTTTCAGATGCGCTTCCTTACCCGGATTATCCTTGTCTCCCTGAAACCAGAGACGGCCGTAGTTGAGTATGAGGCTGTCGTCGGCCTCGTACCTGTGAAGTTGCGACACGCTGAAATCGTCAACATGCCCACCGCCCTTTGCCTGAATTCTGTATACGAGATTGGGCGCATCACTACGATAACGGCCGCCACCTGGCGGATACCAGCTAGGCGAGTAGAGAGTAAGGTCGGTCGCGTCAGTCGATCTGAAGAAGCGCTCCTCACCTTCAACGGGATGGAACGAATGATCAGCGGTGGCCGTAAGATCGCCGTACTGGTCGTAAAATCGCCTGACCGGAACGCCGTTGTCCTCGGATACACTGGTTTGCCTCCCGAGAGGGTCATAAGCGGCAGTCGCGACTTCACACTGTGCCGGATACACTCGAAAATCATCCACGTAAACACCGCCTCCACGAGCGCTCACCTCAACTAGAAGCGATCCGTTCGGAGGTACCGAGAGCGAGCAAACCAGATGAGTCCAGTCATGACTGCCGGTTTCGCGGATCGAGTCGACAATCGAGCTGCTGGTCATCTTCAATGTCGCCTCCGCAGAGTCACTGCTTGGCATTGCCCAACACTCAGCGATGTAGGTATCCTCCGCGATTTCACCGACGTCCCAATAAGCGCCGATTCCCAACGCAGGACCAGGAGAGCTTGGCGGAACGAAGACAGAATGCACCCCTGTGAAGGCCGGTGCCGGTCCGCTAACTACAGCTGCTGTGGGACCGATGTATAGAGGCTGGGTAAGTAGACCAGGAGATCGCTCTGATATATCCTCCGGATTCTCAGACCACGCGGTGAACATCTCAGCCCCCTCGCCGCGGCACAGGACTTCCAGGCCCCGCTGGCTGTACTTGTGGCTGGTTACTATTCCTTTCGAATCCAGCGACGCCCTTGGATTACCCGCTTGATCTACATCCAAAATCGTATTCGTAAGAAAGTCATTTGGCGCGCCCAGGAAATTGATCCACTGCCTGGTCTCGCTGAGGTAGAATATGGCCTGCTCGCCGGATCTGCTTTGCGAATTGAAGTCGCTTCGATAGCCAAAACGCTGTTCGCTTCTCTTACCGCCCGGTTCCTCACTCTCCGTTATTGCGGTCATTAGTGCTAGATAGTGCCGATTATCAAAGACGTTCGCTTGTCCCGAATCCCCTAAGGCGGCATATTCAAAAGAAGTCGTTATGTCATGACCGTGCACCCGGCGTGATGTCTGACGTAGGCGCCCCAGTGGGTTGTCCTCATAGTCAAATTGCGTAACCGTCTGGACGCCATCCTCCCGCACGATCTCGGCTGTCGGTCTGACATGGTAGCTGATACCGATCGTGTCACAGTCAAACCTGTCAGGCCCATCGATGAAGCAAAAGCGGGATGATTCGAAACCGTCGTCAGACGGCATTATCGACGTATTGACAACGGGCCACTCATACACAGTTTCCCTGTAATAGACCTCAAGGCCGTCCCGATTTCGCATGATAGTTTTGTAAGGCACTCCGTGGAGAGGCGATCGGTCAATCCAGTAGGCGTTGAAATAGCGTATGTTCTTGCCATAGTTATTCCATAGGTAAGCTGTAGAGTCCACTCTGAACAGCATGGTCACGCGTTTATCCGGGGGCATTGTATCCGTGGTCAAGTAGTAGTGTTCGACCGTGCCGCGATCTTGAGGAAGATGCCACACTACACGTGGATATTGGATTGAGTGCTCTGCATTGTCGCCCAGGAAGCGGAGATACCATCCGGGTGTCAGTGACTCATGCCACGGCATCATGCTCTGTTGTGAATACCGCGTACGAAATAACTCGTAATTCGACGGCATGCTCGTCGCGTAGCCAATACCATCGTCGTTTTCGCCATAAGTAAAGACGATTGAGTCCGCAGCCTCGACATCTTTGTATGGGTACTCCTGGAACCACCGGTATGCCGGCAAGCCGTATACATATTCCGTAATGCCGGAGTAAGCATTGAATACAATGCTCTTGACACGACACCCCCCACTGATCCAGTGTGAACCGCCAAGCATGTATTCGTCGGGCTCGTAGTGGTATTCGAACGTGGCTCCCTCCGGGATGGTCACCTTTGTCAGCGACCACGCCTGCGGATGCTGGTAGTGGTACCCAAAGAAGTCCCTGAAAGTCCAGGCTTCGGGGATAAGTCGGGTGACCGATTGCAGCCACTGCTGGCTCACCAAGCTGTTGGCAGACCATGGCGTCAGGTGATAATTCAGATGATCGTGATTGTCCCAATCTTTGCCCATCACCCAGTGCGTGTAATTGTTGAAGCCGCCAATGAGAGTATCTGACGGATCCTGGCACTCGCACAGAGGCAGTCCCTGCGAATTCTCCAATACCTGATCGTATTCAAAGGCGAAGCGTTTCTTGAACCCCCACGGCTGATGCTCGCGCGCATGCCTGGGCCAATTTCCTGTGATCGCGCCCCATGGGCGGTTGTCGGTACCTACGGTGATACTTCTCAAAGTGGCCTCGCCGTCGCGGTTGGTTCTGTCCAAAGGGTCAAATCCACCGCCGCAGAAGCATCGATGTAGCTGCGTTTTCAGTAGCACGCTGTCCGGGAAATCGTAGTTGAACGATACCTGGTACAAAGCCTCACCACAGATTCCAAAGGGATCCATTCCCCCTGGTTGGGTGGCCGAGCCACTGTATTCGAAGACCCGTAATTGTGTCAGCAGCAGGTCCTTGACCCGGCTGGTATCGCTCGACGGACCGTGTCCAGAACGCCAGAACCTGATGTTTCGGAAGAAGTTGGCTATTGGTTGCAGAGTGAAATCGACAACGACATTCGGCGTGACAATCCGACGCAAATATGTGATCTCTGTAGTGTCCCTATCTCGTACGATCTCATCGGAGATGGTCCATAGCCCCATGTGACGTGACTTCTCGGTGTTTTCGGAGTCATTCCAATCGTGACTTGCGTGCCCCTTGTAGTTGAACGCAACCCATGAACCATGGTTGTCGACACGCGGATGTTCGCAATCGAGCGGGTCAAGGGGATCTCCTCCTCCGTCGACATAGTCGTGACTCAGGATAGCGGTCAGCATCCACTCGCTGTTAGCGGCCCTGTTCCTGCTGTTCCACTCACAAGTGTTGACTTGTCCGCCCTTGCGATAAAAATCGGCCGCCGGCCCGGGAACCGTCGTTCGGCGAAGAGGCATTTTGAACACATAGCGAGTAGCGTCTTCGTCGACGAGTACGAAATACTCGTATTCCGTGTACACCCATTTAGGGTCCCATTGAAAGTTGAACAGATCAGGAAGCAACACTGAATCCGAAGGACATTCACAGAGGTACGCCCCATATCCGGAGACTGGCGGTCCGGGAATATATCCCCACCACTCTACACATGTCGAGTCGCACACCAGCAGCCTCTCTGTACTGGCACAGACGTACAGAGAATCGAGTGAGTGTTCTATGGGTACAAATTGAGGTTGCTCTACCGTCCCCTTGTTGAAGAATCTGATCGAGCGGCCAGGTATGTCCACCTGATACATGTCGTTAACGAAAAACCGAGATTGATTGTCCTTATCATAGTATGTGAAGGACTGCACATCATCTCCGTGCACGGTCACCCGTTTTACTGACCAGCCGGCCAGGTTCCATCCCAGGCCGACCCAGGACGCCTCCTGATCCAGCTTGATCCCTGACTTATAGGTGAGGTCCAAAGGCACAGGCAGTTTCCCGGGCACTTCAAACAAGGGGATCGAGATTCGAAGGTCTCCGTCCGGCCCTACCATGTTGTACCTCTGCGCAATCTCAAGAAAACTGGAACCGATGGCCCCTGTTTCCCTGGGCAGGCTGAATGCGATGTCTACGCTCGGCTCGACACTCACTTGCGGCATCGCCAGCTGTGTCCAAAGGCATAGAACACATACTACTACCGCGGCTCTCGAGCCACGATTCCACAACCTGTGCATACTACCCCCAATCGATCAGTGGGTTGGTCAGAAGACAAGAGCCGACAACCCGTAAGTACGGTAACACGTCGGAATGAAAGCATACTCCGATCTGATCTTACGATCCAACAATCCGAGCATCCCCGCATCGATTCGTCGACTCACATATTATTCCCTCGTCCCAGTTTTAGAGAACGGAGCGACCGGCGTCAATCATTTTGTGTGCAATGGCCAGGATTTTTGTCAGAAACTGACAAAACGCCGATGTCCGCGTGGACCAATCCAGACACCGGATGCATTTGGACAAGGAACCGTTAGCTTAAACCGCCGCCGAACTATGGCAGCGACGTGAAGAGCCCGGAGGGTCGGTTTTCGCAACGCCAAGAAGGACTTTCATGTGCGATCTAATACTATATACCACAACGATTTGATGTGATGCATGGGCCTTTGTGCACTTCACCGGATTAGTGCCATTTCCTAACGCGAAATTGAAACAGATTGGACACAAATGAGTGTGCGATTGAGCCGTCAGAAGTCTCACGCTGTTCGATTTCAGAGATGGTCAGACAGTCGGCTTTCCCCTGGACTCCAAGCTTCCAAGTTCCAGATGTTGGCCAACCAAGAAAATCTCACTATATTGACACATAACCCTGGCCTAAGCCAACCACCGGGTGTGGATTTCTTCGATGTCAGACAGCAGCAATACCGAGGATAATCCGGACGCTTCCGCAATTCGCGACTTTCTTAGGGCTCCGCATGGCAGGAGGCAGTTCGAGGCGTTCTTCGATCTCTGTCGACGGGAGACTCACACCTACCTGCGCCACCTCAGCGCACGGGGATGGCAAATGCCAGCCGGTTTCGACAACTCCCCGGACTCATATCGAGACCTCGCTATTGATGTTCTTGGCCCCTTTCTTGCCTCCCGGCCCGGACGGCCATACTATGTCGTGTTCGACTATTTTGCGCGTCACGGAATCACCGACTTCGATAAGGAACCCGCTGACAACCTGGTACGGCATTTCCGCATTTTGCTCAGGGGCTTTGCCCGAAAGGAGTTCACCGCTCTCAAGGATATCGGCAACCCCCAGGTTGCCGCACTGAAGCAGCGGATCAGGAAGGTCCTCTTATCACCGGCTTACAGCATTCGCGAGGACGACTGCAATCATTCTAAGATAGTCCGTTCACTAGAATCTGCGGGTGATATTCGTGAAGGCCGGCCCTGGATTCCGCGCGATCAGTTGCTTCAGATGGTCTACCAAGCATATCTCGACACTGTCAACCGGGAAGATTGGTGTCGACACGTGTTCAAATTCCTGGATGAGCATACCGAGTTCCGCAACGAGCTGTCGGTTTACGCCCTCGTGAGCGCTATGGTTTGTGTCAATACGGCCTGGGTGGACGCAAGCCTGCCACGGGAGCCTGTCTCCCCCGCCGTTTGTCATGAGCAGGCGGGTCAAGTTATTGATTCGGCGATGGCCATGATCGAAAGAGAAATCATTCCCGGGTTTATTCGCAAGGGAAAGCTCGCGGAATCCGACGTGCAAGACATTCTGACCGCCAGCCGCGACTACTTAGAGGACTTGTGCTTCTCCGGCGCGACTGACTCGATCCCGACCTACTTTCTTGAACTGAGAACGGATATTTCGCAGGACGAATACCAGAAGAGGTTTAAGTATATTATGGATACCGTGGTTGCCAGGGCTACAGTGATACTTCGGCGCGACTTTGGCAAAGGTTCTACAAAAGGTTCTACAATATGAACTCGTGTCGGCTAATACTTCAGTAGTGGTAGAAGGGTGTAGTATGCATCCGTCCAGGGACGACCTGAGGCACTTCGTAGACGGACAACTTTCGGATTCAAGACTGCGCACGGAAATAGCGCGGCATCTCGAATTCTGCGAGTTCTGTGCCGATTTCTGCGCCGATTATCGGGACCTCACGCAGCCGCTTCCGACGGAAGACCCCAGTCCGCTGTCAGAGGCGGAAATCCGCCTCCGCGAGCGGCTTCGCATAGCTGCACTGCCGGGAACGGTAATAGACCTGCTGCCGCTGACGGCAGAAACAAGCGATCTTTCGGAGCCGTACATGGCGGCGGACGGCCTCCCGGCTAAGAAACCCGACATCACAAACCTGGCGACGCTTTTCTCCGAGGAGCCCGAGATCGTTCTCCGGGTGATGCGTGATTCCGCGCTGGGGCGAGATTATCTCCAGGTTGTAGCGGCCGATACGGAGATGGCCGCCCATGTAATGGTCTGCCTGCCTGATCTTGGATGCGAGTTCGTGACCGACGCCTCCGGGAGGGCCGATCTCGACCTTAGCGGCGCAGACAACATAGACCGGCTCAAATGGCAGATTCGGATGCCGGAGGCAGTCTTTTCACTTGAACCATTGCAGTATGATCCGGAGAGAATCGAGTACGCGGAAGAAATCATCCTGGAAACCGAGCGCCGCGACCGGATAGAGATTCGATTTGAAGGTCGTACCGACGGCAAACAACTGGTTGTACGGGTTCTGGAGATAGACGGCAACCGGGAGTTCACCCCGGTCAGGGTGCTTGTATCCCAGAGTGGAAGAAATCAGTTGGCGACCGGCAAACCGGGACGCACTGTAGAATTCGGCCCCATCGACGCTTCGACTTCCATTCAAATTAGGCTCTATAGCTAAGCGATGCAGTCGCCAGTAGAATTCGCGAGAGCTTTCGCCCAATTCAAAAGCCGGCTACAAACCCAGCCGGCCGCCGACCTGCGTCTGCTTCTGATGACGGAATACTGGCCATCGCTATCCGACCACGTTGAAGACACATCATATTCCAGTTACCTGGACGAGTACCGCGCTCTCCTTCTCTCAGAAGTAGACCGAGAACCGTTTGACGACCTTCTTCCCGATGAACTTGGCCCTCTGTTCGACATTGCCCTACAACTTCGAAGGGTGCAACCAGCCGGTGGCTCGCCGGAACGAATTCAAGAGGCATCGAATAAACTCGGCATGGCTGTCGCCGCCAAGTTATTATATGTGGGAGCGGTGGAGGAGGCTCTGGATACTCTCGCCCGGGCCTTCAACGTTATCCTGCCGCCAGTCAAACTGCCCGCGGAAGACGATCAACCTGACGAGACGGACCTGTTGCGTGCCGCAGTTGCACAGTTGCAGGACAAGGCTCATCCTCTGGCAGCCGATTTAGCTGGTCTCCTGCACGGTTGGCAAGTTGACCGCGAAGCGCTGTCGTTCGACGAGGTTCATTGCCTGTTTGTCGAAAAAAACTCGGGCGGGATTCACGGGCGCGGTCGGATGCGGCTACTTCATGGCAGCGCGGTCTGGCGCCGACCGTCCGCCGACAGCCACGATCTGACCCTGGAAAGTGTCCCCCGCTCCCCCGATGACCCGTTTGTAGGCACAGTCCATCGGGCTCTGAGTGCCGTGGCGCGCATCCTCTCACACCAGTCCGTCAGCTCATCGAAACAGCAATATATCCGTGCCTCCTACCGGGTTACGGGCAGTGACCACACCTTCACCGGCGACTCGATCGGACTGGCAGCGGGGCTCGTTGCCTACGCTCAGCTGCTTAGGCCGGAGATCCACAAGCAAGAGCGGTTCATCGCGATGGACGCCGCCTTCACCGGCGGACTTGACGAGCGGGGCCTTCTGACCCCCGTCGGAGAGGACAGCCTGAAGCTGAAGATCGAGCGTGCTTTCTTCTCGCCAATCCGCTATCTGGTTGTACCCGAGGAGAACGCCGAATTCGCCCGATGGTGTTTGGATGAAATGCGCCAAACTTATCCCCGCCGCCGCTTCCACGTGGTCGGGGCGACGACTCTTCGTGACGTCTTGGACAACCTGAGCATCGTGCGTTCTGAAAAAGTCTGCATGGGTCAGTTTGTAGCCCGAAAGGCTTACAGGTACTCGCGGGCGACTAAGCTTCAGGTGCCAATCTTGCTGGTGCTGGCGTATCTGCTTATATGTTTGATTTACCCGAAGGCATGGGTGGGGTTTGACTGGAACCCGTTCTATGCGGGATTCAATGTACACGACGATACCTTTGAGGTTCGCAATCGAGATTCTATTCTGCTCTGGTCCCGCCCGCTCAGTTGCAACATAGAGTACAACTTCACCGAATGCTGCAAAGTGGTGGATCTCGATAACGACGGAAAGAAGGAAGTACTCCTCTCTCTACCCACAGAAGGGGAGTGTCCTCACCGAGACACCCTATTCTGCTACTCGCCTGATAACAAGCTGCTGTTCGCAAGGTGCTGCGCTGTTCCCAACGCCTACTCCGGCGATTCGGTCACATGCCATTATTCTCCCGCAGGGATAAGCCTAATGAAATCGTCCGAAGGGTGGGTAGTCATAACTGAAGTGGTTTCTGGCAGAACCGGCCGAGGCCATATCAGATTCTGGTCTGCCGATGGAAGGTCTCTGGGGTGGTACATAAACGCAGGGGGACCCCATTTCTTCGCCGCTCGGGACATGGACGGCGACGGCCAGAATGAGGCAGTCTTTCTATGCTACAGCAATCCGATGGGCGCCACAGCATTTCTAGTGCTTCAGCCGGATTCCGCTCGTGGAGACTCTCCTCCGTACAACCGACAACTGCAAGGCACGCCGGATGCGGCCAGCGGCAATCAATTGTCGTACATCGTCTTTCCAAAAACCGATGTGGGTGAAGTAGACCTCTCAAACCCGTACAATCGTCCCGTCAAGATCCTGGTGGACAACGATTCCTTCATGAACTGCTACGTCGGAGAATCGGACCATGAACTCAATGCTCAGATTATCTACCAGGTAAGCAACTCTGGACGGGTGACCGACTGCCAGCCTACTGACCAATTCCTCAGGCGCCGAGATCACCTGGTACGCGAGGGGACTCTTCCGGAAATGACACCGGAAGAGTACGCTTTGAAGGTACTGGATACTGTGCTCTACTGGACTGATTCAGGCTGGGTTTCCGAGCGACAGCTCCGCACTTCCGGGCTGTAGCCACACTTCAAAAGTCCTCCTCACGTATTTCTACAAATTCATTGCCTGGCTCCTATTCTCTAATTGCAGGACTGGGATATTTGCCAGCGTGTCCTTTTGAACCCCTAACGCTCCTCAGAGGAGATTATCTTATGTACCACTGGATCAGGCGTTTCGGTAAGATCGCGATCACGCCGATCGCGTGTCTGGTTGTCGTCGCAGCCGGGGCAGCCGCCCAGGCGCCAGACTTGCAGGCACCGTACAGCCAGAATGTGCCGACAATTGACGGCGTCATAAGCGGCGTTGAATGGGGCGATGCAGCGTCGTACGAACTGACATTCACGCACTATCTAACTTCCAACACCCAGCCGATGCCAATTTGGCTTCTTAACGACGGCACGTTTCTTTACGTTGCAGCGCAGGCGCCTTTTGCAAGCGATCCTTATTTCTGGTACGGGCTGTACTTGGACGGTGATCACTCCCACACTCTGCATGGCAGTGCGACAGAACCGCATATCACGGTAGATTACAACAAAGCCGGAACAACTGCTCCCGTCTACTCATACTACGATGAGTACCGCATCATTCAGGCGGGTTGTGCAACCGTTTCAGTCGATCCTCCGGAGGGAGCCGATCATGCGTTCAGTGAAAGCGGGATCGATGAGCTCTCATTCGAATTCAAAGTGCCGCTCAGTGATCTCACAGCGGAGCCGGGTGAGACAATTGGCTTCTCCATCGCCTTAGGGGTAAACTCCACTTCTGGTAACGCCTGGACATATCCAGGCAACAATGCATGCGACCCTGCTTTGTGGGCGAATCTCACGCTCGATGTGCCCCCGTCCTCTGCTGCCTTCTGTGAAGATTTCGAAGACGAGAATTGGTCAGATAACTGGCAGTCCGTGTATGGAAGTCAATCGGACGATGCTGCCGCTCCCCACTCAGGCAATAGAGCGATCCGTATGTACGGGGTGCTGGGCAATCCCGGGAGCATCATGTATCGAAAGGACTTCGAGGCGACAACTGGTGTATATAGCCTCTGGTTTCGCCACGATTGGTCCGCGGCCGAACCGCGCCTCTATGTAATGGTTGATCCCAACGGCACAAACGACCTCGTCTCCAGAGAAAGCTACTACGCGACCTTCTCCGCGCAAGGCTCCGAACTTGAAACGTTTAGGTTATTTCGCATCCATGCCAATGGTGAGGGCGTGCTCGTCGGAGAAAAGCAATCGACCTTCCCCATGCATACATGGGTGCGCGGTTACATTAAGATTGAACCCGACGGTAATATCACGGCAGGATATGAATGGGCTGGCGGCTATGATGAAGTAACTTTCCACGACGACACTCCGATCACAAGACCCGGCTTACTTGTCCTATTCACAGTTGCCGAACAGGCGGACCCATCAAACGCGTTTGACGATGTTGGCTTTGACCCAGATCCAAACGGAAGTGGATGCACTCCTCTCTCCACATTGGTTATTCCTTCTCTTGCGTTCCGTCCCTGCGATTCCTGCTCATACGCTCTTGGTCCGATCAGTCCGGCCGGCATCCAGCCGGTCGCATGTACACTGGACCGTGAAACCGTCGCTGCTACAGTCAGTTTGAAAATCCCGGAAGGTGTTGAGATTTGTGGCGTCTCCTTCAATGGTCTCCCCACCGAAAGCTGGGACTACAAAGACGCCATCATCAAAGCGGATTCCGGGTTCCTGACCGTCTATCTGGCCAACACCCTGGGAGAAGTGCTCCCTGTTGGCAGCACCACGCTATTCAACGTCGAGTTCCTTGCCCCCCGGCTCTGTAATGAAGATTATTTCATACATTGGGACACCGCCCTATCCGCTGACCAGGGACGACGCCTCGAATTCACGGACACCGAGTTCAACGCCTTTGTCCCCGTCTTTGACTACGCCAAAGACTCAACCACTATCCTGGGATACATGCCCGGTGATGTCAACGACAACGGGGAAATCACGATAGGCGACCTCTCCGTAATGATCGACTGCCTGTTCATAACCGGAACCTGTCCCTGTACCATGGATGCCTTCGATGCCAACGGCAGTTGTACTATAAGTATCGGGGACATCGCTATTCTTATTGACCATTTGTTTATCAACGGTACTCTTCCGCGCTGCGGCTGCTACTCGACAGGCGGTAGCCCAACGCCAAAGACGGCTGCGGGACTGGTTCTGGAGAGCACCTTTGAGAACGGTTTGACCACGATCAGCCTGAACACGCCGGTCGCTGTCCGGGGCGTGCAACTTGAACTCCACGGTGGTTTTCCTGCCCAGCCGCAGAACCTTCTGGATGGTCGCTTGGACCTCGTCTACGGGCAAACTGGCAGCGAGGTCCGGATTGGCCTGATCGACCTTGACGCCGGCGAGATCATCGCGGCCGGGACGACACCGCTCCTTCGACTGCCGGGAGAGTACCACCTGATCTCAGCCTCGGCCTCAGATCTTAACCATGTCGATCTCGCCACAGCGAGGCCACGCGTAGTTGGCCGTACCCAGCAGCCAGACCGCGGGCCAGCCACCCACGTTGAGGCTCGGCACCCAAACACGGGCCTCGATCATGCCGTACCTGACGGAGATGAAGGACTTGCTCATCACCTTGCCCGACGTGTAGCTCAGGGCGTTGCCCCACTGATCGACGATGCCCGGGCCGCTCTCCTGCTTGGCGATGATCCGCAGGGCCTTGTTGCCCGTCTCGCCGGGGACGTCGGCAATGTCCACGTTCTCGTCCTTGTAGAACTCCAGCTCGCCGTTGCCCCAGCCCCAGCTGCCGTTGCCGGTGAGCTTGATCCAGTTGTCGAGGCTGTTGAAGTTCTCCTCCCAGATCAGGCCGCCGACCTGGGCGCGTGCCTCAGCGGCGGCGAGCGCAAGCACGAGCGCGGCTACGAGAACGAGGATCTTGCGCATGACGATTCCCCTTGATTGAACCGCCCCGGGATTCCC
>QZKI01000018.1 GCA_003598055.1 Candidatus Abyssobacteria bacterium SURF_17 | reverse complement strand
ACATCCCCGCCGAGTGCGTGACGGTCAGCGTCAGCGGCGTGCCATATCTGCGATGCGCAAGGCCGGCGGCGCTATCCAGATAGGTCTCATAATGCTTCAGCACCAGGTCACGCACACCCTTTATGTTGGCGCAGCGTATGCCGCCGCTTCCCTTGATGGCGATCAGCTTCAGGTTCTTGGAGCCCATCACCGCGCCGGCGCCGCCGCGTCCGGCCTGCCTGAAGTAGTCGCTTCCCACGCATGCAAAATGAACCAGGTTCTCGCCGGCAGGACCGATGGCGAGCGAGCCGCAATCGGGATGAAAGGTTTCTCTGACATACGTTTCCGCCGCGAATGCGCCCTTGCCCCACAGATGACCCGCATCGCGAAATTCCACCTTGTCGTCCTCGACAACAAGGTAGACGGGTTTTCGGGCCTTGCCGCTTATGAGAATTCCGTCGTAGCCTGCGAACTTCATCTCGGGAGCCACGCGGCCGCTCGAATAGGCGTCCAACCATGCGCCGGTCGCGGGCGATTTCGTCACAATCACGTGTTTGCCCGCGCCGGGAACCATCGTGCCACTGACCGGGCCGGTAAGCGCCATGAAGACATTTTCGGGCCCGAGAGGGTTGACGTCAGGCGGCAGGAGGTCCCAGTAGAGTTTGGAGCCGAGACCTCGGCCTCCAATGTATTTCCGGAGGATTTCTTCGGGAATCGCGACCGTCTCGGTGGATTCTTTGGACAGATTAATGTGGAGAAGCTTTCCCTTGTATCCGTGAAGCATTCTTGCCCCCTCCAGCTTCCGTCACTGCCAATTTTGGACTGGCCATTCCTTGCTGAGCGAATTATATACCGTAAGACATGATGTCATCAAGGTTCTCATCAAGGTTCTCGCAATTCACTGCGAAAGCTCCAAGAAAGAAAAAGACTGAGGGAACCAACTGCGGGCCCTCGCCCAGATTTCTTGGGCCAAGAGTTGGCGCTGAAGGAGCTTGGGGAAATCTGTTGGGGCGGATGAAATGCCGATAACGAATTGGGAGCATAGAGATAGGAGGCCAATAGGACAGGTTCCATAAGCAACGCAGAAGAAGAATCAAGAGTTGAGAATGGATTCTTCACCGCCGAGGCGCAAAGAGCGCAAAGAAAGAATAGAAAGAGTTGAAAACGGATTCTTGACTCTTGCCGACATGGGGATAAGTAACAAATTCTGGCGAAACCTTTACTTATTGAAGTGGCGGAATATGTCTCTAGTGCACCCCTTCAGGCAAATGTTCCCTCAAAATGGATAACTTTGTCGGGTTTGATGCGTTCTTTATGTTCGCTCTTTGGCCCATAACTAGCGAGATGAGAATGTGGGTTCGTTCCTAGTTCCTCATTTTCCAGCGGTATCTGCGTCTGCCATTGCACTTAGCATAAGAGATTGCCACCACTTTAGAAGTGCTCCCCGTGCAAGATACTCAAAGGTGCAAAGAAGCATGGGTGTATCTTTCTCCAACCATGCGCCACCCTTGGTTTGAATCATACGAGCATCCATTTTCTCTGCCGGGGCTTCCCATTTATCATCTTGTTTGTATTTGTAAGGTGCCATGCACATTGGTGCTGGAAATGGCGTCCCGCCGTGAAGAGCTTCGGATCTATAACCATATATCTTATGCAAAGCTTCCTTCATACTTCGTCTTTCCCATGAGACTTGGGCAAATATGGGTGGTCTAGGTGAAGGCGCGACGGGAAGAAAGTTGATAATGAAGTCGATGAATTTCTTGGTAGCCCCCATTAAAGGAGCGATTATCTGGGCGACTTGCTCGGGGAGTCCGGGCACCCCGGCGTTCTGCAGCAACTTAAAAAGGTCTAGCTTGGAAACCTTCATCCTTTCCACTGGTAAGTCTTCAGCATTACGCCAGTAATACGCAGCCGTTTCGATAGCCGATACCAGCATTAGCCAAGAGAGAGAGGGTTCGGATTCAGCGACCCACAAGCCATCTTGATATAGCCTTGCTGCTCGAATCAAGGCGGTTACTGCTGATACCGACAAATCAACGAACGGCGGTAGTGTCTGGAGATCATTTATTGAGTGCCTCCCCATTGCCCTTGGAAGCAATGGGCCGCGCGAGTATGCCCTAACAAAAATTGGTTTTCGACCAGACTCCCATGCACAAGGCCTACCGCGGGGGTCTCGCCCACCAAACCGTCGGACCACACCTCCCGCCTTGCACCGAATCCCAAGAGCTAACGAAACGAGCGCGGCAAGTTCGTCTTGCAGTTCCCCACCATGGTAATAGCCAGCATCAGAAACCGTCGGCTTATCAAGCTTCCACGGACCATATGTAAGATGCGACTCAGCACGCAGAATGAGGGCCGGGTGTGTGTTACCATTGGCATCTGGTTTTGAACCGGTATTGAGAAACTGATAGGGTCCAAAGCCCTCCGATACCTCGCCAGAGATACACGCGTCCGTGAATAACGGATACTCCCAAGCCTCAACGTTAGCGCTTTTGCCTCGTCTGGCTGCAAGCCAGTTTTCATAGGAAGGTGGGCCCTGAGATTTGTTCATACAATTTTCCTAATGCATTCATTCATGTTCTAAAATTTTATTTACCCGCATCGAAGCGTCGCTTTGAGAGAATATCACCTAGGCGATTGATAAGTCAACTTTTCTTACTTTCACTTTTTTTGCTTTCGCGCAGAGAATTAAGGTTATCAAGTGACGGAAGATACGCAACCTCTGCCAGAATTTCACGCGCTATCCACATTGATAGTATGTGTTGCTTCAATCAGAGATTCGCACTCTAAAGCGCCACCGAAGTATAAAATCTTATCACAACTCTTCACCCAAAAACGATTGCCAGGCAGTCAGGATTCCGTCATAGAATGTGCACTTCGGGCATGAGCGGCAAGAGGGCATGATGTCATCACGGTGTTCTTATCCGGCCGGTGGAACAATGGGGTTTGGTCCGTTTCGAGCGCCGAGGTTCAAATGAGACGATGACTTATTTCGAGGCCAACAACGAGTTTCACGCCGGACGCTGCGCATCGGAGAGCAATTCCCCAAATTCAAGAAAGCCTCGAGCTCCAAGCCTATTTATGGCCTTTTCTGCGATTACTCTTATCTCATTGCTCTTGTGTTTGATTCCAAAGGATAAGATCGCTCTAGCTTCATTTCGCCAACCGTATATCTCCCAATTTTCCTTTGCATTTTCCACCATACTTGAAAGAGAAATCATCGTCTCTTTTGGCATTCTCTGGCATAACTCGACAAGCCTTTTTGCCACCTCATGGGCCGACTTGATGGTCTTGGCTCTTGCCAATGCCGCCATTAATTGTTCAACAGACCATCCCGCCTCGAATTTCCTCGACACGAACCACCATCCGAAAGATGCTATTTCTTCCGTCTGGTCCTTGCCAGACGCTGTGACGGCAGTACGTCGTTCCCACAACTTCTTCAGTCGATCGAGAATCTCAGATGGGACGTCGCCTATTGTATCCTTTAACTCTCGTCCAACGAACTCGAACGCGTATCCACATAGAGGGTCATCTGCCCTCGAATAGAACTCCATTAATAGTCCTTCTGGCGATTCAAGGTCAAGTCCTCCCTGCCAATAAAACCTCATCAAATGCTCGGCAAGGCATTTATGAGGGTCCAGGAAACTAACCTTATCCTCTTTCTTCTTTGAGATAAGTCTTATGGCTTTTTCGTACTGAGTCTTCAAGAGCGGTAAAATGTACGCGCCCGGTCTTGTGAAAGTCACGAATGTCTCCCACGCAACTTTGAAGTAAGCACTTTTTTCCTCCTCTAACGGAAAAATTCGACCAGCACACTCTGACACCCAGTCTCGGTCAAGGTATATAAGAGTGGGAAACCACTGGCCGTAGACAGATCGAATCGTGAGAGATGAGTCGAGGCTTGGATCCAAGTGCCTTTCCAAGACTTTCTGAACTTCAGGCATGTCTTCAAAGCAGACGGCTCGTTGCTTCACGACTACTTTCTCTAAGTTCCTTTTCACCCATACTGCATATCTGATGACGGCGTGCATAGCTTTCCCACGAACGGTATTAATCGAGCGAGTCGCAAAGTCAACTCCTGATGCATGCGATTCATTCTCAGTGTCAGAGGTAGGATCGGGGTCTTCAGTCAGAGGGTGAATGATGCTCCATAGCGTTTCCCTGTTCGCCGATGAAATGGTCTCGCCCATTTCCCCGAGGCCCCTAGCGATAAGATCTGCTATTGAGCTTCGAGTCCACACCCAACCCGGGTCAAGGTCACCATGTTCGCATTTTCTGCCAGGAATCTCACGTGACTGGTTCACAACCCAAATGCACAGTTCGAGTACCGGAGACCATGCAAATTTCTTCTTCTTTCTTACCGCTTGTTCGAGCCCATTGACCAGTCCTCGTACATAAGTTGGGTCAAGCTGTCGAAAGAGGAGACTATTAAGAGCGAAGTCCTCGGGGTCTTCTGCGACAGTCTCTGTGAGAGCTCTTCCAAGTCCTTCCGGGGAGGGATCATAATCTCCTCCGCGCCATTGCCATTCCTTCAGAAAAGAAACAATCCCTTCTATTGTCATTGCTCGAAGTTCGTCCACTGTCTTCGGGCTATTTGGACCTACCCAATAAGTATAGATAGCGGGATATTTATCGAATACGGGGGGACCAAATTCGGCAAGTAATTCGGCATATCTCTTTGCCCAACTGGCGGGCAGGAAATCCTTAATCGGTTCTAAAACATCAAGCTGCCAACTCCTCCTTGCTCTTTCCAACTCCACGTCATTTGTCTGTCCTACATCATCTTGGGTATGTCGTTCCCTTAACGCGGGTGGGCCGTCGGCTATAAACGCTAGTATTCTTTCTCGGCATTGAATGGAGGTTTCGGGAAACCTTTTCTTGCTCAACAGTGCGTATTCGTGTCGTCGGCAGAAATCGTAAATATTATGCTCGTCTGTCAAAAATGAGGCCACCAACGCAGGAGCTTGCTCGCCGAAGCGACACAGAATGTATAGGATGATGCGCTCAAAAATACTCCAAGGGTATTTTTCTAATACGCCAATTATCTGAGGTGGCGAGAAGCCGCCGTCTCTTATAAGTTGCTCGGCAGCATCCCTGACAGCGTTTGTGAGGATGCTCCGCAATTTTGTGCTTCTATATTCGATATCTTGTGGGTTGTCTTCGATGGCTATTCTCCAAATATAAGAGTGATCATCCGGTTCCTCTTTGTTTTCTTCTATCGATGCTCGGACGGCTTGGTCCAGAATATTGCAGAATAGCTCAAGGGTACTCAGTCCAGCTGTCTCGACCAACACTGGCAAGCACTTGCCCAGAGTCTCTTTGTATTCCCAATTGTCAAATCGGCTCTCAGGTTCCGGTCTCATCCGGAAAAACTCATCTTTAATTTTGACTTCAATCGCATCTCTAGGAATGACCTCAAAGAAAGCCGATGCTAGCCTCAGAGCTCCTTCTATTTGACCACCCTTTGCGAGGTGGATAATTAGGTCGGCAATTTTCTCCGGCAAGGGTAGAATAAGATAGCTTGACCGTGCCCAAGCTTTCTTTATCTTGTTGGTCAACATTACAGCTTTGCTCGGCGGCATAGCAAGTGCGGCTTCGACAAGATCTTCGTGAACACGAATGTTCTCCGTATCGTTCATCGACAGGATCGTCCCTAGAACAAGATCCGGATCCTTTGAAGCCATTCGAGCCAAGTAGCGGGACACAGGCCAAACAGGGAAGCTTATTGAAGTCTCGTGCTTCTCTGGAGGAGGTGGTTGCGTGAAAAGATCTTCTCTTGCTTTTCGCAATGGCTGAATCCACTCTGGAGAATTCAGGTTATCGAAAAAATACTGGTAGTTTGCCGGTCTCTTTCTAATCAGTTGGAGGGCCTTTTTGACAACCTCATCAGTGACCATTTGCCTCACCTTCCGCAATGGTCTTACGAATGTCGTCTATTTCAACAAAAGTCTTGGGAACCAATCTTTCGGAGAGAAAATGAGTTATTGATTGAAGGCACCCACAAAACTCGGTTTCATCAACTTGACCTCCGTGAAGGATCTCGTTAAGATATCTCTTTTGTCTATTCAAGAACGCGATGGCATCTTCTTCAAACGGCCGAGCTGTAGGCAATCCAGCCCGGTCGAGATTTCTTATCAGCTTGCGGTAGATTTCTCTCCTATAGGGATAGGGATTGTTTCCCTCAAACCTCATAAAGAAGCTGACCAAATTCTTAAGAAAATTGCGTAACGGCTTGTCAATTTCTCCTTCCCAAATTCCCTTCTTGTAACAAGACGATTCCTTGCATGTGCCCTGCCATTGTTTCTCCAGAAGTTTGACTTCGTCTGGTAACTTGGGCACGTCAGTGGGAATTTCAACGTCAAAGTAGCGGGGGCTACGACTCAGCAACTCTCTCAGCGCATATGCTGCCATAGATATGCGGAAGGGATTGGTCTCTTGTTCTAAGACAAGAATAGCACCCGCATAGATCTCCCCCATGGCGACGTTCTTTTGAGAGAGTACTTGGAAAAGGCTTAGCTGTTCGTCAGAAAAGAGTTGCGCGTAACTGCCCAGTTTACTGTCACTATCAGTGGAAAAGTTTTCTCCCTCTTGGTTCGAAGATTCCATCGAATACACCTTCACATGGTCTCCATGTCTCACTTCCCAATATCAATCATTTAGTCGAATTAAATATTAACATACCCATTGAGCATGTTGCAACCATTTGGCTTATAAATCCAAGCCGAGGATTAGAAGCAATAATTGTGCTTAGGAGGACCTCTTATGCTTTGCCGGAGCAGTTGCTTCAAGGGCGCCCATCCAGGTGCAAAGGGCGGGGCAATAAATGCTCACGTGTAGCGGCCCGACTTAGAGGAAAAGTCTAGTTTCGGTTAGAAACAAGTGGCCCATACGCATTTCAGATAAGTCAATCATTTCATCACAACTCTTCACCCAACAATGACTGGCTGACAGTCAAGAGTTTGTCATAGAATCTTCCCTCCCCGTTCCCCGTTTCTCCCTATCGTCATTCCCTTTGGTCTTTTCGAAAAAACGGCAGGGGGCTTTGCACAAGAGATTGTCATTTGTCTTTTCTGCCGCGCCTGCTGCATAATAGGTGCAATGGAAATAGCATTCATCAGCGTTCTTCTCGCCGTAGTGATAGCCCTGCTGGTAACCGAGAAGGTTCCCGTCGATGTCACTGCAATCGGCATCATGGCGGTTCTGGCGGTTTCCGGCATCCTCTCGCCTGAGGAGGCAGTGGCAGGCTTCGCCAATCCTGCGCCCATCACTGTGGGCGCCCTTTTCATCTTGAGCGCGGGTCTCATGCGGACGGGCGCGACCGATTACATGACCGAACGCATCACCGACCTGGCCGCAGGCAATCCCAAGCGTTTTCTCATGATATTGCTCATCGCGACGGGCGCTTTGTCGGCTGTGATGAACAACACTCCCGTAGTAGTCATGTTCATATCCATCGCATTGGCCGTAGCCAACAAGTCCGATTTTGCCCCGTCCCGTCACATGATGCCGCTGTCGTTTATTTCGATCCTGGCTGGCACCTGCACCTTGATTGGGACCTCGACCAATATTATCGTGAGCGATCTGGGCGCGGAGGCCGGACTCAAGTCCATCAGCATGTTCGAGCTGGCTCCCCTGGGCGTACCTATCGCGGTTATCGGCGGCCTGTTCCTGTACCTGTTTGCGTTCAGGATATTGCCCGCACACCGGCCGGCCGTCTTGAGCGAGGCCCGAAAAGACAAGGGAAAGTATATCTCGGAGCTTGTCATCCCGCCTGGCAGCCCGTTTGTAGGCGCCGACCCTGCTCAGGAACTGAGCAAGAAATACCCGAATGTCGAGGTTCACGAGGTCATAACCGGCTACCGGGTGTGTGATCCCAACACGGACCAATGCTTGCTCGATGAGGGAGACCTCATACTTGCGACGGGTCCTGCCGAGGACCTGGCCCGCATTCTCTCGGATGGGGGAGCAGTGTTGCCAACGAGCGGTGACACCGTCATGCCCAGCCCCTATGACGAGGAGCACCTTATGGTGGAGCTTATCGTTGCGCCCAATTCGAGGTTCGCGGGCAATCTGCTGATGAGAACCGGGCTGGCCTTTGACACCGAGATAAACATCGTGGGCGTCACGCGCCGGGGTATGCAGTATCGGGGGAAGCGTTTGGACAATTTTCGCCTCAGAATGGGCGACATTATACTGGCGCAGATGCCCCCCGACCACATCGAGGTGATGCGCGAGGGGGGCGACGTAATCGTGGTGGAGGACACGGTTCACCACATCGTAAAGCGCCACAAGGCGCCGCTCGCCGTCGCCATTTTCGCGGGCATGATCCTGGCGGCATCAGTCGGGGGAGTCAATATTCTGGTGGCGGCGCTTGTGGGCGCGTTCCTGATGGTGTTCACCGGGTGCCTGAGTCCCCGGTCGGCTTACGCCGCAGTTGATGCGCAGGTGCTTATCTTGATCATCGGCACCATCGCGCTTGGAAAGGCACTGACCGATACCGGAGCAGCCAGCCTTTACGCCAGAACCATAGTCGGACTGCTGGCAGGCATGGGACCACGATTCGTGCTGGCCGCCTTTATCATCTTTACGAGCGTCGTGAGCCATTTCATCTCTAATAACTCGGCGGCGGTATTGCTTGTGCCCA
This sequence comes from Candidatus Abyssobacteria bacterium SURF_17, assembly GCA_003598055.1. Taxonomy (GTDB): domain Bacteria; phylum Abyssobacteria; class SURF-5; order SURF-5; family SURF-5; genus SURF-17. Next base: position 6,436 of record QZKI01000018.1, on the reverse strand, counting down.
TAGGCATATCCACGGCACACGCAATGGGCGTCGACCCGAGGCCATTCCTTATGGGCATATGCTTCGGCGCCAGCGCCTGCTTCGCCTCGCCCATCGGGTATCAGACCAACCTGCTGGTCTACGGGCCCGGCAAGTACAGCTTCGGCGATTTCGTCAGGTTGGGTATGCCCGTGAACGCACTGGTCTGGGCGGCGTCATCCATCTTCATCCCCTACATATGGCCGCTATGATTTGGAGTCGCTGTCGTCCAAAACGTTTTGCACCGCAGAGACTTCAAGGAGTGCAAGAAATCATATTTCCTGGTCAAGACGTATCATCACACTTGTGATTACCTTGCAGTCGCATTCACCGCCATATTCCCGGAGCCACGCACGGTCCGCCTCGACATTGCGCCCCTGAGATTTCAGCCACTCAGTGGTCTTGCTCAGTGTGTGGTCGCAGCCGTGACTTTCGAACGACTGCGGAAGCAGCCGTCCGACACGTTGGCCCGCTGAAAAAGTGATGAACTGCCTCAGATACGCGCATAGCGCATCAAATGTTGCTCGATCCATATCGATGCCGCCATTTCTCGATCACTCGTCCGCTTTCTGAACTGTGACGGATCAACGAGCTGCTCATGCGTTAGTCTCATCGACTGCGCGAGTTGCGGGTGTATCTGTCATTTAGAGGCTGGTGTCGATGCACAGAGTCTCTGCCGAAGCCGTCCGCACTGATAGCAAGCGAAAGCCGCGTATGAGATTCCAAACCGATGCAGCACGAATGGTATTCCGGGAAAAGGTTATAGCAGCGTGCGGATGCGGTCGAGGATTTTATGGGCTGCCTCAAGCTTGGTCATGAGGGGCAACTCTTCCTTGCCGCCCTTCTTGTCGAGCAGGGTCACGATGTTCGTATCGGTCGCGAAGCCGGCCCCTGTGCGCGTGACATCGTTGCACACGATCAAATCAAGATTTTTCGATTTCAGTTTCCTTCGGGAATTCTCGATGAGGTCGCGCGTTTCTACGGAAAAGCCCACGAGCACCTGTTTTTTCTTTCGTTTGCCCAACTCGGCGATGATGTCAACGGTCGGCTTCAGTGAGAGTGTAAACTCAGAGGGTTTCTTCTTGATTTTATCCTTCGCCGTCGCAACCGGCGCGTAATCGCCGACTGCGGCTGCTCCCACGACAACCTTGCAACTCTTCGAGTTGTCAAAAACGGCTTTGGCCATCTCCGCGGCCGTCTTGACCTTGATCATCTCGACGCCCGGCGGCGGCGATAGATTCGTCGGTCCTGACACGAGCACGACATCAGCCCCGCGCTCGCGGGCGGCATGCGCGATAGCGTAGCCCATCTTGCCGGAGGAAGGATTGGTGATGTATCGCACCGGGTCAATCGGCTCATGTGTCGGGCCGGCCGTGACCAGCACTTTTACGCCGTTGAAGTCTTGTGCCTGAGTGATCAGGGAGATGATTCGCTCGAGAATCTTCTCAACACCCGCCAGCCGTCCTTTCCCCACATCACCGCACGCAAGCATGCCTTCATCGGGGTCCACGATGTGGAACCCTCTCGTTCGCAGAAGGCCAAGGTTTTCTTGCACCACCGGATTCGCATACATTTCGCAGTTCATTGCCGGACAGATGAGGATGGGCGCGCGGGTGGCAAGCGCGAACGTGGTCAGGAAGTCGTCCGCAATCCCGCACGCAAGTTTGCCGATGACATTCGCCGTTGCCGGCGCGATAACGGTCAGCGACGCCCTTTGCGCGAGCGAGATATGCTCGATCTCCCACTCCTCGGCGGAGGTGAACAGGCTGGTTATGACCGGCCGATGTATGAGCGATTGAAAGGTGAGCGGCGTGACGAACTGCTGAGCCGCATTCGTCATGATAACGTTCACCTCAGCGCCCGACTGCCTCAGCTTGCTCGCGAGGTCACACGCCTTGTAGGCCGCGATTCCTCCGCTCACGCCGACCACAATAACCTTGTCATGCAGCGGATGCTTGTTCTTCTGACTCACGTTTCTTTATCCGTATCTTGCCCTCGGCTATTTCATGAAGCGCAATCGTCGCGTTCTTCTTCGAGCCCGCCTTAACGGTCGGGAGCATCCCGTTGTTGAGCTGATGCGTCCTCTGAAAAGCCATCACGAGCAACTGATACTGACCACCCGCATTCTTCAATAGCTTCTCCGTTGATACCTTGAACATGGTCGCTTTTCCTTATCTTGTCTTAGTGTCGGGGTCTGCCGGGAAACGCAGGCGATTCGCCCGGTGCCGCTCGGCCATTATAATTCCCCGCAGCACGCTTGCGGCTTTCGCAACATCATCATTTACCACAAGATAATCGTACGTAGGATAACAACTGAATTCGGCGAGAGCATTCCTCAATCTCAGGCCCACATCCTCATTGCGCCCATAGGCGCGCATTTTCAGCCGCCTCTTCAGCTCGGCGAGAGAGGGAGGCAAGAGAAAGATGAGCACCGCCTCGGGAAACAGGTTCTTGATTGACCGTGCCCCTTGAACATCGATGACGAGCACGGTATCCTTGCTTGCCCGCATTCGCCTGTCGATGAAGTCGCGGGGAGTGCCATACAGATTGCCATGAACCTCGGCCCACTCCACGAAATTACCCCTATCGAGTTCCCTTTTGAACTGCTCGTTCGCCACAAAGTGGTAGTGCTCCCCTTCGCGCTCCCCTTTCCTGGGCGGGCGTGTCGTGAACGAGACCGAACGCCGCAACTCCGGCATGTCGGCGAGCAGCGCATCGCATACCGTCGTTTTTCCCGTTCCGGAAGGCGCCGACACAATGATGAGCAGGCCATTGCGTCTGCGAAGAGCCGAGACCGTGGAGACTATCTCGTCCGCCTTCGCTCGTCCAACAGCCACTCGCTCAGACCTCGCTTTCCTTTATCCTTTGCACCAACGTGTCGGGGCTGATACCGCAGAGAATGACATGATTGCTCGTGGTAATGATGACCGCTCGTGTTCTGTGACCTTGCGTTGCGTCTATCAGTCGGTTCTCGGCTCGTGCCGTGTCACGCAAACGCATCGATGGCTTCGAATCGGGCGGAACAACGGCAACGATCTTGTCTGCCATGACTGAACCGCCGAATCCTATGCTGATGATGCCCGTCAACTGACTTCCTTCCCCAGACGCCGCTTAGCGCCCTCACTCCACGTTCTGAACTTGTTCACGCATCTTTTCCAGCAGCCCCTTCACCTCGACAACGGCATGGGCGACCTGCACATCGCGCGCCTTCGAGCCGATCGTCGTCATTTCCCTGAACATCTCCTGAAGCAGGAAATCAAGCCGGCGTCCCACGTTGGACTCCTGCCGGGCAAGCATGGTGAACTGCTCGATGTGGCTTCGCATCCGGACGAGTTCCTCTGAAATATCGCTCCTGTCGGCATAAACGGCCACTTCCGCGAGCAGTCTCTGCTCGTCCAGCTCGCTGCCTGCCGGCAGCACCGACGCGATGCGTTCCCTGAGCTTTTGTCGGTATTCCTCGACTACCATGGGGGATCGCGCGGATATGTCCTTCGAGACCGTTTGTATCTGCTGAATCTTCTCGGACAGGTCAGCCCAGATGTTGGCGCCTTCCTTTCGGCGCATTTCCGAGAGTTGGTTAGCGGCTCCAACGAGCGCCTTCTCCGTGAGGTTCCATAGGCTTGTCATCTCTTCCGGGCGCGGCGACTTTTGCGACCACAGAGGACCGACCCTCAATATCGCTGTCGCGCTCAGGTCATCGTTAAGGTCGGCCTGGAGCGCGAAATCGCGGACGGCGTCCACATACTGCTGCGCGAGCTGTTTGTTGAAATCAACCTGACTGACCTCGGGAAGATTGCCGGCTGCTGCCACGAACACGTTCAGTCGCCCTCGCTCGAAGCGACCCTGCAGGAGCTTTCGCACATCATTTTCGAAAACGTTGAGCGGCGCGTTGAGGCGCATTCCTATGTCCAGATACCGATGATTTACCGAAGATATTTCGGCAGAGACACTTATGCCATTGGCCTCAGCGGTTCCTTGGCCGAATCCGGTCATACTCCGAATCATAGGGCTCCTCTGCTCCCTTAAGTACGCGACCTTGACAGATGGATTATAGACGCGGACTCGAAATTTGTCAAATCAAGCGGATGCGAAGAGAATACGTAAGAGGTTAATCCATCTATGGTTATAAAGGAAGGGTGCGTTGATCGACAGGTGGACTTATTTCACATGCCTCGGAACTCTCGGTGGGACTTGCCGCCCCCTGATCTGAGAAGGCTAATTGCGATTGTCGCCAAAGAACTTGTCGAAGTAATGTTTCTTGTCGATGAGATGCAAATCAATTTTAAGGAAGTCGCGAACTTCCTCGACGCTTATTCGGGGTGCACCGGCCTGCTTAACGGACGGAATCAACCGTGAGCCCGAAATCTCTTTCGTCCGCGCGCTTTTCTTCTTTAACCGCTTCCGCTTGCGGCGGCCGGATTCCTGCAAATCTATCTCCACATTAACGTTCACTATTCGGTCGACATTTCCCAACACGTTTCCGGCAAATTCGCAGGCAAACACCTGAAGGATTTCGACAACGTGCTTCTTCTTCTCCTTCTCCGTGCCTTCGGTCATAACATCCTGGTCCAATTCGAGGACGTGTCCGGCCACATACACGTTATACTGCTCGCACTCAAAACACCTGAATAGCGCCACCACGTTCAGTTCTTCAATTGAAAGCGTGTACACAGAGCCGCACGCTGGACATGTTATGTTAATGAAAGAAAGCATTCTCCTCCAACCCTCCTCCCTTTGCAGAAACCGACTATGATTCTACATATATTCTCAACCCGGCGGGCTTTTCGTTCTGTAATTGGGCTTACAAAGCCTGTCTCGTGCTCTATGTGGGTGCGAATTCATTCGCAGTCGCGAGGCGAAAACGACAGGTAATGTTTTGGGAACAAATCCGCCCTTGCAGAAGACCCGTGAGCGATGAGGGAACAATCTTTACAGAGTCCGCTACGGCACCAGCACCCGCAGGGAGGCATGGACGGAAAATGTGAGGGTGGATGGAAGGGAGCCTGTATCTGTTCCTTTCTCGCCATCTATCTGGAATGGGGAGCGTGAAGCCATCGAGATCGTAGCGCGGCGCGCGCGGTACTGGCTCATACCGCGCGGCAGCCGAAGAAAGCGGAGGAACCGCGTGGCGATAAGCATGATGTACTGATATGCGCTCCAGACCACGGTTATCTCAAACATTCCGTCATCCTTCTGAGCCTGAGGACACAAGGGACAACCGCCTGCGTAAAAGGGCAGATTGCCAATGATTATGGCCCGGCAGCGGCTTTCTATCGTTATTCTTCGTTCGCGGTCTTCTCCCGTGAACGTTATTTCCACGGGCGGCTCGATGCAGAAACCTGCATTACGCAATCCCATGAAGAAATAGAGCACGTTGTTCGTCAATCTTCCGGCCGGAAGCAGCTTTACCCATCGGGAGCCGCGAACGCGGTGAAAATCACGGACAATGGCCGCATCCAGGCCGATGCTGAAATAATTGCAGAAAAACAGCTTGTCATTGACGCTGAGGATATCCAGCTTTGTCTCGCGGGCATTCAAGAGTCCTTCAACCGCTCTTTTGAGAGTGGATTCATCCGTGTAGTTTTCATCGACCGACACGCCCAGCGTCCGGGCCAAATCATTGCTCGTTCCGAGCGGGATGAGTCCGATAGCGGGCGGCGAGAGACACTCGAGAATGTGGGGTATGAGGTGACTGACCGTGCCGTCACCTCCCACCACCACAACGACTTCGACGCGCGAGAGTAATGCCCTGAGGCGGTCATCATCAATCTGATTGATGAGCACGACCTCTCCTATCCCTTCGCGCAGGACCGGACGGCCAGGCAATATCTTCTCCAGCATGCTTGCGATTTTCTCGCCACCCCCCGCACCGGAAAACGGGTTGACGAGGAACAAGTACGGTGTGTTCATACTGTTGCCCTATCTATCACCGGATGAAGGGTTAAACGACACAGCGTAGCCGCAACTGGGAAACATCGTCATTGCGAGCATTCGAACCCGCCTGCGTCGGGGTTGTGTGTGGAAGAAACATCCGCGCCGTCATTGCGAGCGCAGGGCCGCAGGCCCGAGAGTCTCAGACCCAAGCGAAGCAATCTCTGTTTGCATCATGAACGGTACGAACGAGATTGCTTCGGTCGTTGCACTCCCTCGCAATGACCGTGCTTTGAAAAATCGCTCGGCAAACTGAACGTTGGCAATGCGGGGGGGCCCATCGGGTCGCCCGTGCACCGATTCCGGAACGCCCGTTTTGAGAAGGCGTTGCGCCTGAGGCTCACCGAAAACGGTAGCACATCAATACCTTTCAGTTCAATATCGCCGTTCGGGTGTGCGACATAAGGGATTTTCTTGGTGAGTGCATATTGTAGGGGTCGTTCGCGAACGACCCCTACAAACAGCGAGTGTTTTTCCATTCAAAAAG
>QZKI01000116.1 GCA_003598055.1 Candidatus Abyssobacteria bacterium SURF_17 | reverse complement strand
CAGAACCTCCGTCGGGAAGCGATGAAGAGCTCATGTTCGAGCGCTTCGTGAGAGAGTCCAAAGACATGAGGCCGGATGACATCGCGTCCGTGTTGGAGATACGCAATCCGGCTCAGTTCCGCGAACTCTGCCTTGCGCGAACGGCGGAACTGATGGCCGGTGCGGACCAGGAAAACGTCGAGGAGTTACTCCGAGGCATCGAGCCCTCGGACGCAATCGTGCTTGCCTCATACTTTGCACGCGACCGCATACAAGAGTACCGGAAGCCGCGCCAGCAGATGTCGAATCTTGCAGAAAGCGGCGAGGATGAGCTGCAGGTGGGAGACTGCCGCGCGTTCGCAGGCCTTGCGGTACACTACTTGAATCTCGTCGTCAAACCCGAAAACGAAAAGCTCAGCCATTGGTATTTCGGCATCGAGCGCGAAAACATCTCCGACTACCATCATGCGTATGTAAAGGCCGTGCATGTATTCCGCGAAGGCGACCGCGAGAACATCAACATCTTCTTTTTCGACCCCGTCGCACTCTCATCACATCCCATCGGGAAGTTGCGCACCGAAGACATCAAACGACTGATAGACGCCGCCAGCAAAGACGACCATTTCTTTACTATCAAACGCTACGGCGAAGACTTCGTCGCCCGCGAGCGCAAACCGGAGAACATATCCTCTGACGTGACACCCTAAAAGGTGCTTCCCGCCTTTCCTAATCCATTCCTAACACTTCCCTGACATCCGCCAAATATTCGTCACCTAATATTTCTCTGTGGGCACAATAAAAACATGTCCGGAAACGGCGCGATGGAAGTTCTGTGTCTGACTCTTAATGTCCTGTGGTTCTGGTCAATAGGAACATTTACGCGTTGGCGCGTACTCGAACTGGTTCGGAAAGGGGGTGAATGCGTCAATCCACTGAACGACTGGGCGGTCCAACTGTATGTGAGAGGAACCGCCTTCCTGCTTCTCGTTGTCATTTTGTATCTCGCATCGTGAAATCACCCCGAAATAATAAGGAGCCAAACGAATGAAGAAATGGATTCTGTGTGTGTGCATCGGTGCTCTGCTTCTGCCCGGCACGGTCTTCGCCCAGCAGGCCGACCAGTCTGCCGAGCTCGAATCGCTCCGCAGGACAGTCGAGGAGCAGAACCGGACGATTTCTGAGCTGCTGCGGCGCCTCGAGGCTCTTGAGGCAACGCAAGAGGAGCAAGTTGAACGGGTCGAGGCGGAGAAATCAGAAGAGAAGAAACCGGTGTGGACCGACAACGTCAAGGTGAAGGGAGGACTCCGCTACCGTTATGAGTATATCGATGACGAACGGAAGGATGATGACCGGAACCGCAACCGTATCAAAGCCACCATTGGGCTTGCGGCTAAGGTGAATGAGGACGTAGACCTCGGCTTCGAGCTCTCAACGGGAGAAGTCGTGGACGCCAACGGAAAAGACGAAGGCGACCCGGTCTCGAACAACCAGACGCTTACAAACGCATGGTCTGGCAAGAACATCTGGGTCTCCCAGGCATACGCCGATTGGCATCCGTCGCAGGTGCCTGGGCTCGACATCCTCCTTGGGAAGATGCATCGGCCGTTCATCTCGCCCGTCAGCAGCGAGCTTATCTGGGACAGCGACGTGAATCCTGAAGGAGCCGCGCTCAAGTACAAGAAGGCGTTCGACTCGACCGAACTCATGGCCAACGCTTACGGCTTCTACGTGGTTGAGCGCAGCGAAGAGGGTGACAGCGGCTTGTTCGGGCTGCAAGGCGCTTTGAAGCACAATTTCACCGCATTCGACGATAAGGCTCACCTCATGGGCGGCCTGAGCTACTATGATTACGGCAACGTCGAGGGCGAAAAGTTCTTCGTCGAAGATAAAAGCTTCGGCAACACAGCGGACGCGACCGGCGATGCGTTCGCGGAAGACTTCGACCTGTTCGAGCTCTTCGGCGAGTTCGGCTGGCGAGTAAAGAGCGTGCCGGTGGCGGTGTTCGCTGACTATGTGAATAACGTCGCCGCCGATGACGAAGACACTGGCTGGTCAGTCGGCTTCAAGGTCGGCAAAGCAAGCGACCCGGGCTCATGGGAGTTCAGGTATCTGTACAAGGAAGTCGAACAGGATGCCGTATTCGGGACATTCACCGACTCCGACTTCGGCGGTGGCGGAACCGACACTGACGGCCATGAGATTAACCTCGTGTACCAGCTCGCGAAGAACTGGCAGTTGGGCGCAACGTTTTTCTTCAACAATGTCCAGGTGGAAAAGGAACCCGAGGAGGACTTCACCAGGATTCAGCTTGATACAATCTGGAAGTTCTAGAATCCATGGGCGCCTCCATCTCTCCCCCCTCTGCAGGGCTGGAGGGAATCTCCGGCCTTGCAGAATCCTAACAGAATCTTAACGCAACCTTAACACATGACTGGGAAACTAAAGATGAAGAAGGAGAACAATGACATGGCAATGGCTATCCGGAACAAGAGCAGCAAGGCCCTGAAGCTGATTCTTTCCATGATAGTGGCGGGGCTCATGAGTATGTCCGCAGCGCTTGCGCTCGAGGTGGACAAGAACCTTCCAAACTACAAGAGCGTCAGCGGCGTCTCGGGCGAGGTGAAGACCGTCGGCTCCGACACACTCAACAACCTGATGACGCTTTGGTCCGAGGGATTCCGCTCGAACTATCCCACGGTGAAAATCTCGATAGAAGGCAAAGGCTCCTCGACGGCTCCGCCCGCGCTCATCGAAGGAACTGCACAGTTGGGACCGATGTCGCGGGAGATGAAATCCAAGGAAATCGAGGACTTCGAGAAGAAGTTCGGGTACAAGCCGGCTCGTGTTCGGGTTGCGGTGGACGCGCTTGCCGTTTTCGTCCACAAGGACAATCCGATAAAAGGGCTGACGCTTCCGGAAGTGGATGCGATATTTTCGAAGAATCGCAAGGGCGGCTACGAGAAGGACATCCGAACATGGGGCGACCTTGGATTGACCGGCGAATGGGCCGACAAGCCGATTTCGCTCTATGGCCGTAACTCGGCCTCGGGAACCTACGGATACTTCAAGGAAGTCGCACTTTTCAAGGGCGACTACAAGGACACCGTGAAGGAACAGCCGGGGTCATCCGCCGTCGTTCAAGGAGTCGCAACGGACAAGTACGCCATCGGATATTCCGGCATCGGATACAAGACGGCTGACGTCAAGGCGGCCCCGCTCGGAGTGAGCAAGGTTCGGCGGCTCGTCGAGGCCAATGCAGAAAACGCATACAATGGCAGCTACCCCCTCGCGCGGTTCCTGTATGTCTACTTGAACAAGAATCCGAACGAACCGCTCGACCCACTGCGTCGCGAGTTCATCAAGTACATCTTCTCGCAGGAAGGCCAACAGGTCGTCTTAAAGGATGGATACTTCCCGGTGACGCGGGCAATCGCTGAAGCAGATGCGGGAGCCCTCGGTATCGACCTCTAGTGCAAGAGAAACCTTTACTGGGGCGCAGAGGCGCAATGAGCTAATAACTTCATGTCACTGAAGATTTCTCCTCATGAACGAAGCCCGAAGAAATCGGGCTTCGTTCTCTTAGGTTCCTGGGAGCATGGAGACTGAGGTAGAAAAGGAAACAGCCGGGGCCTACGCCCCTCCCGTACGCCGGGAAAAGAGAGCGAAACGGTCGGCGGTCATTGCCGACCGGATTGCCGACCGCGTCATTACCGTCGGCGGAATCTTCGTGATTCTCGCGGTCCTCGCAATCCTTGTGTTCCTGGTTGCTGAGACTCTCCCCCTTTTCAGGGGTGGAACCGTTACAGCTCATCACAACTACGTGCTGGACATCGCTGGCACGGATATCCTTGATGTGCAGATGGATGAATATAAGACGTTCGCGCTCCTGCTCAGGCACGATGGAACTGCCGCGCTCTATCACGCCAGAACCGGCGCCAAACTGAACCCGCCGGCGGTGGATTTCCAGGGCAAGCAGATTACCAGCTTCGCTCAATCCATTGACCGTTCCCAAGCGGCATTTGGATTCGCCGACGGAACGGTAAGGTTTGCGAGGATTTTCTTCCCTGTCACAGTCATTACCTCCGGAGACCTTCCGCAAGGTCTGACCCGTCTGGATGACCGCGACTTGACGGATGGTTCGGTGGTCTATTCCCGTGTTCCCGGCAATCAATACCGCACGATATCGGTTGCTCTCGAACTGGAGGATGCCCTTATGGTCTCTGCCGCCGCAAAACCGCTGGTCGCGCTCGATTTGCAGGTGAGCGGCGAGGCGGAGCGCGGAACCAAGGCATTCGTCGCTATGGATAGCAACCATGACCTCACCCTCAACATCGCCGAGACAGTGGTTAACCTGTTAACGGGGGAAAAGAGCACAGACGTAATTACCCATCTGCTTCCGCCGCTGCCGGCCGATATCGCGGTTCATTCCGTTCTCCTGAGCCCGGAAGGCAATGCCGTGATCGTGGCGGCACGGACGGGGAGAATATATCGGTATAACAGCATTGACCTGGAAGAGCCGTTCTTGGCCGAGACGGCTCAGGTGCTGCCTTCGGGAGTGTCCCTCGGCGCGGTCGGGTTCCTGCTTGGGGGGGGATCCTTGGTCGTTGGCGGTTCGGACGGCTCGCTGACCATCTTCTTTCTGCTCGGGCGGGAAGACGCCGACACGCAGGACGGCCAGGCGCTCGTGCGAGCGCGGGAATTCAAATCGCTCGACTCACCCATTGTCCAGTTTGACGCAAATGCCCGGGGTAAGAGCTTTGCGGTTGCCGATGCCGCCGGCAATGTGAAGGTCTTTCACGGGACGAGCCAGAAGACGCTTGCGTCGCTTCGGCCTGAAACGACTTCACAGTACCGCGACATCCTCCTTGCCCCGCGCATGGACGGCCTGATGGCCATTACCGATACTGGGCACGCTCCCTTCTGGGAATTCTCGGTTCCGCATCCGGAAACGACCTTCCGCACGCTCTTCCGCAAGGTGTGGTATGAGGGGCACCCCGAGCCTACCTACACGTGGCAGTCCTCGGCCGCCACGGACGAGTTCGAGTCGAAGATTTCCCTGATACCACTTATCTTCGGAACCGTCAAAGCCGCTTTCTATTCCTTGCTTTTTGCGATACCGATCGCCGTCCTCGGGGCCATCTATACATCGGAATTCGTGCACCATCGTGTGCGCGCAGTCATGAAGCCGACCATGGAGATGATGGCGTCGCTTCCCTCGGTCGTGCTCGGGTTCGTCGCCGCTCTCGTGCTGGCGCCGGTGGTCGAGACCTGGATAGCGGCCGTTATTCTCGCATTCGTCGCGCTTCCGATTTCGCTCATGCTCGCGGCATGCCTGTGGCAGGTCCTTCCCTTGCGTCTCGCCATTCGGCTGCAAGGGCTGCCGAAGTTCTGCCTCATTTTTTCGGTGGTGCTGACCGCAATGTTCACAGCATACAATCTCGGGCCGCTGTTTGAAGCGCTCTTCTTCGAAGGCGACTTCCGGGCATGGGTCAGTGGCAGTCGCGGCGGGCCGGAACCGTTCCTGTTCCTGCTGTGCCTCCCGATAACCTTCAGCGTCATCGCGGCGCTCGCCTCCCGATTCTTCGGGCGAACCATAGCAACTCTTATGAGACGGCTTAGTCACGTTCAGGCGGCCCTCCTGGATATGGCTCGGTGGCTCGCGATGGTTGCGGCGACTGTCATTTGTTCCTATGGAATTGCACGGCTGCTTGGGGCGCTCGGCGTGGACGCCCGCGGCGGATTCGTGGATACATACGTGCAGCGAAACACGCTCGTCGTGGGTTTCGCCATGGGATTCGCCGTGATTCCCATCATCTACACGATTGCGGAAGATGCGCTCAATGCGGTGCCCGAGCACCTGCGAGCGGCGAGCCTTGCGTGTGGCGCCACGCCGTGGCAGACGGCGATTCACGTCGTTCTGCCAACCGCTATCAGCGGCGTCTTCTCCGCCGTCATGATAGGAATGGGGAGAGCAGTGGGCGAGACGATGATCGTCGTGATGTCCGCGGGCAACACGCCCATTATCGACATGAACATCTTCAATGGATTGCGCGCACTGTCGGCAACCATCGCCGTCGAGCTGCCCGAAGCAGTCAAGGATGGTACGCTCTACCGGGTCCTTTTTCTCGCAGGACTCGTGCTCTTTTCGATGACCTTTGTGATAAACACGGTGGCAGAACTGGTTCGTCTGCGATTCCGCAGGCGCGCGATGCAACTGTGAGAGAATTCACTCGATGCAACCACTAGGCAAAGAAAAAAACACGTACGACGGAGAACATCGGGAGCCGGATAAGCCTCTCCCACAAGCCTCTCGTGCCCACGACGTCCCCACGGGCTCGGCCCTCGCTGCGCGCGGTGAACCGTTCTTGTGGGGGTTGGGCGGCGCGCTGACGCTCGGCATTTCCATGATAGTTGGATTCATCATCCTCATCCTGTGGAACGGACTCATCACGTTCTATCCGAAGCCTGTCTGCATGGCGACACTGAAGAATTCCCGCATCATCGCGGGTGAACCCACGAGAAGCGAACTGTACAGAGTGGCCGATGAGCAGATGGAATCCCTGGACCCCGATGTTCAGGATGAGATTCGCGCGAATCAGGGGTTCGCCTCGCGGACCCTGTACCGGACAGGCAACTATGACCTCTACAACGAGGATTTCCGGTGGGTATCCGATTTCGAGGTGCAAAGCGCATCAATGCCGCCCGACATCTTCTTCGTCGAGCGCCTCGAGTGGGGGCCATTCATCGGGTTCATCCATTCGGTTCGCTTGAGGAGCCAGGAGTTGAAAGGGGAGTCGCTGGAGCTTGGGAGCCTATATAGTGAACACCTCAAGGCGGTCCGGCGACGACAGGATGTCCGGAGAATCGAGCGGAGCGAAATCGGCGCGGTCAACCATAAGATGGAAAAGGAGCGCCTTGCCCTGCGACGCGTCGCGCTCAGGCACGGAGAGCAAAGCGACGCTTTCCAGGAGGCCCAGGCACGGTATCAGGAGCGAGTCCGCGCATTACAGGCAGAATACGAGCAGCTCCACTCCGAGGCCGAATCCATCAAGCAAAACGATGCTCAGTATCAAGTTACGCTCGTGGACGTGAGCGGGCGAGAAAAGACGATTTTGCTTTCCGACATCGTTCGTTTCTACCCTGCGAACGCCTTGAGCACATTCCAGAAGCTGGGTGTGTATGTCTCTCGATGGCTCGAGTTCTTGACGCAGGAACCGCGCGAGGCGAACACTGAAGGCGGCGTAATGCCCGCCATCTTCGGCACGTTCGTCATGACGGTGCTCATGGCCATCGCCGTGGCTCCGTTCGGCGTAATGGCCGCGCTCTACCTGCGCGAATACGCGAAACAGGGGCGTCTTGTCTCGATTATTCGTATTTGCGTGAACAATCTGGCGGGAGTTCCCTCTATTGTCTACGGGGTTTTCGGTCTGGGCTTCTTCGCATACATTGTCGGAGCCAGCATTGATGAATTGTTCTTCCGCGAGCGGCTGCCGAGTCCCACATTCGGTACCGGCGGGCTGCTCTGGGCCGCGCTCACGCTGGCGCTGTTGACCGTGCCCGTTGTCATTGTGGCGACCGAAGAGGCGCTTGCAGCCGTGCCGCAGTCCATGCGGGAGGGGTCGCTCGCGTGCGGCGCATCGAAATGGCAGACTATCAGACACATCGTGCTGCCGAAAGCGATGCCGGGAATCATGACCGGCCTCATCCTGGCGATGGCGCGCGGGGCAGGAGAGGTCGCGCCGCTCATGCTGATCGGCGTCGTCAAGCTTGCGCCCGAGCTGCCGATAGATGGGTTCTTCCCGTACCTACACCTCGAGCGCAGCTTCATGCACCTCGGGTTCCATATCTACGATGTCGGATTCCAATCGCGCAATTCAGAGGCGGCAAAGCCCATGGTGTTCGTGACGACCTTGCTCTTAATCTCGCTCATTGCGGTGATGAATGCCGTTGCCATTTACGCGCGCAACCGCCTCAAGCGCAAGTACTACGTTGGACATTTCTAAGGAGAGCCGCTGTATGGCCGAAGGCATCGATACGCGGACGGATTTCGTCCAGACCATCTCCTATCCCCGGAAGGGTGAAGACGGAGCGGTCATCGAAATCGAGAAGTTCTCGCTGTGGTACGGTTCTCACCAGGCGCTGTTCGACAACACGTTGAATATCGAGCGTGGGCTCGTTACCGCACTCATCGGGCCATCAGGATGCGGGAAGTCGACCCTCATCCGTTCCCTTAATCGGATGAACGACCTCATCGACGGCCTCAGAATCAGCGGCACAATCCGCTTCAATGCCGAGAATATCTATAATCCGGACGTCGACGTGATTGGCTTGCGGAAGCGCATGGGCATGGTGTTTCAAAAACCGAATCCGTTTCCCATGACCGTTGCAGACAATGTGGCGTATCCGCTAAGGGTGGACGGCATACGCGACCGCCGCGTCCTCGATGCAACGGTTGTGCGCGCGCTCAAGGCGGCGGCCCTGTGGGATGAGGTGAAGGACCGGCTAAACGATAACGCTTTAGGTCTTTCCGGGGGCCAGCAACAGCGTCTCTGCATCGCGCGCGCCATTGCCGGTGAGCCCGACGTGCTCTTGATGGACGAGCCGTGTTCCGCCTTGGACCCGCTGGCAACCGCCAAGATAGAAGATTTGATATACGAACTTCGGGGTAGATATACTATCATCATCGTCACTCACAATATGCAGCAAGCTGCACGAGTATCCGACAACACCGCGTTCATGTATCTCGGCACACTCATCGAGTACGGGGACACCCGCACCATATTCACCAATCCAAAGCATGGCAGAACACAAGACTATGTAACAGGCCGGTTTGGCTAAGTAGAGTTTCTCGTAAATACGGTGGCGTATTCTATCGGCGACTGCTTTTGTAGGGGCCGTTCGCGAACGGCCCCTACAGAATGCGGATATGTCATCCTACTTATGAAAACGCGTACTAAGAAAAGGAAAGGGCTCCCATGGTCGTCCATCTCCAGAAAGAAATCGAAAAGCTGAAGAAGAACATACTCTATCTCGCGGCCGTGGTCGAGGAAAACGTTCGCAGGGCCGTGAGAAGCATCGAAACGCGCGACTCGAAGCTCGCGGAGAAAGTCATCGAGGTCGACCTCGAAATCGACCGCCGCGAAGTATGGATCGAGGAGGACTGCCTCAAGATTCTCGCGCTTCACCAACCGGTCGCCATCGACCTGCGGTTCATCACCGCTGTGCTCAAACTCAACAACGACCTCGAGCGCATTGGCGACCTCGCCGTCAACATCGCGGAGCGCTCTATTTACCTTTCCAGCACCGAACGGACAGACGCCACCTTCGATTATCGCCCGATGATTCAAAAGACAGAAGCAATGCTCAATGAAAGCCTCAACGCCCTCGTGAATATGAACCCGCAGCTTGCCCGCAAGGTCTGCGAGGCGGATGATGACGTTGACGAGATGGAACGACGAATCGTCGCCCATGCAGAAGAAGCCATTCGGAAGAATCCCGAGCAGGCCGACCGGCTCCTTCACCATATGTTCGTCGCGCGCCACCTCGAAAGAATAGCCGACCATGCCACGAACATCGCAGAAGACGTTATCTACATGGTCGAGGGCGAGATCGTGCGGCACGGGATCAAGATACGGGACGGCCGACAAGAACCACGGTGAGGTTGCCCCTCCTCCGGCTACACGGTCACCAAAAAAACAACAGCCCGCGCGAGAACACTCTCGCACGGGCCGTCACGCCATACGTCACTCACGCGGTCGTCCTAGTGGGCCTCTGCATGGGTCCATCTTGTATGCATAATCTTGAATTGGCTGAGTTGGTAAATTCCTGCCACTCCGATGAGAGTATAAACGATCCTGCTGAGGACGCTCATGTCCCCGAAAATTGTCGCGATCAGGTCAAACGAGAATATACCTACCAGCCCCCAATTCAAGGCTCCAAGGACAACGAAAAACAGCGTGATTACGTCCAGGCTTTTCATCATTTCTTGGACTCTTTCCATCATTCTCCCCCTCCTCGGGATGAGCCAGAATCCTTAATCTCACCCATCATAAAAGTATGGCATTCACCGAAGATTGGCGCAAGGGAAATGCGCTTCTCAAGATGATAGCAACACATTGATAATACTAGGCTTATGAAGAGACCGCGGAAATCGCAATCGGCAAGCCTCCAACCGAAGGCTTGATGTCAAGATGCGGAGGGCGTTACTATTCCAGACAGAGTTTTCGGGAGCAATAACGGAGGTTCTTACCGTGGGGGAGGAAGAACTGTCCGGAGGTCTTGAGGATGGTATCGGCCGGCGCGAAGCTCCTGCAAGAACTCAGTCCAGCCACTAACTGCGCGCTCGAAGACGGTCACGCACATGCCGATGGCCTCGACGGAATGCGCGTCGCTGCCGCCTGTCATTCCCAAACCCAACTCCTTCGATACCGAGCGAGCAAACGCGGCCTCCTCCACGGTCGAAGCCCCATTCACCACCTCGAGCGCGTCCACCTGCTCCATGACCGGCCAGCGGACTGCATCCTGGAGAGTAAGCCTCGGTGTTCTCCGATGCGCATAAAAAGGCGAGAATACTTGCCGGAACGGGTGGGCCGCAACGATGATTCCACCTTCATGGTCCACCGCTCGTCTCAGATTCTGGAGCTTGTGGAAGCCCTCAACATACTTTTTCGGCCCGAACGCGAGAACTTCACCGCAGTCCGTGTTGGCCTCAATGCCATAGAAAAGCAGGAGCCCTTTCTCGTGCGCAAGCCCCTCGAGTTCTGGAGAGCGCGAGAGATGGTCATGCTCGGTAATGCACACGCCGGCAAGTCCAAGCAGCGCCGCCCGCTTAATCAGGTCATCCGGCGCAAGAATGCTGCAATCGGAGCCGCGCGTGGTATGAACGTGCAAGTCGAACCGCAGATGCTCCTCCATTGTTGCATCAGACCGATTTATCGAGGCACGGGACTACGTTCCCGCGGGGAGGCATTTACATGCGGGAGACGGGATGCAGGTATTATATCATGACGCCCCCGGATTTAAAAACCGGAAGGGCGCGGCTGGGATTCAACCACATCAGCCGCGCCCTTCTATCACAGAGCGATTGACGGGGGGGGGGAAGAACAACCGCTCACTGTCGGCACGTTTCAGGCGACTTTTCTCAAAAGCGCATCCACCTTCTTATCCAGCGCCACGATATCATCGTGTGTCGGAACATTCAGCCAGTGGAGAGCACGCAGGATCAGATCGTCCTTCGGTTCGGCCTTGTTCTCCTCTTTCTTCTGCACTCGCTTGAGTATGTCGGAGCTGTTCTTCCTCAGCTTCTTGAAGTATTTTTCGCCGAGTTTCTGAGCTTTCTCCCCTCTCTTCGTTAAAGAATCAACGAGACTTGAAACCTGTTCCTCGGCCAGAGCCAGTGCGCCGACGGAAATGAGGAACGGACGCCTGAGAACTCCGGCAGCGCCGGAGCCATTCTTCTTCGCATTCGCGCGCCCCGCCGCTGGAGCCTTCTTCTTTGCTGCCATGTGAATTCACCTCCTTCTCAGCATGTTAGACTGTTGACGCATCGCGTCAATACTGATTTTAACACAGTGCGTCAAACCTGTCAAGTCTTTTCTTGGGGCGGCCTCGTACGGTTCGAACAGGAAACACAGCCCTGTGTCTGGCCGCAATTGCTTGGTTGTCTCATGCGGTTTCAGGCAGAGGGCTCTGTCCCTTGTCGTGGAGCGTTGACACCCCGTTCGCGATGTTGCTATACTGAAACGGAGGACTCAGCCAGTGATCACCCCAGGAGGTAAAGGAGTACCAATCGCATGAAGATAGCAATTGTGGGCAAGGGAGGAGTAGGCAAGACCACCGTCGCGGGTACGCTCGCGCGTATGCTTGCCAACGACGGATATAAGGTCATGGCCATCGACGCGGATCCCGACGCAAACCTCGCCTCCGCCTTGGGTTGCAAAGCGGAAGTCGCGCGCGAAATAACACCGATTGCGGACATGAAGGATTTCATCCGGGAGCGAACCGGCGCGGGCGAAGGCTATGGGGTCATGTTCAAACTCAACCCGAAGGTCGATGACATCCCCGACAAATTCAGTCGCGACGTCGAAGGAGTTAAGTTCTTGGTTATGGGGTCGCTCGATACCGGCGGGGCAGGGTGCTTGTGCCCTGAAAATGTGGTGCTGCGCAGATTCCTCGAGGAAGTCCTCGAGTATCGCGACGAAACGGTCATCCTCGACATGGAGGCCGGCCTCGAACATCTCGGCAGGGGAACCGCCCGCGCCGTGGATTTGCTCGTTATCATCGTCGAGCCCGGCCAGAGGAGCATCGAGACTGCGCGCGCAATCATGAAACTCGCGCGCGACCTCGGCATCCAGTCCATGCGGCTCGTGATGAATAAGGTTGTGGACGAGGCCGATGCGGGGTTGCTCACGCGCAATTTTCCCGAGGACCAGATACTCGGCTACGTTTCTTATGATAGAGAACTCATGAAGCTCGACCGCGACGGCATCGCCCCCTACGACCACTATAAGGATACCGATGCACGATTCTTTCAGGAGATGAAAGCGATAAAAGAGAAGGTTATTGACCTCATAACATCCGGCAGCCGAGTGACGTAGGTGTGGGTTACACCGGTACGCGAGCAATAATCGAAGGATGTGTGCTTGACTCCGGAGGTCATTGCGAGGGAGCGGAGGATCACGGACCCGAGCGACCGAAGCAATTTCATTGGTAGCACTGAAGACGCAAACAGAGATTGCTTCGTTCGGGTGTACGACCCTGCGCTCGCAATGACGGCGCGGATGTTTCTTTCACATATAACCCCGCCGCAGGTGGGGTCGGCTGCTCGCAATGACGGCCGCGTAACAAATCATTCTTTGAGCACTGGTTTCGGAATTAGGTAATCGCCGACGAAGAGAGATTCTTTGGTGAAATAAATGGGAAAGCTAATCGCTGTCACAGGTAAGGGAGGAGTGGGGAAGACTACCATTTCTGCCCTCTTGGTTCGTCATTTGGTGAAACGAGGGAACACGCCCATCCTTGTCGTGGATGCCGACCCCAACTCGAACCTGAACGAAGTGCTGGGGCTGAGCGTGGACGAGACCATCGGCTCCATACGTGAGGAAATGGCTCAGCGCGTCGGCGAGTTGCCCGGCGGCATGGCAAAGCATGATTTCCTCGAGATGAAGGTGCAGGAGTGTCTCGTCGAGGCGAGCGGGTTCGACCTCGTCGTCATGGGCAGGCCCGAAGGCCCTGGCTGCTACTGCTTCGCCAACAATGTGTTGCGCGATGTCCTCAAAATGCTCGGGAAGCAATACCCGAACATTGTGGTCGATAACGAAGCCGGAATGGAGCACCTAAGCCGCCGCATCACGACTTCAATCGACCACTTGCTCATTGTCTCCGATGCCTCAATCCGTGGAATGCTCGCGGCGGAACGCATCCGCGAGCTTGTGGACGAGCTGAAGCTCACCATCGGCACGATGCATCTGCTCATAAATCGGGTACACGACGGGCTTTCGGCTGAGGTGGAAAAACGTGTCAAGACGTTTGGGGCGCCCCTTATTGCAGCGATTCCGGATGATGGGATTGTGCGAGAATTCGACGGCAGCGGCAGGCCGCTCATCGAGTTGCCCGACTCTTCGGGCACCGTCCGGATGGTGAGCGAGATAGCCGACCGCCTGAAGATATGAGACCCCATTCGCTTACGTCATTTTCTCAGACTATCCGCAGGTGCGAATTCATTCGCAGGGGACGCAATCACGCACGGGCGGTTTAATTTGTGCGGATGTATTTGTGTCTTCCGTAGGGGAGAACCTTGGGTTCGCCCTTCATCCCGGTGTGGGCCACTTTGGGCGAACACGAGGTTCGCCCCTACGAGAAAGAAGGGACGCCCACAGCTTTAGAGGATGCCGAGCTCCTTCAGCGTGGCAATGCCAAGGATAATAACATACACCCAGAGCGCCGCCAGCACGAGTTCGGCCTGATACTTCTTGAGCGTTTCGACGATTCCCGCCATTGTTCTCACCATTCAGCGAAGAGCTTGGACCACAAAGACACAAAGAGAAATCTGCCTTTTCTCTGGCTTGGTGTCTTCGTGGTTACAATTCCTTTCTTTGCGCCTTTTGCGTCTCAGGTCTGCGACCATTTGCTCCCTCGTAAGAAACAAGCAACCGTCTCGTCATTGCGAGGGAGCGGAGCGACCGAAGCAATCTCATTGGTGGCAGTGGTGATACAAACATAGATTGCTTCGCTGCGCTCGCAATGACGGCTCGGCGATGTTTCTTTCACGCATAATCCCGCCGCACGCGGGGTCGGATGCTCAGAGTGACAGATGTAACTCTGTCTGTCGGCAGGAATCGGCTGTTCTCACAAGTACCCATTCTCGCGGAACCAATCGATTGCGTTCTCGATGCTCTCCCTGATGGGTGTCTGCGGCATGCCGAGTTCTATGACAGCTTTCATGGAGTTCCAGAACGAGTATTCGCTGCCCACACGCACCCACGCCGCCGTGGTCACCGGCGGCTTCTTCGTTATTTCGGCGAGGAGCTGATACAGATATCCTGAGAAAGTCGCCACCGGCTTGGGAATCCGCATCGAGGGCGATTTGCCGCCGCCTATCTGCGCAATCAAATCGAAATATTCCTTCACCGACACGTTCGTGTTGCCGAGAACGTATTTCTCGCCCGGCTTCCCCTTCTCCATCGCAAGCACGTGGCCCTTCGCCGTGTCGCTGATGTCTGAGACGTTGATGCCGCCGTCCACGTAGCCGGGCAGCTTTCCTTTGATGATGTTGATGATAAGCTGGCCGTTGGGCGTCGGCATGATGTCGCGCGGTCCGCACGGGTTCGTTGGATTCACGATGACAACCGGCAACCCGCGCTTGAAATAGTCGAGCGCCACCTGTTCGGCGCGGAACTTCGAGATGTAATACTTGTCCTTCGTATGCCACAAATTGAACTGCGCTGTCTCATCCGCCGGGCGCTCTTTGCCGTGCGCCCCGAGCGCGGCCACTGAGCTTGTGTACACCACCTTCTTTATCTTGCTTTGCAGGCATGCCTCGAACACGTTCTTCGTTCCCTGCACGTTCACCCAATACATCATCCTTGGGTCAGGCAGCCAGATGGCGTAAATGGCCGCGAGATGGAACACGCGGTCGCATCCCTCGAGCGCGCTCAAGAGTGAATGGAAATCCGTGATGTCGCCGTAGAAAAGCTCCGCATCGAGCCCCTCAAGATTGCGGAGGTCGTCCGATTTCCTCACGAGGACTCTTACCTTCTGCTTTTTCTCCAAGAGCTCGCGAATGACTGCGGAGCCGATGTATCCTGAGCCACCGGTCACAAGAACTTTCATGCGCTATTGCCTCCATCACGAGGACAGCCCATCCAATTCAGGTATCTTTACGATGAAACAAACTTAGCACGTGACTGAAAAGAAGTCAACCA
>QZKI01000036.1 GCA_003598055.1 Candidatus Abyssobacteria bacterium SURF_17 | reverse complement strand
ACTTGGGCGCATCGTGAACATATCATCCATCGCGGGCAAGCGCGGCCACGGAGGCGTCTCGGCGTATGCAGCCTCGAAGGCAGGTGTCATCTCATTCACCCAATCGCTCGCGGAGGAACTCGGCCCGTTCAACGTGACAGTGAATGCCGTCTGTCCCGGTTTCCTGGATACCGCGATGTGGTCGGGGTGTCTTTCGCCCGCGGCATCGGCGGTTCTCGGCGTCGAGGTTGATAAAGCCTTTGAGGAATTTGTGAAGCGCAGAACTCCGCTGGGACGCCCGCAAACGCCCGAGGACATCGGTGAAGGTGTGGTGTTCCTGTGCAAGGCCGAGAACATCTCCGGCATAGCGCTCAATATCGCAGGCGGCGCCGAGGTGATTTGACTTTAGCGTTCCGGGGACATAATCCCTATTTCCCAACAAAGAAACAGTATACCGCGGAATTCCGTCTAGAAGTCGGGCGTCTCGTGTAACAAATGCTTGTAGGGGCACCCACGCAAGGGCGCCCCTACAATAGCGGGACAGATTCTTGTCTCACTTTTTGGAAAACGGCCGAGAAGACGCGAGACAGTTTCTTCACGGCTTGTAGAACGACCGCACCTGACCGCTCATGATGACGGTCACAGGCTCATGGCTCCAATCCACTCCCCTCACTCGCCAGTACACCCACTTGCCTGACGGGATTTGGTTCCACACGGTTTGCGACGGCGTCCAACTCGTATTAGAGATGGACAAGCCGAGATTGTTGTGAGTCGACCAGTAACTTTTGAACGTGGAAGAATAGCTCACGTCCACGGCATATGCGTTATCCAGCCCTCCGTCGACTGCCCAGGTGAACGTCGGCAGCCCAGATATCGTGGCCTGATGAGAAGGAGAGAAAAGGTTAATCTGCGTCAGCTCGTTGGGTGAAGGGGGTGAGGGGACAGAAGCTTCAAGCTCGATGTTGGCCATTCCGAAGCTCAAGTTGTGCGCATGTCCAGACCACGCGATCCAGAAGGTGCCGTCATCATTCGGCCCGCCGGCGGCGCCCCAACTGTTCTTGCACAGCCACGCCTGCTTTGTGTCGTCCCACCCTATGATGAGCACCGCGTGTCCGCCTTCATATACTCCACTTGCTTGCCGATAAACGGAGCCGGACGAGCCCGCGCTCCAATACGTGAAGAAATCCGAATAGACAAAGAAACTGAAATAGGCAGGTCCATCCTCATAGATTGAGGCTTTCACGTCATCAACACTGGCGGTGTTCACCGTGAACAGCGTTGCGGAGTTGTAGGGAACCGCCTCGCAGTCAAGACTACCGCACGCAACGCGCGTTTCTGTGGAGCAGCTTGTGGAATAATCGTAGTAGCCGGTGCAGACTTCTTTGAATGGATTGTTGTCATACCAATATCGAAGAGCAAGGTAATTGCCGCCGCAACAGCCAGACATCGTCGAGTCACACGATACGAGCTGTTCTTCCGAAAGATTATAGGGGGACCCGCCGTTGAGAATAATCTTTGATTCCATCACGCCGACGCATGCAAATGCCCAGCATGAACCGCAATAACCTTGATCCTTGGCCTTCGTGACAACGCCGGAATCGCGCCAATCGAATGATGACGGCACCGCCATCTTTATGTGCGGCGGGAAATTCTTCAACGTGGTCCGATACAGGACCGGATCAAATCCCAAATCGCCCAGCGCAAATCGCTCTGCCCATGCGGCTCCACTCCAGAAGGCCAGAACGAGCACAACAAGAATCCAGACAGCCTTTATGTGCGATTTCATGCTTCCGCCTTCTCCTTTCGGGCTTGCTTGGAGCACTCCGTTGCGGGCGCCGGCCAATGACACAACGGGGTTCCATTGGGTGACTTTACCTGGGAGTTAAAGCACGATTTGTGCCAACTTAGGCGAGCATAGTTGAGAGTTTTGGAATAGGCTTAACTGTAGGTATCGTAACCGGTTACGTGATGTGCTGAGGTGCGGAACAATCATCCACTACTGTTAGCCACGGACAGCGGACGCAAGTTTTGTAGTTTTGCGTCTTGAATGTGACGCATTTTGTTGGTGGGAAACCGGGTCCTGGAAGCTACGGAATCTTCTTGTCAGTTGCGGATGCTTTGGTGTGGAGTCCAGCGTGCGAAAAAGCATGCGGCAGCATACTCCGCAGACCCTGCTTTTCATTCGAACGATTTGGGAAAGGGTTTGATTGGCGTTTCTGCTAATCTTTCACTAGGTGAACTATCCGAACAGCGGACAGCAATGAAAGTCCGCGATGTCATAAAGCTAATAGAGGCCGACGGCTGGTAACGGGTCGACACTCGTGGCAGCCACCGACAATATAAGCATGAGACAAAGGCGGGTAGAATCACTATCGCTGGTCATCCCAATGACAACCTGGCGCCAGGCACTCTCAACAGCATTCTGAAACAAGCGAAGCTGAAGGAAGTGAAGTAGATGCACCGTTTTCTCGTTGTGATTGAGAAGGCAAATGGAAACTATTCGGCCTATTCGCCTGATTTGCCCGGTTGCGTGGCCACCGGCGCTACCCGGGAGGAGGTCGAGCGAAGCATGCGTCTGGCGATCGAGATGCATGTGCAAGGACTGCTAGAGGATAACTTGCCTGTTCCGGAGTCTACCTCATTTGCCGAGTATATTGCCGTGGAGTGAGAGCCTCTCGAACGTCGGCCAACAACCGCATAGAGGATTATACACGAGTCGCCCCCGATTTTCGTCTTCTCCTCCTCTACACTCTTTGCGGCAGACAAGTGATGTTGCGTCTGAATTCGAGCAATTTGATGATCCCTCTATACCAGACGATATTGGCTGCTTTCAACTGACGCTGCATGGGAAAGAAACGATCGCGGACCTGAAGAAAACGCCATCCAACCAAAACCTAAACTAGACTACGCCGCAAGGCATCTCTTTTGAAGTAAGCTGCGTATCGTGGCATTTGGGAGGCAATCAGTGTGGCTGTTCATACTCTTCGTTTCCAAGTCCGTATTAATCCGTAATTCGTTATCACAACATTCTGTCCTTCGTGCCTTTGTATTATAAACTTCCTTCTTTTCGTCTCTCCTGTCCGGTTTCATTGTAAATGATACATGGTTATTTTTCGCCAGAGAGTGGTTCGCGAGATGCCCAATTCCGCTGCCGCGCGCGTTCGATTGCCATGATATTTTCGGAGGACGGCGAGGATGGCTGCCTTTTCGACTTCGGCCGCCTGTGACGTGAGCGTTTGTGATGTTCCCTCTTGCTTGCGAGCAGGCTCACCCATTACGACCTGAACGGGCAGGTTCTCCGGCGTTATGAGAGGGCCACGCGCCATCGCGAGCGCATGCTCGATGGCGTTCTCCAACTCGCGGATGTTCCCGGGCCACGAATACTCGAGCAGCACCTGCTGTGCCGCATGGTCCAGCCCGCCGGCAGGACGCTTGAGTTTCCGTCCGTGCTTCTTGATGAAGTGTTCGGCCAGCGGGAGAATGTCTTCCGTGCGCTCGCGCAGAGGCGGAATCCGGAGGGGAATTACTGCGATGCGATAATACAGGTCGTGCCGGAACCGGCCGCTCTCGACCAACTCCCTCAGGTCTTTGTTCGTTGCCGCAATCACGCGAACATCAACCGGGTGTGAACGGTCTCCGCCGACGGGACGAATCTCCCGCTCCTGCAGCGCGCGCAGGAGTTTGACTTGCAACGCCTGGCTGATGTCGCCGACCTCATCAAGGAACAAGGCGCCGCCGTGTGCTTCGCGGAATAGTCCTGCGCGCTCGGATATCGCGCCCGTGAACGCGCCCTTCACGTGGCCGAACAGTTCTGACTCGAGGAGCGTCTCCGGCAGTGCGCCGCAATTGACCGCCACGAACGGCTTGTCTTTTCGCGAACTCTGTGAGTGGATCGCCAGCGCCGCGAGCTCTTTGCCGACGCCGGTCTCGCCCTGGATAAGCACGGTCGAGTCCACTTCGGCGCATCGCAAGATGAGGTCGAACACCTTCTGCATTGCTCCACTCACGCCGACCATCTCCGTCCGCAGGCCGTCGCGCCGCAACTCGCGCTTAATTCGAATCAATTCCTGCTCGCGTTCCCTGAGCTTGACGCGGTCGGTAATGTCCCTGAGAAGCTCGACGAAGGCAAACGGCGTTCCCTCATCATCGCGCACGACTTCGACCTGTCCGAGGAACTTGTGCTGTTCGCCGTCCGCCGTGAGCGTCAGCTCGCTCTGAGCGCCCGACCGAAGGGGCAGCAAAGGCGTGCGTCGTCCGCCGCGAATCTGCATGCCGCGAGGATTGCTCAACAGGAGGTTACCGTCGAGGTCAAAGATGGTCACGCTGTCGCCGATTCCGAATAGTATTGCTTCCAGCTTCCTCTTCTCCTTCTCCAAAACCTCGCGGCTGGACACCAGCGCCCGGTTGGCCGACTCGAGTTCCGCCTGAATCTTCTTCTGTTCACGAATATCCGTGACCATGACATTGATTGAGTTGGGCCGGTCCTCAGAGTCTTTGTTGATAAACGAATTGTAGAGGACAGGGATTCTCTCTCCACTCACCGTTGGCAGAATGAACTCGAACTGGTATGCTCCTTTCTGTTGAAGCGGCAGTGCAATCTCCTGCATCCTCTCGAACTCTTTCTTGGTATAGAACTCGCGATTATTGTGGCCGACGACTTGCTCGCGCCTCGTGCCCGTCATCCGCAAGAGCGTCTCGTTCACATCAAGAATGTTTTCTTCCATGTCCTGGAGCGTATAGCCGATATTGAGCGAATCGAGGAGCTTGCGATATCGTTCGTTCCAGTTGTCCGCGTCGTCTTTCTTCATAAAGTCATTCATTATCACCCTCCGGCAATGATATGTTGCAACAACGTTACAACAATATGATTCTAACATGAAACATCAGTAGACGTCAAGCAGTAGTTTCCTATATTTATAAAATACTGATATAAAATGACTTCACTGCATTTTATTTATTTGGCTCGAAGCTTGCGTATTACACCAAATGTGGGAGCTATTCCTGAAAATTCCAAAGCGTGAAGGAGGAGTCATGAAGCCGGGAGTGCATTACCCCAACATTCCGTATGAAGAGTACCGGGCGCGGGTTGACCGCGCGAAGCAGTGTCTTTCGGGACATAAGATAGATGCGATGGTCCTGTTCTCGCCGTACAATTGGTGGTACTACGGCGGGTTCACCGATGCGGCGCAGATGCACAATGCCATCTGGCGCACCGCTTTGATTGTGAGCCAAGACCGCGACCCCGTTGCCGTGGCGGACATGAACTTTGTGTGGGAGCTCGCGCATACCTCGTGGGTGGAGGATGTCAGATTGCACAGCGGGGCGACCCATCCTTTCGTTCTCGCCATCCGCGCGAACGAGGATTTCTATCAGTTGCTGTTCGACACGCTTAAGGAAATGGGCGTCGCCAAGAAGACGCTCGGTTTTGAAACCGGAGCGGACATTTCGACGTATCTCGCCATCGACGAGTACTTCATGATGCGCGATGCGCTCCCCGATGCGAAATTCGTCAGCGCGGACCCTGCGATTTGGGCGCAACGCATGATTAAGACGCCATACGAGCAGGGGCTCATCCGTGAAGGATGCAGGAGAGCGTGCCTCTGCGTGCGGGAGGCGTTCGACAGCATACGGCCCGGCGTGACCGAGCGTGACGTGCACAAGGCGTTCTGGCGAAAAGCGGTCGAGCTCGACATGGTCGAGTCGCCTCATCACGCCACATGGTTGTGCTTCACCACGAATCCGAATGAGACGCTCGGCGGCCATCGTTGGATTACGGGCGCGGTGGACCGAATCATCAAGGCGGGAGACGTCGGCCATTGCGATTGCGGGCCGACCTATAAGATGTACCAGTTCGATTTCCAGCGGGCGTTCTGCGTGGGCAAGCCTCCGGAGAAAATGCTCCATTACTACAATGTCGGCAAAGAGGCGTATCTTGAGACGGTGGGCGCGATGAAGTCCGGCGTTCGTTTGGGCGAGCTGTTTGAGATTTCCGTCAACGCGCTCAAGAAGCGAAATTACCCCGAGGGCCACAGCATCGTCTTTATCGGGCATCAGGAAGGACTCTCGAACCATGAGCCGCCGTGGGTAGTGAAGGACGAGAAGACCATGCTTCAGCCCGGCATGGTGGTCGCAATTGAGGTTGGCGCGTTCGACCCGCAGGGCGAGTATTTCGGCACCATGCCCGAAGATGTGCTGCTGGTGACCGAAACCGGAATCGAGAACTTGACCGCTCATCTGTCGCATGAATTGTACGTCGCGACGTGAGAGGCGAAAGGTGAAAAAGACCGGAGGGCATCATGGAGATTATGTAATGGACAAGCACTCGATTGTCGTAGACGTTCACTATCATTTCTTCCCCATAATTCCCGAAGAGTTTATTGACCTGCTCACGGGAGAAATTAAGTATGGACTTCAGAAGCGGGGGGAGGCGCCCGACCAGGAGACTCTCCGCAAGCTGGCAAGGGAAACATTGATAGACCCCGATGGGAGATTGGTCAAAGCGCGGGACAAGAGACTCGGAGTGGACGTCACGTGCATCAATATCACGGATTTCCCACTCCCGGGCGTGGACGCAGACCTCGTGCTTCGTTCGAATAAGACCGCGGCCGACCTAGCCCGGCAGAATCCCGGGAAAATGTTCGCGTTTGCGGGCGTTGACCCTCGGAGGCCGGCCGCGGCCGAGATAGCGAAGACCTGTCTCGAAAAGTACGGAATGGTCGGCATCAAGTGGCATCCGGACTATGGATTCGATCCGACCAGCCCCGAGGCCTACGAAGTCCTGAAGGTTCTCGACAGCGCGGGCGGAATTCTCCTGACGCACACGGGATATCTGCCCGGTGGCCGCTGCAAGTACACCAGCCTCTCGCTCATCTGTGACATTCTGGTTGATTTTCCCGAGCTCAAGGTTATCGCCGCACACATGGGGAAGACCGCATGGCACGAGTGGGCGGGGCTGGCGCATGATTTCCCGAACCTTTACGGCGACCTGGCAGTGTGGAGCCGATATGCCGACCGCAACTATGAGTTTTTCTGCCGCCAGCTTCGCGAACTGACGTTCTATGCGGGCGTCGAGAAAGTTCTGTGGGGCACCGACGACCCCTTCGAGAACTACACCGTTCCGACGGAACGATTTCTCACGATGATGCGGAACCTTTCCACAAAAGCGCCGCGCGGGTACGAATTTTCCGAAGAAGAAGTCGACCTGATGCTCGGCGGAAATGCCGCAAGGCTGTTGGGTGTCAGTCACTGAAGGAGGACATGAACATGATTGATGTCCATCAGCATCTCGTACCCGATATATTTCGCTCGATGCTGGCGAGCGTCGGCATCACCGGCGGGGCAGGGGAGGAGCTTGCTCCATGGGACGAGCAGACTACGCTCGCGGTGATGGACAAAAACGGCATTCGAACGGCCATCGTCTCCTACGTGCTTTCCGGAATCACGATAGCCGACCGCATGTTCTTCCGAAGATTCTGCCGCGCGTGCAATGAATATCTAGCTGAGCTCATCCGCAAACATCGAGACAGATTCGGAGGGTTCGCGCTCCTCCCTCTTCCTGATGTCGATGGAACGCTGGAAGAGATCGCATATGCGCTCGACGTGCTGAAGCTCGACGGTGTCGGCATGCACAGCAATATGGGCGGCATTTATGTGGGTGACGAGAGATTCGCTCCCGTGTTTGAAGAGCTGAATAGGCGCAAGGCGGTCGTGCATCTCCATCCGACCGATACGCCTGAGAGCCACGACATACGTCCTCAATGGCCGCCGTATATCGTCGAGTTCATGTTCGAGACTACGCGCGCGGTCGCAAACCTCGTTTACGGCGGCAGCATGGAACGATATCCTGATGTATCGATCATCATCTCGCATGCGGGCGGGGCCGTGCCGTATTTGGCATGGCGTTTGTGGACCGGAGAGTTTACCGTTCCGAACCTTGCTGAGATTGCTCCCGGCGGCGTGCTCGAGTCTCTCAAGCGCTTTTATTGTGACACGGCAATGGCCGCGAACCCGGGCGCATTCGGCTCGCTGGTCGAGCTGGTGGATGCATCGCGCATTGTCTTTGGCACCGACTATCCGTATATGCCGGATTACGCCATCGGGGAATTTATCAGGCAAGTCGAGGAATATCCAAAGTTCGATACGGCGGCACGCGTTGCCATTCAGCATGGGAACGCTATGGAACTGTTTCCGCGCATAAGCCGGAATATGAAATGCGGATGAGGTATGACTTCAAACACACAGCGACCGCCGAAAATTGATTGGAGGGGATTTTAGATGAATCCAAATGCTGACGACAAGGCCTCGAGTGAAGGATGTGTGTTGAACCGAAGAACTTTTCTCACGGGGGCGGGCGCAGTTATTATCCTTGCAGGGGGCGGACTCATCTGGCGTGCCGCAGACCGAGGTGTGTTCACGGTCGAGGAGGGTCCTGCATACGAGATGTGGAAGCAGTCGTGGCCTGCAGGAAGGACCAACGGCGGCCACATTGAGCTAGTGAGAGCGGCCGTGCTTGCCGCTAACCCGCACAACAGCCAGCCGTGGCTGTTCCGAGTCGAGCCCGGCCGAATCCAGCTTTTCGCCGACCGCACGCGCAGTCTGCGCGCAATTGACCCGGATGAGCGCGAGTTGATGCTCGGGCTTGGATGCGCTCTGGAAAATCTCATGATTGCGGCCGAGGCATTGGGATACAAACCTGATGTCGCTTTGCTGCCCGAGGGCCCGGCTGGCGACATGGTAGCGAGCGTCTCACTGCAACCTGCCGACGCCGTCTCTCATCCGCTTTTTGCGATGATTCCGAAACGCCGCACGAACCGCTCCCGCTTTGTCGCCAAGGCGATTCTCGACAACGAGCTCAATGATCTGACGGACCTCGCCCAGGCCGATCCGACGCTGCGAATCCATCTCTTCGTTAAGGAGGGCGAGCGCGCTCCGGTCGCTGACCTGATTCTGCGTGCTGCTGAAATCCAGGCAAAGGACCGTGCCCAGCATGAGGAAACCGCTTCCTGGTTCAGGATGACTCCGGGGGAAATTCAACGACATCGCGACGGAATCACGCTCGACGCAGGCGGCAATCCGCCGCTGATGCGAGCAATCGCGAAGATGGTCGTCTCAAAGAGGATGATTGATGGTCCGGGCTTCGGCAATGCATTCGTGAAGAGCACCAAGGTGCAGGTTGATTCCGCGGCAGCGTTCGCAGTTGTCTCAGCGGAAAGCAAATCGCCTGAGGCGTGTCTTAGAAGCGGCCGTTTGTATCAGCGAATCCACCTCTGGGCCATGAGCCGTGGCATTGCGCTTCAGCCGATGAACTATCCGCTTGAGAACCGGCCGGAAATGGCAAAGGAAGTAGCCGCCGTGTTCGGCACGGGTGACCGCGCTGTGCTCATTCCGTTCCGTCTTGGTTACGGACCAGAAGTTCCTCACAGCCCGCGCCGTGCGCTTGCAGACGTCATCATCTCTTGAAGGAATAGCTTTCCTCTTTATTGCGGAACTATGGAGGAATCAGCCCGGCGTGATCGCCCGATTACATTCAGGGCGGGGATAGTGGCCTTTTGAATCTGTTCCACGATTTTGTAGGGTCGAATTCATTCGACTGGACATAAGCGCAAAGAGGCTGAATACAGTATGCAAATAAATTCGCATCTGCAAAGGCCGAAGCCGCGTTGGCAATCGCGGGACAGATTTGTTTCCTTGGATTCTCTTGATAAACATGTAAGTCTAATTTCCGGGACGGTCATCAAGGTCGTGTGGATGACACTTGTTGCACAGGCTCCTCTGGTTGAGCAGATTCAAAGGATTCCCGTCGTATTGGGCGAGATACGGTTCTCTTGACGGTTGGCTCTCTTTAAGCCATGTCTGCCCGAAATCCCATCGGCCCGCATCCGGATATGGAGAAGCATGGGCGCGGTGGCAGGTCAGACACATCACCTTGCTCGTCGACGTGGTTCCGGTTGTGCTGTGGGTTGTGTTGCCAGCGTCTTCAAAGGGAACAAGCGGCAGATATGCCGTTGCCCAATCGCCGTTCATTTCTCCCGTAGTGAGATACGCATTGTAGCTGCCGGAAATCTCAGACCCGATGCTCTCGTCAACCGGATGCAGCATAGCAGAACTCATTTTCGAGTGTATTCCCTCATGACAGTTCGCGCACCAATCGCTCATGCCGCTGATATAGGCGGTGTGCTGACCAGTCGTTTCCGCGCCCATCCCCGATTGGCCCGACCCAAGCGGATAGCCCTCAGCTATCGGAGCAGGAAAGGCGAACGTGTACCCTCCCGGATAATCAGAAGCCGTTTCGCCAGCGCCGTACAGGAAGCGAAAATTGGCGTTGCCATGCGGGTCATGGCACGAATGACAGCCTAGCCGGGATGAATCGAATGTCCCGCCAGGGGCGACGGTGAGCACGTCGTCCGCCGTCAGACCATGGCCGGGCGAGTGAAGGTTGTGCCCGTGCTCGCGTCCATCTATTCTCTGCTGAGTGCCCGAAGCATCAGTGAACGCGACATCGCGAGTTGTCCAGAAAAAGTCGCCGCCGGGCGTGAGCGTCTGTCCATTAGAAGACAGTTGACCATACCTGCTGTGGCAGTCTAAGCATATGTCGCTGGGCGCCGCATCGGCCAGAAGATTAGGGTTGCCGCTCAGTGAATCAACGTCTATCACCGAACCATCCTGACTGTTGTGCGCGGTATGACAAGCGTTGCATTGCGTCACTGCGCACCGTTGTGCTTGGTTATGGTCTTCTTGCGGAAAGGCAGCACTCCATCCAAACATCCCGAGGAAGACTGTTATCACGAATGAGGCTGTCGTGTGGAGAGCTTTAAAGCGATTCATGTGCATGAAAAATATGGAATTCTCACAGCGCGGAGACCGATGCTTGTCCATCCATACGACAGAGGCGCGTTGCCTTTCTAATGGTGGCCGAATTGCCATTCTTCTCAGTTGACCGCTACCGACCAATGGCGTTCTACTTGTTCGGCGAGGTCCACCGCGCTCGGCGAATCGTGGCAATAGCTGCAAATGGAAGGTTTTCTCGAAGATGTGTCGCTGCTGAGGTCATCGGAATCTGAAGGCGAATCGTTTCTGGAACTGCCGATTTCTGTGGAATAAGCCATCGGAACAATCACAGCCATAATCAACGCGAGCATTATCTTCTGCCATCGCCTGTGATTCTTTCTTTCGCTGGAAGCGGCAAAGGACGATGCGGTTCTACGAAGAATCAGCCTCGTTTTCGCCGTTGCCTTCTTGACCGCGGCCAGATAATTCGTCGGCAAGAGCGCTGTCGGTGCTTTCATAAGCATGCGCATTGGCGATACTCCCTGGCGAGAGCCTCTCTTCTTCCCCACATTCCCGCAAATTCCGATTGACGTCCGCTCGACCGAGCGGTATAATAGAGAAAGGAATGGACGGAGTAAGCTTCTTCCTTTCCAAAGTGCCATCAGCCGGCTCGCCAAAGTCATTGCTGATGGCACTTTTCTTTTTGCGGTACGCCGCCAGGGGATAAAAGCAATTGTTATGCCACCGACCTTGACAGGCATGGATCAGCACATAAGCCTTTTGATATCAATATCTTAATGATAGACTCATTTTGCGTTTGACGGGATGAGCTTCAATCAAACCACGATTCTTGATAAAAAATATCCGAATTGTAATTTGTTCGCTGTGAGAACGGATCTGATTGGCCTCTTGTCATTTCGCAGAACTACAAGGTAGGCAATATCTTGGGAAAGCGATGGTCCGAAAGAGGACAGGTTGAAAATTGCTAGACTTGGTGTTTCTGTCAGGCGTTCCGACGTATCGGCTGGGCTCTCGAGCGGCCAATTTTGCTCAAGTCATGCCTCATATGGAGTCGGCAGGAAGAGGATTTACATCTGGGTTTCGCATGGTACATGCCTTCTGTTCCAATCGTGTTGCTGTTCTTGTGGCTGCCGTGGCTAAAGAAGTTGGGCGGGCACGTTGCCCGCCCACAAGAATATGAGATCCTGACCTCTGGGTTCTCCCCTGGCTCCTATGCGGTGCCTCCGCCGTCTACAACGATGACCGAGCCGGTTGTGAAGCTTGATGCATCCGATGCCAGGTAGAGCGCCGCTCCTGCGATCTCACTCGGCTGGGCATGCCGTCCCAACGGGATGTCCTTTAAGGCAATCTCGTAGATTTCCTTTGTCTGGATAAGCACGCTCGCAAAATGTGTTTCGGTGAGGCCGGGACAAATGGCATTGCACCGGACTCCATAAGGCCCCAACTCTTTCGCGTAAGCCTTGGTCATGAGAATTACGGCGGCCTTTGTCATGCCGTAGACTGCTTGCATCTGTGAGGCACGGATACCGGCAACGGAAGCGATATTGATTATCGAGCCGCTTTTCTGCTCGGACATGATTTTGCCGGCCTTCTGAGCCATGAAGAAGTACCCCTTCGTGTTGACATCGAACGTCTTGTCATATTCGCTCTCGGAAATATGGAGCGCGCTGCCGAAATACGGATTCGTGGCGGCATTGTTGACCAATATGTCCACTCGCCCGTACGCGCTCATCACTTTGTCGTAGAGGGCATCAATCATTTCCATCTTTCCCGTGTGGCACGCGACAGCGAGCGCTTCGCCGCCCGACTTCTTGATGGAAGACGCTACTCCTTCGAGCGACTCCTGCTTGCGCGATGACAGCACTACCTTGGCGCCGTTCTCCGCGAACGTTCGGGCAATGGCCTCTCCAATGCCTCGGCTGGCTCCTGTCACGATGGCTACCTTGTTTGCGAGACTCAAATTGATCCCCATTTCTTTATTTCCTCCTTACCCTTTGGCGCATTCGCGCGCCTTTTGTCGCCCAGTGTTTTTCCAAAAGAATTGAGCACCACCTATTCCGCGTTTCCCAAACGCTCTGTGATTTAGGCGTGCATTACAAACCTCATTCTCAATCCCGCTTTCGCCAGCGCCAATGAATATTCTGGTTCGAGGCAGTTAGTTTTTCTCCCTTCAGATGAGGCGCTGGTGGGAAAGATTGCGAGGTGTGCGCGATTCTATCAAAGGACCGCTTCCAAATCAAGTCGGCGATGCGTGTGTGAGAAGGGACAGAGCGACATTTCCGAAACTGCACGAGGCAAGCAATCACCGGCGGCCAGAAGTATGGCCCTGCCCCTATCGCTTGGCTAACGGCGGAGGCGAATGCGGATAAAACGCGGGCGATAGATGTCCGCATATGTGAAATGATCGCCAAACGCGAACGAATTCACGTTATAGCTTATCAAGAGCTCATTTGGCTGAGACAGGTGGGGATGCGCCTTGGCGTTGTACGTGTATATGTCCGGGTCAAAATCAGGCTCCGGACAGTTCCATATTTTCTTGAAGCCTCCGAACGGGCCTACCGGCGAGGCGCCGATGCGAATCGCCACAAACCGACTCAGTGTGTCGAGTTGAAAGACGAGAATGAAGCGCCCATCCGGCAACGGGCTCACGCTGAATTCGGATGATATCCGGTCCGTGAGAGGAGCGGCCCGCCAAATGTTCGGGCCCCAACCCGTTCCGTTCCAGTAGCGCCACTCGCTGAAGTTATCGAAATTCTCGGGCAGCACGCGCGCGACGACAAGCTTCTTGTTCGACGGGTCGTTCTGGTGCCCGTAGATGTAGATGTACCCATCAGGAGCAGGTGCGCCTGCCTCCACTGTATTCGCCATTATTCCGTTCCCGAAGATGATCTCGCCGCGCCCGTCTGTAGGAACGTAATACAGTGGCGCGTCAACTTGCGTGTAATTATTGAAAGGGTCGGGACTATTCGCCGGAAAGCTTATGAGTGAGACCCCATCAACGGCGAAGTTGAAGACGCCGCCGCTCCCTTCTGTCATGCGCGACGCAAACAGATACACTACGCCGTTGAGCGAGATGCCATCGCTGAGCCAGTACCAATCGCCCGGATTCGTGTTCGGAGTGTCAGGTATGAACACCGCGTCGGGGTTGCCCTGACTGTTTTCACCCCAGAAGAAATCCATGTTTGCCGGGTTGGGCGCGCCGCCCTGCAAGAACGCGGTCGTGTTGTTGACCATGGTGGTTCCCGCAAGCCGTTGGCCGGTCGGACCGACATCTCCGATGAAGGTATCGCCGAAAACAAACAGCGTTTCGGTCTGAGCCGCGCTTCCCGGAGCGTCCACGCCGGAGAGCGGAATCGAGTAAATTCCGTCGGCGCCGGTCCAGCCGGAGTTGCGGTCGAACAGTTGGTCCCATTCCTGCGCTCGCTCCACTACCCACTTATTCCAGCCTGTCTGCCCGTGGACTGTTCTGCTTGAGAGAAGCAGGCCACAAAGCATGATACCGAAACCCACACTCACAGCAAGAACGCATTTTTTCATTTGATGATGTCTCCTTATGGTACTATTTTGGCGCAGGGCTCATAGATTTGTCAACAAGTAATAATGTTTGGAGGGTTTCATTTTCGCTGGTGGTGAGCATCGAACGGAGAAAGAGTGCTCGGAGATTGCTTCGGTCGTTTCCCGCCGAAGGCGCTCCCTCGCAATGACGAAACAGTTGTCAGTTTCTTAAGAGGAACGGAGTGACGAAGCAATCTTTCTTTTATTCCTTGGAACCAAGTCAAGGCATTTCAACCCATAAGCCTGCCGAAGCATCTGCATCTTGCACCCTGCAATATGTATGTTGCATCCTTATCCATGTTCTTGCCTCTTAGAACTCCAACCCCTTTTGTCTATATTTCCCATTATACCAATAGGTTACGAGTTAGTTCCGGGCTCCGACTGAGAAATGGCACGGCTGTTGCCTTGAGTATCAGCGATTGGCCGCGCGAGAATCACAATGCGGCCGCGAGGAGGGACAAAGCGATGCGATACACAATTTTTGATACTCCGATTCTGAACACGGTCCTTCACTGGCTGTCTGTGGCGGTGTTGAAGATATCGGGGTGGCAAAAGGAAGGGCAGGTTCCGGCTACCTCGAAATATGTGGTAATCGCCGCTCCACACACTTCAAACTGGGACCTGCCGCTGGGCTTGCTCTTCGCCTTTGCCTTCAGAGTGAAGGTGCACTGGATGGGAAAGGATAGCATGTTCCGCCGGCCATTCGGCGGGTTTTTCAAATGGTTGGGAGGCATTCCCGTCGACCGAAGCAAGTCAACCGGCATGGTCGCACAGACGGTTCAGGCGTTCTGCGAAAGTGAGAACTTGGTGTTGATAATCGCGCCGGAAGGAACGCGCACCAAGCCATCACGGTGGAGGTCGGGCTTCTACCATATCGCGCAGGGCGCCGGCGTGCCGGTCGTTCTGGGATTTCTTGACTATGACCGAAAAGCAGGAGGCGCCGGTCCCGCAGTCGTGCCGACGGGAAACATCGAGGCCGACATGAAAACTATGCGCACCTTCTATGCCGGTGTGACGCCGAAACATCCCGACAGAATGAGCAGCGCAATCGCCGGAGCGTCTGCGTGACAAAAACTTTGAAAGTAATCTCCTTGTTCGAAGGACGCTTCAAATCCGCCTACGCTGTGTGGCGCAGGAGAAAGGTTCAAGTGATGAGAGATGAACACCTTTGCGCGTGTC
>QZKI01000033.1 GCA_003598055.1 Candidatus Abyssobacteria bacterium SURF_17 | reverse complement strand
CATGGTCTGATGGCCTTGTGCCACGAAACTGGAAACGGTGGAGACAACGGAAGTCATTGACCTAAACATAACGCGCCTGCTTTCCACTCAATGGTGAAAATGCTTCTTAGGTTGGACGAATGCTTCTACGCCAGCAAATCCACCAGCATTCCCGTGCGACGGTTGGCGGCGTTCTGAGCAAAGATGCTGGCCTGAAGGCGAATCTGCGAGAGTGCGGCCTCTCCCGCAGCGCGCGCGATGTCGGTATCCCGGATGGTCGAATCGGACGCCATCAGGTTCTCCCGATTGATCTGAAGCTGGCGGAACGAGCTTTCGAGAACATTCGTCTGAAACGCGCCCAACTCACCGCGCACGCTCGAGACCTCATTGATGGCTGCATCCACGACACGGAGCGCATCGGCCGCTCCCTGCGGTGTGGTCACGTCGATTTCCGCGAGGTTGGCGAAGCCGCTTTCGTTCTCGACGCCCCGCCCGAGTTCGCTCGGAGCGAGGTTCGCAATGGTCAACCGTGCGGGGTTCCCCTCTCCAATGGCGAATTGTTCGTCTTGAAACGTGCCGTTCAGGAGTGGGCGGCCTGCAAACTGTGTGGTCTCGACCACACGATTGATGCTTTGGGTCGCGAGAGTTATCTGGTCTTGAATGGCCTGGAGACCGGCTTCACCGAGCACAGCCCCGTTGCCCGCCTGCACGGCGAGTCCGCGTATTGTGGCCAACTGGGCGTTTACCTCGGTGAGCGCGCCCTCCGCCGTCTGCACGAGATTCCTGGCGCGGGACGCGTTCGTGGCCAGTGCGTTCACCCCGCCGATGCGCGCCCGCAGTTGCTCGGAAATCCCGAGGCCGGCAGGGTCGTCGGCAGCGGAATTGATCCGCAGCCCCGAAGAAAGCTCCCCGAGCTGCCTTTGGAGTTGGGCTTGCTGAAGCAGGAGGAAGCGTTGCGAGGCGAACGTGCCCGTTGTATCGATTCGCAGACCCAAATTTACCTCCTAATTCCGGCCCGAATATAGAGTTGCAAAAATTATACCAGGTCTCCGCAAAAACGTCAATAAATTAATATTTAGCAAATTATTGTCACAAAAAGCAATTTTTCAGAACTCGCGGGAAGGAGCGTCTCAGCCCTGACGATGGGTGGCATAAAATGCCAGCCACTCGCCGTCCCGCAGCGTTTTCTCGATTCGCCAGCCCAGCCGCCGCATTTCACGCCTGAAATCGGCGACCGACTTTTCGGTAAGGCCCGATGTGATGAGGGGCTTGCCGGAGAGAACACGCGTGATGTCAGGAATCAGGGGAAGCATCTCGTGGGCAAGCATATTGCAGATGCCAAGGTCGAACCGGCCGCGTGTCTGCGGGCCGAACCGCTCGCACACGATTCTCACTCGTGAGGCCACACGGTTCTTCTTGCAGTTTTCATGCGCATTGTCCATAGCAGCGTTATCCATCTCGACTGCTACGGCGCTTCGAGCGCCAAACTTGACCGCCGCGATTGCCAGAATTCCGCTTCCCGAACCGATGTCAATCACGCGGCTGCCGCGTGGAGTGTAAAGCTCAAGTAATCTCAAGCACATCTGTGTGGTCGGATGACTGCCGGTGCCGAACGCCATTCGCGGATAAACATAGATGACCGTTTGATTGGGCGCGCCCGGATATTTCTCCCACGACGGGCAGACTATCAGCCGCTTGCTGACTCGCACGGGCTTCCAGTTGCGCCGCCACTCTTCCGCCCAATCTTCCTCCGGAACGGCTTCAATGGCTCCAAGCTTCAACTGGCGCCCGCCTGCGGCCGATATCAGCTCCGCGATGAGTTCCATATGGGTCTGGAGAGCGGCAGCGTCTATCGCATCCTCGAAATAGGCGTCGAGCTGTTCCCGCTCGGCGGTTTCGTCCGCCGACTCGATTCCACAGCAGTGAAGCGACTGCACGGCGCGACGCACCATGACGGCGTCGTTCTTTGCGACTGACATGGTTACCTTGTGCCAGACCTTACCGCCTTCGTTCACCGGGGATTTTCGCATGAGATTTCTATGATTGTTCCCGAATCGAGGGGTTTATCTTGCCTGTGTGTGGCCCGTTCCTGAAAGACGCTCAATCGTCTAGTCATTGCGAGGGAGCGAAGGGGCGCAGACCCAAGCGACCGAAGCAATCTCATTGGCAGACATACGATCATGCAGAGATTGCTTCGTCATGCCCCGCGCAGGCGGGTCATGACTCGCAATGACGCCCCGGACGTTTCTCTCACACATAACCCCACCGCAGGTGGGATCGCCCCGCTCAGAATATCTTCGGCTCTTCCCAGCGGCCGTACACGCCCCGGAACACGTCGCAGATTTCGCCGAGTGTGGCGCGTGACCGCGCACTCTCGAGTATCCTCGGCATTACATTATCGGTTCCCCGGGCAGCGTTCTCAAGCGCCTCGAGGCTCTCCCGCACCCTTTCGTTATCCCGGCGCTCGCGAAGCGTGCGGAGGTTCTCGCGCTGCTCCTGCTCCACACGCGGGTCGATCTTAAGCAGCGGAATCTCAGTCTTTTCATTCTCGAGAACGAAGTCATTGACGCCGACGACTATTCTTTCGTTCGTCTCGATTTCGCGCTGGTAACGCTTCGCGGCCTCGGCGATCTCCCGCTGGAAAAAGCCGTGCTCGATGGCCTTTATCACTCCACCGAGCTTTTCAACCTGCTCGAAGTACTCATAAGCGCCGCGCTCCATCTCGTTCGTGAGCGCTTCCACGAAGTAAGACCCGGCCAGCGGGTCAATCACATTGGGCACGCCGGATTCGTGCGCGATGAGCTGCTGTGTGCGCAGAGCGATTCTGACTGCCTTTTCCGTGGGCAGCGCATATGTTTCATCCATGGAGTTCGTGTGCAGCGATTGCGTGCCTCCCAGAACAGCGGAAAGCGCCTGATACGCCGTGCGCACGATGTTGTTCTCCGGTTGCTGAGCGGTCAGGCTACAGCCTGCGGTTTGCGTATGGAACCGCATCAACCATGAGCGCGGGTCTTTCGCCTTGTATTTGTTTTTCATCTCACGCGCCCAGATGCGTCGTGCGGCGCGGTACTTCGCTATTTCCTCGAAGAAATCGTTGTGGGCGTTGAAGAAAAACGAAAGGCGGGGTGCGAACGTATCCACATCGAGCCCGGCCTTCATGCCCGCCTCGACATATGCGAATCCATCGGCAAGCGTGAACGCCAGTTCCTGAAGCGCCGTTGAGCCTGCCTCGCGAATGTGGTAACCGCTGATGCTTATGGTATTCCACTTCGGCACATACTCGGAGGCGAACGCCATGATGTCCGTTATGATGCGCATCGAAGGCTCGGGCGGCACGAGCCAGGATTTCTGCGCGATATATTCCTTCAAGATGTCATTCTGTATCGTTCCGCGCAGCTTTTCCGAGGAGACGCCCTGCTCTTCGCCAACGACTATGTAAAAGGCAAACAAGATGGATGCCGGCCCGTTGATGGTCATGGACGTCGAGATTTCGCCGAGCGGAATGCCGTCGAACAGGATATTCATGTCCTCGACTGAATCTATGGCAACTCCACATCGGCCCACCTCTCCCTCGGAAAACGGATGATCGGAGTCATATCCCATGAGTGTGGGCATGTCAAAAGCGACCGAGAGACCGGTCGTTCCGTGGCCGAGCAGGAAATGGTATCTCTGATTTGTGTCGCGCGCGCTTCCCATACCCGCGAACTGGCGCATTGTCCAGAGCTGGCCGCGATACATTGTAGGATAGACGCCGCGCGTAAAGGGAAAAGAGCCCGGATAGCCGAGGTCACGCTCGTACTCGAAAGCGGCAAGATCATCGGGGGTATGAAGCGGCTTCACCTCTGCTCCCGAGACGGTGGTGAAGCTGCACTCTCGCTTTTTCTCGCGTTTGTAAGCGTGTTCCCATTGATGACGACCGTTTTTCCCTGTCTTCATATTGATAGCTCCTTACTATTTATCACTCTTAGGGATAGAACCCTTTTCGCCCACTGGGAGATTCGGTTTTTGCTGCCTTGATGATGTCTGACACAGGCCGTATGAAACAAAGGCTCTGTCAATCCGTCCCGCGATTGCCAATTGGGGATAACCGTCTGTAGGTGCGAATTCATTCGCATCGTTTTTTCGGCCTGGCTCACTATCCGAATGCGAATAAATTCGCACCTACAGAATGGTGAGACAGATTCTCTGTGCCCCAATGGTATTTGCCTCTTTGCATTATACCACTGCATGATTGCGCGTGTCTAACTTCGGTGAGCAGGGGAAAAGCGACTGGGGTGAAAGGGGAACGAACACAGAATCTAACGCATATCAGCTGAGATAGCCACTATGAGTTTGCCGGCATCGCAGTCGTAGCCACCTATGACAATGGTGCCGCCTTCAACAATGCGGAACTCGGTGTTCAGAGTATCCCTTGACTCGCCGCGGCCCGTCTTTTCGGAGACTTTGACTTTGAGTTTTATCCGGTTTCCTTCATAGCCCTGGGCATACACATACATGACACGCGAACGGGGAAGGGATATTTTCTCGGCATCGCCCATTTTGATGTCCTTGCGGATTTTCGACTCGAGCCGGTAAGACGAATATCCGAAGGTACCTTTCAGTTGCCTGACGATTCCTTCAATCTCCGGGTCCGCTCCCGGTGTGCCGTGTGAGGCCTCAATCAGATAAACAGTTACTCGCACAGTCTCTGTCGCTTCATCACGTTGAGCCAGCGCTTGTGAACTTGCCCAAAAGAGAATCAGAAGGAATG
This sequence comes from Candidatus Abyssobacteria bacterium SURF_17, assembly GCA_003598055.1. Classification (GTDB taxonomy): domain Bacteria; phylum Abyssobacteria; class SURF-5; order SURF-5; family SURF-5; genus SURF-17. The sequence goes on along the minus strand of QZKI01000033.1, from coordinate 10,790 downwards.
CGAACAGAGTGACAGCGCGATTGAGAACGGAAGCATTCTTCATGAAGTCACTCCTCCATTGTTGTTCGTTCCGGAGGTACCCTCGTCCATTACCCAGATGACTTTCATTCCGGCGTTGCCCGTTTCGTAAACCATGATGGAGCAGTTCTCTGCAACCACGCTGTCTATTATACAATCATTTGCCGCAAATGTGGAATCTTGATTGCCCGGCAAATACGCAAAGACCAGAATGACCGCGACTGCCACCGCCGCGACCGCAGCCCACGCAGGCTTCGGCAGCCGTAATATCCCGAGAAGTTTCTCGCGGAATGACAAGGGTTCCGCCGCGGCCGGTGTCTCAATTGCCTCAGAGACGCGGTTCCACATGCCAGACAGACTCTCCGATACGGCAACTTGCTCGTAGTGTGCTTTCAGTGCACGGCCGACCCGCTCGATACGTTCGAGTTCTTTCGAACAGTTCACGCACTCCTGCACGTGAGCCGTGACTGCCGTGAGCTGCTTGCCTTTCAACTCGCGATCATAGAACCTCTCAAGCAGCTTTCTCACATCTTCGCAGCGGATAGTCATTATTGCCACAACCTTTCACTATATCTCGGCCCTTTCATTCGAGATGAGGCCCAAGCAACTCCTGAAGCTTTTTGCGTCCGTAGTGCAACCGGGACATCACCGTTCCCTCGGAACATTTCATAATCCCGGCAATCTCCTTATATGACAAACCCTCGATTTCACGGAGCACAATCGCTGTGCGCTGTTCCGACGGCAGCTTCTGGATGGCGTCCTCAATGAGACCGCCAAGCTCCTTTCGCATCAGTTGCTCCACCGGATTCTCGGACGGCGGAGCCGCCGGATATTCTCCCTTCTCTTCATCCGGCTCGATTTCCTCGCGGAACTCGACTTCCTCTCGCCGGCCCGCCTTGCGCTCGAGATCAATCGCCGCGTTTACGGTGATTCTATACAGCCACGTGTACAGGCTGGACTCACCCTTGAACTTGGCGAGCGAGCGATATGCCTTCACAAAAGCCTCCTGCACTGTGTCGAGCGCGTCTTCTCGATTGCCGAGCAGGCCATACGCCACAGCATACATACGCTGCTGGTACTTCTCGACCACTGTCTGAAACGCTGCCTGCTCACCCTGTCGAATTCGCTCTACGAGTTCCTCATCCGAGGGCATTCTCTCTTCTTGCTCCAAGAATTAGACGCCTCCAAACGGCTATTATTCAACGAGCTTGCAGCCCGAGAGACTCAATACACTCTTCGGTAAATCCTTTATATCATGATGGTTTCAGTCGGTCCCGGCAAGAGGCATGCCGTTATTGAGGCCATCCATCAGCGCCTTTCTTCTGGTGGCTGATCGAGCCTCGAACCATACGGAAAGGACGCGGACAATGACGATGAAACCCGAAGCATGCTATTATCATAACCTCATATTTGCCAGTCTGTTATGAAAGTGGCGGCGGCTGTCTCCCGTTGCCCGTTCCCCCACTCCACAAGGCAGGGGTTGTAGTCACTCTGTTCACACGTCGGGTACAGGCGCTGATAATCAGTTTCCGGGGGCGGAGTGTTTGATGGCCAAGGCGACGTCTTTGGGTACCTCCGCCTTGCCGTCTCTGTCGAAGACAATGAGCTGGCGGCTCAGCAGTGAGTCCAGCACTTTCGGAGTGACGCCAAAGCTCGTAAAGGAGTGTTTTTCGAAGAATCTCGGGTCTTGCGAGAGTTTCAGGAGGACGGCGTATTCGGTATCGTTCAGGGAAGCCAGTTTACGCGGGAGGTCAGACGCCTGGAAGTTGAAGTTGAGTTGTTCGTTCAATTTGCCCAGCGTCTTCTCGAGCGCCCGTATCTTGTCTTCGGTCTGGCTGATGCTTTCGGCAATCTTGTTGACGTCCGAGACGGTTTTCGCAGTGGTCTTGGGTGATTTGTGCTCTTTGAGCTGGATCACCTCCGACTCGTGCGCGAGGAAATCCTTCAGGTTGTAAATGAGTTCCACCACCTTCTGGTGGAGTTCAGTCGTCGTGGCCGTTATTTCGCGGCTCAGCCTTACGGTATCAAGATAAAACCGATGTGACTGCCACAGTGTGAACCCGGAGACGACCAGGATGCAGACGCTCAGGAGAAAGGATACCACAAGGAGGGATGTGCCGATGCTGGTCAACTCAGCAGGCTGTGCGTGGGCAGTTGCCGGACTGAGAAGAGCGAGCCCGACAAGAATCAGTGTCAGCCGCACGAATATCCTCAAATTCCGGGCCTCCGCTGCCTGAGCTTTCCCCTTGTCGGTCAAAACACATTCCTCAACCTTTAAGCTTGAAGAATTATACAAGTTTGCTTGAATGCTGTCAAACCGTCTGCTCGAACCCCGGATCTCGAACGTATGCATTCATTTGAGAGTTGTGAAGAAACTACAATTCGCAGAATAAGGAGCCAACCGGATCTCGCTAGAGTCCTTCTTGAAACCCATATACACTTTTCAATGGACGATGAAGACCTCATTATCTTGACTTTTGAGCTTTTTCCTTATAAGATTTTGTAGTACATTAGATTGTTTTTGTCGGCAGATTGTCTTTCTTTGCGAGCACCGAATTTGCCCAGTCATCTTGAGAAAGGAGAAAACGCAGACTTGCCTGCAAAGAAGAAAACAAAACGGGGAAACCTTGCCACTGATGAAGTATCACAGATTGAGGAAAGAGTCGGAAGGCTTAAGGATTTCCTTACGCAGGAAAGAGCGGTGGAAAAGTTTCCGCTTTTTGTAGTTGGTGCAGGCGTCTCGGCAGGACGAGTTCCCTTTCTTTGGGAGATCGGAGCGTGGTTACTAAACAAGCTTAGCTCGGAGGAGATTCGTTCTAAGATTGCGCCCTCTGATCAGTGGATTCTTGAAAACGCGGAGCAAGTGGCAAAGGGGGCTGCAAATAGGCGCGTAGCCGCCGAATTCTGGTCAGCCATACAAGAAGATATTGAACCATTTAGGACTATTTGGGAAGAATTCTCAACCTTGCTCTTGATTGGCGGAATCCCGCGGTTAAATGAAGGTGCAGATGGGGCATTGATGTTGTCCACGGTTTATCAAGGACTAATGTCGCGCGAATTGAAACCAACCGAAGCACACTTCAAAATTGCACATATAGTGGCTGAAGGCCACGCATATGTCCTGAGCCTTAACTTCGACAGATTGACGCATAAGGCTTTCGACCATAATTCTGACGAAAAAATAGATGCTGCAACACCTGCCGTCGTGTGTCACACTGCAGCGGAAGTCAGCAATTACTTCTGTAGCACAGGCAGCTACGGCAAGTTCTTTCCTGCAGTCTTTAAGGTGCGGGGAGATGTCTTCTATGCACGATGTAGTAATCCACCATGTTCTCTCTCTCAGGTTGACTATCCTCTCGATAGGATCATATTCGAGCAAAAGGACAGGGATGTTCTGAAATGTGTTGGGTGCAATCAGAAGTCACTCCGGTTACAATTCTCGTTTCCGGGATTCCGCTTAAAAGAGGAACAGGCATACCCTCTGCTGGGAGAACTAAAGCGTTTCCTAGGGCTTCGTATCTCAACTATCATTATCATTGGGTTGAGCGGTCGGTGGGACCGCTATCTGCTTGAGTTCCTCTTGAACTGGGCTCTGGAAATGAAGATACCAATAATTGATGTCAAGCCAGACTTGCCCGGGAACGATCTCATCAACGAGTATCGTGAATTGTACTTTCCTGGCATTAAGGAGACCGAAAAGGGCATACCCTTCGGAGAATCAGTATTTATGAGAGTCTACTCGGGAGCAGATGCATTTTGCAGTACATTGGAAAAAGGACTGACGACTCATGACGGATGACCACCTTCCACATTCTGACATATCTGACATATTAGAAAGTCGCTACTTTGAGAAGGAACAAGTCTCCTCTTTACTCATGAGAATGGGCGCACGGTGCGTCACACTTACTCGGGAGGACATGGCGAACCTTTCGGTGAAAAATAAAGGATGTATAGTCTTTCCGAAAGTGCTCCAGGAGGAACTCAGAGTCATATCCCAACTCGGGCTTAAAGAAGTATGGTTAGGAGCAACTGCTTCCAAGCACAATAGATGGAAACATAGTCTGGGCGCGCTTACTGTCGGGATGGCATGGCTAAAGGCAATCATGGAAAACTCACATGACTCCTTACCGTCAAATGGTCCTCTTGACAAGAAAGCTATCATGATGTTGGTTGGCCAAGCCTTGCTCTTGCATGATTACGGACATCTTCCTTTTTCTCATTTGTTAGAAGAAATACTGGCGACAATGAATTGGATTCCTATTTCCCGAGATGGGAGCGGCTTGGAGAACATAACGCTAGACGAAAGACTGAAAGGGATAGATTCTATTTGGCCAGAACTGGCAAATTGCCTTGAGGAAAAGCAGAAAATCGAATTGAACAGCCAATCTGTGAAGAGAGCAGTGCAGGCGTTAATTCATGGCGATTTCGGACTCCCGTGGATCCAAGCCATCGTGAACTCTGCTATCGATGCAGACAAGATAGATTACCTCGGGTTCGACCAAGAGCTGCTTGAGGATAGGGGTTACCCGGTGAACTTGCGAATTCGGCTGGGACCGCCACGACCGCCAGTCGGGGTGTCGGCAAGTATTCCATGGCTTGACGAGTTTCTATGCGACCAGAGGATAAACCATGTGGGTCTGCTTTGCCTTTCTGGTCGAAGTGCAGTTGCTGCTGCAGACTTGATTCGTGAACGAGTACTATTCTATGACAGATTTTATTTGGCACCTGAAATAAGGGTACCAGAAAGGATTGCCTTTGAAATATTGCAGCATTTCTTGATCCGGTCAACAATGAGTCTTCCTTTCCACAGATCGATTGACGAACAGTACCGATCCGAGAAAGCCTTGGCTGACCGAGCGAGAGATAGAGATTGGTCTGGTAATGTCATCAGAGAGAAGTGTACGGCAGTTCGGGATCAAATACTAAAACTGGTCGAGAAGGGCAAAGGGGAAGACAGGGAGTTTAAGATTCTGGAATATGCTTTTCAGATGGTGAGAGATTGCGAAAGGATTGATCGCAAATACCTGGAGTTTCTTGAACGCAGTTTTCAAATGGTCAATGAGTTAAAAAATGATAAAAGCGTCTCAGCATTGAAGCAACTGGCTGATGAATCCATTGTGAGGCAACCTATTGTCATAAGAAGAGAAAAATATCTTGATGCCCTCGAGATAATCAGGCCTTTGCAGCACGAGTACTGCAGAGATGCTCTAATAGACCTCGTCAAGCTTCCATCTGCGCTGTCTGCACCACGGTGGGGAAGATTTGAGACTGAGAGTGGAAGGACAGAGGACGTGTACGCAGGTATTTTGGTCCCTAAAGGGCCAGTGTCGACATGGGGTCCTGGCAGCAGGGCGTCAGTTCCTCTATCTAGCAAGGCTGTCTCTGAACTGGAGCGACCTTACGCTCGGATATGCGTAATCTCCCCTGGAAACGCACGCTCAGCAAAAGCACTTTATATTTGGGACAGGGTAAGATCAACTCTACTCCGTGAAGATATCAACATTCTTGAGGAGGGCAACGATGATGCCAAACGAGACAAGAATTTACGGCATAGCATACCGAATAGCTAATGGGCCGCCGGCAATCACATCTCATAGACATGATTTTAGAGTTCGCTTTTCTCACACATCGCCTGCTCCCAGCAATGAGAGAAAATTGTATTTTCCTGACGAGTGGACTTTTGAAATGCCTGAATCAGAGGGATTCAGATCCCGCCGGTTTGGAGCCTCGCAAACTTGGGGTGTCTGGGGTGGGATTGAGGATAAGCGTCTCAGGAGACTTTCAGAGGCCGTTGAACGTGCGATCGGCGACGTGCTTACCGTTACAGTCTCGCAAATTCTTGACAAATGTGATTATGAAGAAAAGGCTCTGATCCTCATACTCGGACCCGCTCTGCCAAAGGTTGCGGGCCGTTTTGAATCCTTGCGCCCTCCAAAAACCAAACAGATCATTTGGGTGTGTCCAACACCAATCCCAGATTGGATTGGCTGGTTTGAAGCCCAAGAGCATATTCTGCCAAGCTACCCCTCGTGGAAAGACGCTTCTTTAAGCGAGGGATGGGAAGAGGAGCCGGTCCTTGTCGGCAGACAATTCTTGCTTAACCCAGATGTTAGGCCACTGGTGCTTCAGATATTTCGATTATGGGGAGACGCCGAAGTTGATATCGACCCTAACAATTGGAATTGGTCGGGACCCGTGGATGTTCTGGACGGGGCGCGCATTCCGAAGGAATTGCGGGATGCCGCCTGCATGATCGAACTCGCATATCCAATCGTGGGTTGCGAAAAGGCTCAGGAGTTGGAGGACAAGGTAGAATCAAAATTTCCCATTTTCGGGGCTGACGAAACAGTGTCTTGGGGAGGCAAAGTCAAAATGGCTCAGGCCGCGCGAGCACAAATGGATTCCAGTTGGGGGCACCATTACTGGCAAGTATCTTGGGAGGATTAGTCTCTTGGGATACAGTATACGTGCAGGAGTTGGCGCGACCATCAGAAGTTGGGCCGAGAGGAAAGCGCAAGAACTATTGCGCCAAAGCGGTTATGGGTTGGGAGGAATGCGACCGCTTAGACCAGTCCCCTTGGAACATATAGCAAGGCAAATCGGCATAGTTACGGATCTACATCCCGATGGGTTCATGCGTTCGTGGGACAGTGGAATTCCCGACGCCTCTTTGAAATCCTTGGAAGACAGCTCCTCGCTGTTTAGGGCAGAGATATACTCTACTGGATACCGGATGCGATTCTCTCTAGCACATGAGATAAGTCACGTCGTTCTTGAAAGGGAACCCCCTAATTTTCTGCAGAAAGCTTCTGGAAGAGGGCGTAGGATAGTTATTGACGAACTTGCTGGCAGGATACTGATTCCAACAGCTCTTCTCCGTGCTCTCATAGAGGGATGGGAAGAGCCGGGGCTTGATATCGAGAGGATTGAAGATGCTTCGAGAAGGGTGAGGGCTAGCGAATCGGTTTTACTTAAGAGACTTGGCGATTTGGTATTTGAGCAGCAAGTTCATCTCGAACGTGGCGCGCTTGTAGCAAAGGAGGAACTCAGCGAGGTTAGAAAAGAGAGCTTCGCGGTTAGAGTTTGGGTGTGTTGCCTGCCGAGAGAATGGTACATTCCCGCGAACACTCGCCTTTCCTCCTTAGGAATGCGGCATTTGCCAGGACTATTCTATTCAGCTAAACCCTTTACTATTAACACTGTGGAGGATTACATAACACCGCGAAAACGAGAGAGGTGGAAGAAAACTTCGCCCATCCTGTCACGATTCAAATACAAGATCTATGACTATGAGCAGAAGCGAATGATGCTTGCCGTTTTTAGCTTAGGCCCGTCTCGATAATCTCTTCTTTGCAGTTTCACTTCGAAAGAAATCCTCCCGGCGGCTTCCCTTCTGCACAAATGGGCGAGCGCCTTTGACCGGATAGAGAGCTGCAGCATAGACTGATTGACCCGAGACAACCCGTCGGCTATAATGGCAAGTGCTCCTTGCTCGCCCCGCCGCCCTCGGTAAATACTTTACTACATATGTTTGAAGACCTCCGAACCCTAAAGCCTTACGTGAGACGTTACCTCGGTGCGTACGTGGTGGGGTGCATCTGTCTTCTGGCGGCCAATGCGCTCGCGCTCGCCATCCCGTGGCTCACGAAAGAGACGATAGCTCACCTGATGCACGCGAGGAAACTTGCAGAGCTCGGCAAGCCACACTTCTATGCTCTTCTGATACTCATTGTGGCCGCTACCCAGATGATCATTCGCGTCGGGTCGCGTTGGTTTCTCCTCGGCAACAGCCGCAAGGTAGGCCGCGACCTGCGTGACGACCTCTTCGCACACCTCCAGACACTTTCGCCGTCGTACTACGTGCGAACACCGACCGGCGACCTGATGTCTCGCCTCGTGAACGACATGCAATACGTTCAGAGCCTCGTCGGGCCGGTCATTCTCTATTGCGCGAACACGGTAATCCTGTACCTCGGAGCCATTCCCATCATGCTCTACATGAACGTCAGGCTCACTCTGCTCGCGCTCATACCCTATCCTGTTCTCTTGATTACGTTCAAGCGGTTCGCCACGTTGCTTTTCTCACGCTCACGCAAGGTGCAGGAGCGGCTGGGCGACCTGAGCACACGCGCGCAAGAGACCGTTTCGGGAATCCAAATCATCAAGGCGTATGCCCAGGAGAAAAACGAGGTCAACCACTTCCGAACGCTGAGCGAGAACTATCTCACAAGCAATATCAACCTCTTGAGAGTGGACAGCCTGTTCATTCCCATGATTACCGCTGTGAGCTCGCTCGGAATGCTCGTCGTCATCTGGATCGGCGGAAGACGCGTGATACAGGGCGAGATAACGCTGCCGGAATTCGTCGCATTCAGCGGATATCTCACCATTCTTGCGATGCCCACTGCGTTTCTCGGCATGATCATAAGCGCATCCCAGCGAGGTCTCTCATCGCTCCGGCGCGTCAACGAGGTTTTCAGAGAGCAGCCATCCATCACCGATGGAGCCGACACGCAACCCTTCAAAATCGAGCGGGGCGAAATCGAGGTGAAGGGGCTCACGTTCTCGTACCCCGTGCTCGATAATGGCGGCGCGAACGCCCGGTTTTCATTAAAGGACATCCATCTGCATATTCCTGCGGGGACGACGCTCGCCATTGTCGGCCACACCGGCTCGGGCAAGACCACGCTCATAAATCTGATTGCGCGCCTGCTCGAGGTGGACGCGGGTAAGGTGTTCATTGATGGAAGAGACATCGCGACGATACCTCTTGCAGAACTGCGAAGAGCAATCGCCCTTGTGCCGCAGGATAGTTTCTTGTTCTCGGTCACGCTCAGGGAGAATATCGCGTTTGGCGCTCGAAACGGAGACGCTGCGGCAATCGAGGAAGCCGCTCGAACGGCCGGCCTGATGCCGGATGTCGAAGCGTTCCCGAAGGGGTTTGAAACGATTATCGGAGAGCGCGGCATCAACCTCTCCGGCGGCCAGCGGCAGAGGACAGCGCTTGCGCGCGCGCTCGTTGCCTACCCGAAGATGCTCATCCTCGACGACGCGTTCTCGAGCGTGGATACCCACACCGAGGAGCAGATATTGGACAACTTAAGGGATTTCCTCCGCGACAGAACAGCAATCATCATATCGCACCGTATTTCCACCGTGAAGAATGCCGACAAGATTATCGTGATGGAAAACGGCGAAATCGTCGAGGAAGGAGCGCATGATGCGCTCATCGAAAAAGGTGGCATCTACGCCGACCTCTATCAAGAACAATTGTTGAGGGAAGAGTTAGAAAGAATCTGATTCTTTGCAGGGGCGGTTTACCGTCTCGAGGAACGTAAGCCAATGCACGGAGCAACCGTCGGGACATATCACGAGGAGGAAGCCCTCGGAAAGGCGTATGATGCGCGCCTGGTGAGGCGGCTGTGGACATACATGCGTCCGTATCGGACGCGCATCCTCCTCTCGCTCGCGCTCCTCTTGCTCGTCTCGGCCTTCCAGCTCCTGCGACCATACCTCATCAAAGTCGCAATCGACTCGCACATCGTTCCCGCCAAACTCGAGGGGCTCAACATTATAGCGCTCGTGTTCCTGCTCGCGATGGCCGGCGAGTTTACATCCCGCTATTTCGAGGCGTTGACCACCGGCAAGACGGGCCAGCTCGTGATCTTCGATTTGCGGATGGATGTGTTCGCGCATATCCTGAAAATGCCCGCGCGGTTCTTCGATAAGACACCGGTTGGCAGGCTCATCACGAGGGTGACAACCGACGTCGAGGCGCTCGACGACATGTTTGCATACGGCGTCGTGACGGTGCTGGGAGATGTGGTGAAGCTCGTGGCCATCGTTGTCATTCTCTTTCTCGTGAACCCGAAACTGTCGCTGGTCACGTTCACGATTGTTCCGTTCCTGATTGCATCCACCATGTTCTTCCGACTGAAGGCGCGCGATGCCTTCCGCGCTATCCGCGTGCTCATAGCCCGGCTGAACTCGCTGCTTCACGAGAACATCAGCGGAATGAGCATCGTGCAGATGTTTGCGCGTGAGGAGCCGAATCGGAAACAATTCAATCGCGTGAACGCTGACCTGCTCGGGGCGCATCTCCGGTCGGTTTTCTATGAGTCGGGCCTGTCGGCTCTCGTCGAGTTCATCGGCTCGCTCGGGCTCGCGCTCATCCTCTGGTACGGCGGCGGCCAGATTGTGCGCGACGCGCTCACCTTCGGCTCGCTCGTCCTGTTCATCGAGCTTGTGGGCCGCTTCTTCGAGCCCATCTTCAGCCTGAGCCAGCAGTATACGGTTATGCAGTCGGCCATGGCGGCGTCGGAGCGAATCTTCTCGCTGCTCGACACGCGCCAGATGATAGAGAATCCGCCCGCACCGCTCCCGCTCGGGCAGGTGAAGGGCGAAATCGAGTTCCGCGACGTCTCGTTCGGATACAAGAAAGACGAGCCGGTCATCCGCGGAGTTTCCTTCAAAATAGCGCCGGGCGAAAAGGTCGCAATCGTGGGCGCGACGGGCGCCGGAAAGACAACGCTCATAAAGTTGCTCTCGCGATTGTACGACGTAGACCGCGGCAGCATCCTCGTCGACGGCAAAGACATCCGCTCGGTGGACATGCACGAGCTGCGGAACAACATCGCCATGGTGCTGCAGGATGTCTTCCTGTTTTCGGGCGACATCGAGTACAACATCAGAATCGGAAACGAGGCGCTCTCGCCGGAAATGGTTCGACAGGCAGCGCGTCGGGCGAATGTCGAGACGTTCATCGACCGGTT
>QZKI01000133.1 GCA_003598055.1 Candidatus Abyssobacteria bacterium SURF_17 | reverse complement strand
GATGCCTTCGGGCAATTGATACGGATTGCCGAAGCTCGCGCGGTCAATAACCGTCTTGGGATCGAACACGGTCACATCAGCATGCGCGCCCTTCCGGAGAACGCCCCTATCCTTCAGCCCCATCTGCTGAGCCGGAAGCGAGGTCATCTTGCGGACGGCTTCCTCCTGGGTTATCACACCGGCATCGCGTGCGATGCGGCCGAGCACTTTCGGGAACGCTCCGTAGGCGACCGGATTGATGGAGTTGAAATCGGCGCCCACGATGTCGGTCGCAATCGAGCAGTTCGGGTCGCTCACTGCTTGTGCGACACCGTCCTCGTCCATCGGATTGTCGAACGTGCCACCGGTGACAATGAGCCTTCCTTTTTCCTCCAAAGTAAGGTCGAAGACGGTCTCGAAGGGGTCTTTGTTCAGGGCCGCCGCGATTTGCTCGACGCTCAGGTTCTCGAACTGGCGATTCTTCTCGCTGCGGAAACCACTCAGACAAATGATCGACCACGACGAGAATGCGTTGTGGTAGTGGTTGTCCGTCCACCAGCTATGCTCCCAATTCGGCCACGCAGGGACGACGGTCTCCCATCCGTGCACGATGCGCCTGCGCACGAGCGGGTCCTCGAGGCGAGCGAAGAACTTTTCGAGGCCGCCGTCGAAAACCTCCGGCGGGAAAAGCGAGATGAGCGCAGTCGAGCCGGTGGAATATGGGATGAAGTCGTGGCCTATCCTGACTCCTCGCTTCATGGCATCTTTGATTGCATCAGTTGCCCGTTCCATCACGCTCGGGTCGTCGCGCACAAAGCTGCCATGATGCGATATATGCAGCGGAATCTGGAGTTCTTCGGCGACGCTGATGACTTCCTGCACGGCCTCTGCATACGTCTCGCTCATCCCCCGCGTGTGCGGCACAACCGGCGCGTCAAAATCCCTGAGAACCGATGCAACCTCGATTATCTCGTCCGTATTCGAGAAGATGCCCGGCACATAGTACAATCCCAGTGACAGGCCTATGGAGCCTGCTTCGAGCGATTCGCGGAGCATCTTCTTCATCGCCGAAATCTCTTCCGGTTTGGCAAAACGGGCCTGAAATCCCATCACGTTCGTGCGAAGTAAGCCGTGACCGGTGAGAATCGCGACGTTGAATGCCTGGCCGTTCCTCTGGAGGAAGTCGAGGAACTCGGCCATTGTTGTCCACTCGTATCTCAGGCCGTCATGCGGAAGCGCAAAATTCCAGTACGTGCTGACCGTATCCTCGTAGGCGTGGTTTATTGGGGCGGGACTCAAGCCACAGTTTCCGGCTACAATGGTCGTGACCCCCTGCCGCGCCCAGCTCTCTAGCACGGTCGCATGGCGGGCCGACGGCAGGAAGAAATCGAGGTGTGTGTGCACATCGATGAAGCCGGGCGAGACGGCGAGTCCTGAGGCATCTATCACTTTCTCGGCTTTGGCATCCGGAAAGAGGCCGACATCCTCGATGCGGCCGTCCTTTATGAGAACGTCTCCGCGCACGGCCGGCTTGCCCGTGCCATCTATGACCATGCCATTCTTTATCAAGACATCACTGCTCATGCGATGACCTCCTCTGCCTTAGCCATCTTGCGAGTGGGAAATAAGATAGGGTATCTGTCCGACGGCTGACAATTGGGAATGTCCGCCTGTAGGTGCGAATTCATTCGCATTGTTTTCCCGGTCTGTTTTCACCGTGCGAATGCGAATAAATTCGCACCTACAGGACCATAGGACGGATTCACTGCCCCCGGAGCTTAGGCTGGGTCAGTCCCCATCTTCCCATGCGACGGCCTGCTTTGCGTGTTCACCTTGCTGGAGACAGGGGCAGGTCATTCTAACATGCGGTCGGTACTGAGTCAAAGGCCGCGCGGAGACTCAGGTGAGCGGTATTAATGCAGCCGCTATCTCAATGCTGCTAGCTGAGGAAGGTATATGTTACGGTCTGCGCTATCGCTCGGGGCTTTTGGTCTATCGGAGGGCCCGGCCACAGGCAAAGAAAGAACGGCAGCAATACTCTCTTGTTGCGCTGAAACAGCGCCGAGTGTCATCGAGGCTACTATCGCGTCACTGGTCTCTTGTCTGTATAATGATGGCGTCTCCCACTTCCCAATGCGTCGAGAAACTCCTGCGTCCGACAATCTTGCCGGTGTAAACAGCGACCTGCCCTCGTCTCAACCTCAGGAGCCCTTCATTCATATCGTTGGGGAAAACAGCTTCTACATAGAAGGTACGGTCATTCTCTTCATGCCTGAAGCCAACAACCACCGCGCCAAAAGTCTCTCTCACCCATCTGACCTCGCCCGTCCACGTCACCTTCTTCCCCCTGTATTCCTCCCATGTTTCCTCTTGCTGTGAGCCGGTCAGGCGCTGAGCAGTGAAAAGAGCGTCGAGACATGTGATATCGAGGGAACAATATTCCTCTGAAGTTTTTTCCGTTTCGACTATGTCTGGCTGCGGCTCCGGGGCTGGCAGACCATCGGGGATGCCGACGCAATTGTTCTTAATGCGCTCATTCCATGAATCCTCTAATTCCCTCTTTGCAATCTCGTGGTCTGGATTCCTTGTGATTGAATGTACATCTTCTCTTCTTATGCTTCGAATCTTTAACGTGCATTCTTCCTCATCGAAGTATTTGGTGCAGTATATGTCCGCAGACTCCGCGATAATGAGGCCCTCAAACTCCCGGCCATCGTTCATTCTTATGAGGTCGGCACGTGCGATTGCGCACACCACAACTACCCCGCCTAACGCACTGACCGATATGATTCGTCCAACCAAGGAGGCGTGTCTCATGCGATTGTGTTCCTGCCGTTGTTCCGTCGAGAGCTCAGCTTCAGAGTGCGGACGGGGTTCTTCCCCTTGGCGGGGGCACTCTCAATATGGCCACAGTGGTTCCCCATTCGCTCTTCATAGTAACCACCGCAAAGTATATCATTTTTATGTAAAATAGTCTACATATTTCGCGGAGACGCGTGTGCATACAAATGCACGGGCTATTCCAATGTGCTTGGCTGAGGCAGATATATGGGACGGCTCCAGCGCGCCTGGCTGGCGAAGGCTGTTCGCTATCCCCTCGAATATATTGCCCTGAGGTTCTCGAAATGCGTCAGTTCTTCCGGCGTGATGGATGGCCGTATCCTGCGCAATGCGGAGGAGAAATCATCCATGGTAATCTGAAAGCGCGCCCTGTATGGTTTTCTGATCAAACACATGGAGACTTCATAGCACAGCGCGGCGAGGTCGGCGGCTGAATAATTTTCCGTCATCCGGGCGATGACACCCAACGGAAGATCCTTTGCGAGCGGCTTCCCTTCAAGATGAATCCTGAGTATCTGTTTCCTTGCGGCCAAATCCGGCGGCGGAATGTAAATAAGTCGGTCGAATCTGCCGGGCCGCATAAGAGCGCTGTCAATCTGGTCCGGCCGATTGGTTGCCGCAATTACTACGACCTGTTTGAGTTCATCCACGCCGTCGAGCTCTTCGAGCAACTGGGTAAGCACGCTTTGGTTTGTTACGGGCCCGTAATCTCTTGATAACGCGATCGAATCAATCTCATCGAAGAAGAGAATGCACGGTTTGTTTTCCCGCGCTCTGATGAACCATGACTTGATGGTTTCCGGGGTTTGCCTTGTCAGGTCGACAGGGATGAAATGGGCGCTGCAATGGCTCGACAGGACTTTTGCAATCAGGGTTTTGCCACAGCCCGGAGGACCAAAAAAGAGCACGCCCTTCGGCGGCGTAATCTTCAATCTCTCGTACACTTCAGGCCGTCTGAGGGGCGTCTCGATTGCCTCAACCAACTCTTGCTTCACGTCTTCCAGACCACCAAGCTGCTGCCAGGAGTATTTCTTCTTCTCCTCGGCGGGGTCTGTGGTGGAACGGAACGTTCGGCGGCCATATTTTTCGCGCAATCTTTCATACTTATGCAACAGCTCCAGCGGGACGGACGGTTTCGAGCTTTTGATCTGGGCTTCAAGCGAGGCCATCGTTATCTTCACCACGTGGCCGGTTCGAAGCGTCTCTTCTATGGCTTGCTCCGACACTTTCGAGCATACGTCTGCGATGTCCGCTCCCGAAAACCTTTCGGTCAGCTTTCCAAGTTTCTCAAGGTGAATGTCCTCGGCGAGCGGTTTTCCCCGCAAATAGACGGAAAATATCTTCTCGCGCCCCTTCTGATCCGGCAGGGGAATATAGATGAGCTTGTCGAATCGGCCGGGACGCAGCGCCGCCGGGTCAATCGAGTCCGGCTCGTTCGTGGCGCCGACCACAAGCACGTCATGCAGCGATTTTACCCCGTCCATCTCCGACAAGAAGGCTGCGACCACCTGCTTTTCGGGCGAATCGCTGCTCGATGTCTCCTCCCGCTTGCCAAGCATGTTGTCGATTTCGTCGAAGAAAATGATTGAAGGCGCGTGCTGGCGGGCCTTCTCGAAAACCTCCGCCAGCCTCTTGTCGGTCTCGCCGTACCACATGGAACGGAAATCAGAGCCTTTGACAGGGAAGAATGAGGCCTTGGCCTCCTTGGCCAGGACTTTCGCGAACATCGTCTTGCCGCACCCGGGCGGGCCATAGAAAAGAACGCCCTTAACACTCCTGAGACCGAATTTGTGGGCCAGATTGATATAGCGCGGGTCAAACTGATGGTGCGTGACCATTTGAATTTCCGCCTTGACATCTTCGAGGCCGCCTATGGAATTCCAGCTCACATCTTCCACATCGGAGTCCGTCTTCGGCTCGAGAAATTTTTTCGAAAACAACGCCAGCACGGCGACTACCATTGACGAGTACAAGAGACCGATAAATATCGGCCATAAAGACAACGAAAAGCTGCCCGGGAAAAGCCAGAGAAAAAACGGCTGCAAGAGAAGGATTGCGGCCCCGGCTCCCAAGCCGGAAGCGTAATGCTGAAGAGTCCCTTTTCTTGACCATCTTCCAGCTGCCCAGCCGGCGGCTCCCCAGCACGCTATTTGAACAATAATAGCCGGTGGGAAAAGAAGAGCGGGCCAGATTGCACCGACGAAATCTTCCAAGGCGTTTCCCAATTCGGGAGAAATGAGAGATACGAGCAATTGACCATTGAAAAGATCGCCGATGCCTTCATAGGAAAGCGGTCTTATGAAAATCGGCACGCCGACATGGTTGACCGATAGCGGCCCCAGATGATGGATATTCCCGGTCACCATGTACGCCAAGCCGGCAATACATGAAAGAATCCCAAGGCCCGCTCCCAACCTTGCGCTAAGCAACATCCCTGCGCCGAGAGGAACGGCGTATGCAAGATTCGCCCGCAACAATATGGGCATCGACAGGATGAGAAGCAGTCTACTCGGCAGCTCCGCTTTCTTGGCATAGAGAAGGAGCACGAGCGCTGCACCAAGAATATAGAGATATCCCAGAAATGCGTTAAGGAGCGCGATCGGAAAGAACAGCAATATGAGGCTTGCAGTAGCTCCCACATGAGGCCTGAATGCGGTCAAACAGGCTGCCGCAAGGCACACGACAAGAGCCTGAGA
The DNA here is from genome assembly GCA_003598055.1 of Candidatus Abyssobacteria bacterium SURF_17. GTDB lineage: Bacteria > Abyssobacteria > SURF-5 > SURF-5 > SURF-5 > SURF-17. Next base: position 10,120 of record QZKI01000133.1, on the reverse strand, counting down.
CGGTGACGCGACCCGGAAGGTGAGGAAATGATGATAGAGCGCGAGAAATATTCCTGACCCCAAAAAGAGCCTTATCGGGATTGTAGCATACGCTTCAACGCCTTTTCTCAACTCGCCGCACCGGCGGTGAAATTCACGAGCGTTGAGTGCCAGAGCCGATGCGGGTTTCCGTCTGGCTCGCAAGACTGGGCCGTCCCGTACCTGAGCGGTCGTCGACCTCACTGGTTTCAACGCGGCTCGGATTCGCTCGAGATGCCTGTGCACTCGCTCGTCCGTGCCGCCAAATTTCATGTACTGCGCATAGTGGGAAAACGCCCGCGGCAAGTCTCTCAAATGCCGCTCGAAGATTAGCCCCAGGTTCTTGTGCGCCGTCGTGTTGGATGGGTCCAGACAGAGAACTTTCAGGTATTGGTCTCTTGCGGAGACATAATTCCTCCGCTTCGAAAACGTTCTCCCCAGCAACAGATGATAGCGGACCCTTTTTGGAACCGAAACCTTTCGCCGAGTGTGAACCTGAGCCGGCTGCGCAAGCCCAACGCCTTTGACACCGCCCTCGTCCGGGCCGGAATCTGACCGAAAGGCGGACTGCTCCTCCGACTCACCAGACTCGAAGTCTTCAATGTCTTGCACTGTGAAGCACCCTCTCCCCTCTTGCCGCACTCGCGCTGGCCTCAGATACCGTTTCGAGACAAAACTGAAGCTGAATCGGTCCTTGCCCCGAACCAGTGTGCTATGAGGCCCGCTGTGTCATTCGTCCCTTATTTCGATGATGGCGGCTTCTCCCACTTCCCAATGCTTCGATAAGCTCTTGCGTCCGATGAGTCTGCCGGTGTAAACGGCAATTTGCCCCCCTCTCAATTTTAGGAGAGCCGCATTCGTATTGTTGGGGAAAATAGCTTCGACGTCGAAGATACGGCTGCCCTCTTTATGCCTGAAGTCAACAACCACCGCGCCAAAAGTCTCTCTTACCCTTCTGACCTCGCCGGTCCACGTCACGTTCTTACCCTTGTGCTTCTTCCACGGTTCCTCTTCCTGAAAAGCGGTCAGGCGCTCACCAGTGAAGAGTGCGTCAAGAGATGCGACGTCGAGGGAACAATACTCCTCTGAGGGTTTCTGCGCTTCGGCTGTATCCGGCTGCGGCTCCAACGTCTGTGCGCTGTCGGAGAGACGGAAGCGGTTCCGCTTAATGCGCTCATTCCATGAATCCTCAAGCTCCCTCCTAGCAATTTCACGGTCTCGACTCCTTGTAAGTGACTGCACATCTTCTATCTTTACGTTTTGAATCGTCAACTCGCATCTTTCCTCGTCGAGATATTTGATGCAGTACGTGTCCGCAGACTTCGCGATGATGAGACACTCAAACTCGCTGCCATCCTTCATCCTCATGATGTCGGCTTGGACAATTGCGCACACCATGACTGCCCCGCTCAACGCACCAACCGATATAATCCTCCCCACCAAGGAAGTGTGCCTCATGGCAATTGTGGTTCCGCGCAGATTCGGTACCCCACGAAGAGCTTAGCTTGAGGCCGCTAAGGGGTTCTTGCTCTTGCGGGGATGTTCTCGCGATACTGCTACAATGGCTCCTGAATATTTAGCGTCACTCATTATCTCAGCGCGGATAATTATATCATAATTAATTTAACATGTAAACAGATTATATATTGTTTAATGAGACAAAGGTGCTACGGGTTCTCGAACCATATAAGACTTTTGCCTGGCGGAGAGAGTTTCACGGGAGAACCCATGTTGAACAACTCTTCCCTCAGAGATGGTGCGGCCGGTGGCGGGAGAGAAATCGCCCGTCAATAGTCTGGCGGTTCCGCGGGTTCCCCCACACCGTTATCGTGCAATAATTGTCATCCACGTCCACCGCCCGCCCATATTTGACAGGAACTGACATTTCTTGTTAAAATTAGCAAGTTTTGGGCATGCGGAACGCTTGTCGCCATCTCACGGGAAAAGCCATTTTGGCCCTCCATGTATTGGTCAAGTCGCGGGAAACGCGCAACCCCTCATGGAAAACGAACGGCTCATGGGCATTCGTGGCATAGGAATTGCTCTTTTACGTATGTCTGGATTTTTCAGAAGGGCTATTTGTGTCTGCACGCCGAAAGAATCATCTCATGAGCAGAGGCTTTCAGGACATTCTCTTGCCCATGGAAGACTGAATATGCATCCTTTACTAATACGGAGCCCCTCGTAAAAGGCTCGTCATCGCGCTGTTGAGGGAGGAGAAGCATGAAAAGAGAAGCAACGCGGAGGAATATCCCCGTTTTACGGTCGGTGCGCTGGACCATGAAGAAGATTCAAGCGATGGAGCCATGGCAGCGCTCATCGCTCGCAACCGACCATATCGGCTATAGGCTTTCGCTCATGCGCGGGCAGTTGCCAGCCCGCCCATCCACTCTGTGGATTGAAGTGACCAACCGCTGCAATCTGCACTGCCTCATGTGCGACCGCGACAGCCTAACACGGCCGCAGGCGGACATCGAATGGTCGATGTTCGAGAAGATTGCCGATGAAGCAATCAAGCTCGGCGTCCGCCGAATTAAGCTGAATCGGTATGGCGAATGCCTGATGCATCCCAAGATACATGAGATGACCAAGTATCTGAAGAGTCGCGGCGTGCCGTGGGTGTTCTTCGTAAGCAATGGAACCTTGATGAATGAAGACCGGCGAAAGGCAATCGTGGACAGCGGACTCGACTTGCTCGTGGTGTCCATTGACGGATACACCGCGGAGACATACGAGACGATTCGCCGCGGCGCTCGGCTTGATAAGGTGCGCACGAATGTCGAGGAACTCATCCGGCTGCGCAACGAGAGCGGCAAGAAACGGCCGCTCGTGCAGATCAACACGGTTCTCATGCAGGACAATGCCGACGAAGTTCCCGACCTGATCCGGTACTGGGAGGACCGCGCAGATCTTGTGAGCGTGCGCTCATACGGAGTCACCGGCACGCTCGGTGACCGCTCCGTGCTGGCGGAAGAACATTTCGACAATGAGCTGTCGCCCTGCCATTTCATTTACAGCAGCATGCTCACGTTCGTGAACGGAGACGTGACCATTTGCTGCGCGGACTTCAATGGCGCGCTCGTCATCGGCAATGTGACGAAGCAGAGCCTTGCCGACATGTGGCGCGGCGCCGCATACGAGAAAATTCGCGAACTCATGAAGGGGGGCAGATTCAACGAGCTTCCCCCCATCTGCAGGACATGTCTCGCTGCACAGAAAAACAAGCTCAAGGCGCTCAATCGCCAGAACCACGAGATGTACAGGGCGGCGGCCGCGAGAAGGGCGCATTCATGACCGACGCATCGGGACCGAGCATCGTCGTCACCGAGGCGTTCTCCACGCGTCACATAGGAAACTGGGCACTCGCGGAGAACGCGGTGCGTCAGCTCAGGGGCGTCTTTCCGAACGCACGGATTACCCTCCTTGCGCGTGACCCTGAAACCATCGGTCCGGCAATCGGCGAGCGCACCGTCGAGAAGCTTTTCCCCAAGATGCCTCACCACGCGACCCAGGTGCAGCAGGTCCTCTGGTTAATCCCGAATACGCTCTGGGCGATTGCAAGCACGCTTGCCCTCATCTTCTCCGGAGGAAATCCAAGGAAATATGCGCGGCTTGCGCGACTGTTCACGCCGAGAGGACTCCGTCGCGATGCGCTCGAAGCGATTCTCGCCGCCGACCTCGTCGTCAGCATCGCGGGCGAGTCGATAAACGATATGTTCCTCAAGAAACTGCCCTTCGTCCTTTACACCTATTGGCTGCCGGCTCGGCTCGGAAAACCGGTGATGCTCTTTCCCCAGACGATCGGACCGTTGCGCCCATGGCTTTGGAGGAAAGTAACGGGCAGGGTGTTGCGCCGGTGCGCAATGGCGATGCCGCGTGACAAGGAATCGCTCCAGCTCCTCCAGAGCATCGGAATGCCGGCGGAACGAAGCCCGTTTGTGCCCGACATGGTCATTGGCCAGCCGCTTATTGGCGCAGAAGAGGCTGAAGCATTGCTGAGCAAGGCGGGCTTCGGCGGACGCGATGCGCTGAGAATCGGCGTGGTCCCGGCCGCGTTTCAAGCGGCCGGCGGCAGGCACATCCAATGTCTGGCCGGAGCGCTCCGCATGTTCCTCGACCGGCATCCGGAGGCAAGAGTCGGCGTGCTCATCGGCAATCGGCGAGGCAGCATTTGTCAATGCAACGATTACGAAGTAGCCGAGCAGTTCGTGAAACTTATCGGCAACGACTCCAGAGTAGTTCCTCTGATGGACCTTAACCCTTCCCCCGCAGAGACCAAAGGGATTCTCGCGCAGCTCGACCTGTTTGTCTCGTGCAGGATGCACATGGCAATCCTATCAACGATGGCGGGAACTCCCACGGTAGCGCTCGCCACACAATCAAAGATACCGGAATACATGCAGCTCTGCGGCCAGAGAGACCGTGTAGCGATGATGGACGACGGGCTCAGTGAAAAATCGCTCTTGAAAATGATGGAAGACGCACTCGAGTCAGCAGCCGAGATTCGTCAACAACTCGCGATTTCCCGCGCCCGACTGGAACCTCTTGCCGCGGCCGCGGGCGCGCATGCGCGTGATGTGCTGTGCTCGCGACAGATGCAGGAAACGCTCGGAGCGCGAGCCCTCTCGGTGTGAGCCACAGCGCGGCATCGCCGCAGCCAAAAACATCGTCATTGCGAGTCACCCCGCATTTCGCGGGATGACGAAGCAATCTCAGCGCATGTTTCCAGTGCTGTCAATGAGATTGCTTCGTTCGGGCCTGCGGCCCTTCGCTCGCAATGACTATGCCCTGAAAGTCGCGCCAGATATTTAAGGAATCAGACGTAAACAGTAACGGGCGAAAATGGGCAAACAGGAAAAGGTTCGCTTCACGGCGTTGTTCCCCCCTTTTTCCATTTCCCCTTTCCCCGTTTCCTCTTATTCTTTTGGAAGGAGCATAGCTGAATGAGAATCTTGTTCGTTCAGTCGTACCTCGGGAAGAATGCGCCGCAGATTTATCCCATAGGACTTGTGTGGGTCGCCTCATGCGTGACCGGCCACAAAATACGCATCGTTGACCTGAATTTTTACGAGAAGCCGTTTGACGAACTGACAAAGGCGCTCACCGACTTCCGACCCGATGTCGTGGGGGTTTCTCTCCGTAACATCGATAATCACAACCGCATCAACACATCATACTTTTATGAGAATTTCCGGAAAATAGTAAAGCAGATTAAGGAAGTCGCGCCGAATGTTCGGCTCATCGGCGGGGGCGCGGCCTTCTCGATGTATATCCGCGAGATAATGGAGCGCAATTCGGCAATTGATTTCGGGGTATTCCTCGAAGGCGAAGAAATCCTGCCGGAGCTTCTGGCAAATCTGGACCACCCGGAGTCCGTTAAGGGAATCTATTATCGAAAGAACGGGCAGGTGATTTTCAGCGGAATGAGAGCGCTGCCCGACCTCACGAGGGTTCCCAGACCGAAGCGGGAACTTGCCGACATGTCAGGCTATGCCCGCAAGCGGCTGTCCATTGGCGTGCAATCGAAGAGGGGCTGCCCGCTCGATTGCAGCCACTGCAACTATCCGTTCCTCAACGGAAAAGCGGTCCGTGTCAGACCTCCGAAGGATGTCGTCGATGAAATCGAGGCGATGGTCAACGAGCACGGCGTCCGCGAGTTCATGTTCGTCGACCCGGTTTTCAATGTGCCAAAGGAACATGCGGAGGAAGTCTGCCGCGAAATCATCCGCAGAGGCATCAAGGTTCAGTGGGGCGCGTACCTCGACATCCGAAACGCCGACGAGGGCTTCCTCGTGCTTGCGCGCGAGGCGGGATGCATGGACTACATGTTCTCGCCCGATGGCGCCTCAGCCGGCGCGCTCGCCGCGCTCAGGAAAGGCATCACCAAAGAGGATATCGCGCGAACCGTGCGATACTTCAAACAGAACCCGAAACTGAAAGATACGTTCGTATACCTCGGTTTCTTCATGAGTGGACCCGGAGAAGATTTCTGGGGATTGCTCGAAACGCTCGCATTCTGGGCACAGCTCAGGTGGACGCTTCGAGGCAGAGGCCGCCCGTTCGTTCACTGGATTCGCGTCGAGCCGGAAACAGAGGTCTATCGCATCGCACTCGAAAAAGGAGTCCTCACGCCCGACACCCAACTCCTGCCTGATACGGCGGAGGGCCTGAAGAAGGTTTTCTACCGGCAGCCATCACTCAAGTACGTTGATTTCCTGCTCGTCGCTCTCCACAGCAGCTTCTGGAAACGCCAATTGCTCGCCCTCGCGGGGGCGGAGAAAAAGACCTGAGTATTATTCTAACCAGGCAGCACCGTTGCGCAGGATTATTCGAATAGAACACAACCCGGTCATTGCGAGCGAAGGGCCGCAGGCCCGAGCGAAGCAATCTCTGTATGCATCTTCAATTCTGCCAACGAGATTGCTTCGGTCGCTCCGGACTGTGACTTTCGGGTCGAGACCCTCCGCTCCCTCGCAATGACTGAGTGGGATTCGGTTTCCTGCGAGGCCTTAGAGCAGTCGAGACCCAGCGGCATGGCTAACAATCAGTACCAAGACCAATGAACACCACCGACAGCCAGCTCAAAACATGCTACCATTGCGGCCAGCCGGTCAAGCTGAGCGCCTACCGATGCCCGCACTGTGATGGCCTGCTTGCCGAGCTGGACCAGAAAAACTGGGAACGCTCAACTCCCGCCGCTCACTCGCCCGTGAATGTGTCTGATGAAAAAGAAAATCTAACGCGACCACACCGCAGGAACGGCAAATTCTTTCTCATAGTTGCAGCCGCCTGTCTCGTGTGGATTGCAATCCTCGCCGCCGTCTTTTTCGACCGAATTATCTTGAGAAACTCAACTGCTCAGAAGAAAACGGATGTATCTGCTGCCTTGGCCGCAGTTCGAGAACGCGCCGCACGCGAGAGCATGGGACGAACGCCCGCACGGACCACCTCTTTCGTTCGCATCCACGAAGACGGGGGGACAGAGCCCCCCTACTCGGATAAGGGAGCTCTGTCCCCAAGCTCTCAAGAGATACAGCAACTCGCCGCCCAAATCGCTCAGCAACTAAAAGAACGAAAAGTCGTGACCGCCGATACGGTGCACCTCACGTCCGGCAAAGAAATTCAGTGCGAAATTCTAGATGTATCCGAGACCCATCTCACCATTCACCATGGAGGCATCACTACAAGCATCGAACGAGCGCGTGTGGAGAAAATCGAGCACCGCCCCGCCGAGGCCATCGACGCGGAGGTGAACAAACTCGCACTCGCACAGGCGACGGCAATTGTGGAAAAGCGACATGCGCGCGGTGCGCAACCGGACAGCGCCGAAGAAAAGAGCGTCAGTCGAGCGACCACGCCATCGTCTTCGGATGAATTCCTGCCGGACCAAAATGCACTCGACTCGCTCGACGACCGAACCGACTCCGAGAAGCTCGAATCGCTCCTCGTTCTCCTGCGCGAGAGAAAAACGCTGAGCGCCGACTTCTTCGGCGGAACGCTCCAGATGGAAGACCGCACCGAATCGTGGCCGGATTATGCCTCGCGGAATTCGTCCTTTCTCGCGTTCAAGGCAGAGGCCAGCCGGCTTGACCTTTCGCTTCTCTGTGAATTCCTCGGGTTCTGCGCGGGAATCTCCGGCATCTGCAATACCGATGCCGAGGTGGGACTGGATGGAGAAAACCTGACGACTGTGAGCGGAGCCGCAATCATCAGAGGAGAGCAGATAACCATCCCGCCGACGCCTCTCGCAATGCTCATTCTCCCGCTCAATCAGGCAGGAACGTTCACGGCCACGGTCTCATCGGAAAAGGGGAAGGTGTTCATCGAAAACTTGCATTTCGACGGCTCGGCATACACCGTGAAGGGAAAGGGAACCATTCTGCTGTCTGACCTGCTCGAGCACAGCCTCCTCAATTGCTCCCTCTCCATCCTTTTCAAAGAACCGCCGGAGCTGAACGACCCGAAACTCGCGAAGAAAGGCGGCCAATACATTGTTGATGCCCTTGCCGCTTCTCAAACGGAGATTCCCTTCACACTTCAAGGCCCGCTCGCGTCCCCCGACGTCCAACTCGCCACCGGCTCCTCCCTCGATTCCCTCGTCCGCCAGTTTGGGCGATAAGAGCGGCTAGTATTCGCTTACGCAAATTCGCGTTACATGCGAGAGGATCCAAATGATTCTTGTAAGGCCGAATTCATTCGGCTGGAGACATGAAGCGGCCAATTGCGAATAAATTCGCACCTACAGACAGCCCTCGGAAATGTCGCGAAACTCTGTAAGTACGCATTAGTGTCCTACCAACAACGACATCCAGACTGTATAGAAGAAGATGGCTAACCAGCACGGAACGCAACCAACCGGGATTGCCACAAGTCCGGTCATCCGGCGCCGCGGCGTTCCAGCCGCTCCAAAGAACTTCCACACGACCTTTGCGGCAGTCAGACCAAATATTGCCCATGGACTACAATAAACAACTGTCACAATGATGACTCCATTGAGCGTTACGAATCCGGAAGGTGGATCCCACAAATACATCATCACCAGCCAATGTATTCCGATCAGACAAGAGAATACAATACTGCGGTTCCGCATAACTCGATAATCCTTCCCCTTACGCCTGCACGAATGCAATTCCCAAAACAGGAACGGGAAATAGAGGAGGCACATCAATAACATGAAATAGAGACTTCTTTCACCACCCTGTTGCGGACGGAGAATCAATGTAAATGGCACATGAAAAACAAAGACATAAATCAAAAATCTGACTACAAGCATCCACGACGATGCTATTTCATGATGTCGGGCGAGCAGTTTGTCCATTATTTCTCCACAATGACCGGTGGCTTCACAGTTTCGGTCAAGGCCAAAGCCATGGTCAGACCATACCCTTCGTGTTCATAAGCAATTTGCCCAAAATAATCATGGGAATCCATTCGAACTGAGTTCTCTATAAGTTAATTACTACATCAAGAAGCACGCTTGTGTCAAGTACGAGTAGGATGCTACTGCTTCCCTGGATAGAAGGGAAAAAAAGACTTGACAAGAAAAAGATTCTAGAATATAATTTTAATATGCCAAGAAAGACATATGCGCGACATAAAGGGTCGGACAAGCGCGAACGCGAAATAATCGAGGCTGGGCTGGCCTGCTTCGCAGAGCACGGGTATGCCAACACCACGCTGGAGGACATACGCTTGCGGTCGGGCGCAAGCAATGGCAGCATCTATCATTATTTCGCCAGCAAGGAAGGACTGGCGGCCGCCATCTACGTAGAGGCCATCGCTGACTATCAGAAAAGGATACTGGATGCAATCGAGCGAAATCCGCAGGCGCGCGCGGGCGTGCGCGCAATCGTACGTGCTCACCTCGACTGGGTGGAGGAGAACCCTGACTGGGCCAGATACCTGATGGAGATGCGCCACGCCCCGTTCATGGCCACCGCCGAGAGCGCGATTGCCGAACACAATCGGGAGTTCATCAATGCGTTCGTCACGTGGCTCAATCCACATCTCAAAAGCGGTGAGATACGGCGCATGGGCCCCGACATCTTCATTTCGCTGCTCCTCGGCCCATGCCAGGAGTTTGTGCGCAATTGGCTCGGCGGATGCACGCAAACCAAGCTTTCAGCCGCCAAAGAGGAGCTTGCGAGTGCGGCGTGGCTTGTCGTCCGCGGCCCGGCCACAGCCGAGAATTGAAAGAAACCATGGATTTCACAGCGCGGCATAGCCGCAACCAAAAAACGGTCATTGCGAGCGCAGGGTCGCAGACCCGAGGGCCGCAGGCCCAAGCGAAGCAATCTCTGTGCATGTATGTTCAATGTCGGCGATGAGATTGCTTCGGTCGCTTGGGTCTGCGACCCTTCGCTCACTCGCAATGACAGCGTCGGAAAATCACAACAGATATTCGTCATCTTCAGGAATAGCAGTACGGATTCGAAAAAAACCTTAACCGCCAAGGCACGAAGTCACAAAGAAGATCTCAAAGTTCCTTTTATGGTGTCTTCGTGCCTTAGTTTGCAGCCCATAGGGCCGCGTGTCTAGCCGGTGCAAGTCCGGCCACGGGAATTGACTGTATGCCGTGTAGCTATATCCGACGCCTTGCTGA
>QZKI01000057.1 GCA_003598055.1 Candidatus Abyssobacteria bacterium SURF_17 | reverse complement strand
TTTTGCCGGAAGAATACATGAAACCTGCCCACAGAAAACAAATCGCACCCAGCAACAAGAAGAAAAACGACGCCGCTCTGTGGGATCGAAAATAGACGATGGCAAATACAACAATGGCACTGCCAGCTAAGACACCAATAATGGCATTTCTCGAGTATACTTGCTCCACTTTCGCATACATGACCAGATTCCTGTCCACAAGGTCATTCACCGCTTTGACTCGTTCTTCGCACCTGTTTCTGCACGCAATTCCATTCCCAACATCGACCGCACACTCCCGGCAAACACCCTTGTTGCAACTCTTGCATGTCCCAACGGCTTCGACCTCAGGATGTTGAAAACACCTCATCTTCCCTGCCCCTGCCGCCCAGCGCTCTTACCATTTGATAAGGTATTCAATTCCGAGACCGCTTCTTTGTGCTCTTTGCGCCGCGGGTCTGTGACCCTTTGCGGTGAACTCCCGCTTCAGAACCTGAGCCCACCCGTGCAAATGCCCGGCGCGCCTTCTGAAGTTGCTCGTGCGAAAGCTTCCCCGTAAGAACAAAAAGTTCACCGATGTCCAGATTGACCTTCTCTTGTTCCACGAGCAATTCACTCACTTGAGCGCGTGTGAGCAGTTTCAGCAAGAGCGCAGCTTGCCCGAACTTCTTCTTCGTACGCTTATGACTCCTGAGGATTCGCTTCACTTCGTCAACGGTTAGCAAGCCGCGATTGAGGGCGACTACGCCTAATGACACATTCATGTCGCTCCGCAGGGATTCTGCTTCCTTCACGTCGTCCTCATTAACAACGCCCCGCTTCAGCAGAAACCTCTGGAACGCTCTTGAGTCCTTACTCGCCATGGGTGTCCCCACTCACTGCGAACGGATAAAACAGCATGAAAAACGCACAAGAAATCTCTTTCCCCAACTCGGAACCAGGAACTATCAAACCCCTTTTCCAGCCTCGGTTATATCGCTCCTGTCTTAATGATTTCCCGCTGCCTTTCGGCCACATATCGGAACAGACGGTTGATAGCAAGCTTATACTCGAACTTCTCCGCCGTATCAATAAACTCAATAGCGACCGTATCTTCCTCGCCCGATGACGCTCTGTCAACCCGTCTGACAATCCCCTTCAACACAACCGGCGTTTCATTCGGCGCCAGCGAGAACCAAAGGCCGAGCTTCGTTCCCACAGTCGCCACGCCTCTAGCCGCATCCTTGACGGCCAGCAGGATACCACCAACACTCACGTTCACGATCCTCCCCTCGAACTGAACACGCGATGGGAAATTCCACGTACCCGGCTCTTGGACGAACCAGTCCGTGCGTCCGCTCACGACGCCACATTCCACGGAGACCAGTTTCCCTGACGGCACAGATACCCGGTAGTACGAGCGACGCTGCCCGCTGGCAAGCGCGTTCGGATACGCAATCTCAAGAGCCGATATTTTCCTGCGGCTGGCAAGCGTAAAGGACACCTTCCGAACTACTGTGGATTCAAACAAGAATCGTTTTCTATCCAGAGCAAAATACACGGTGATCCGCGTGTCCGGAACAAGCGCAATTGCGGGACCGTCAGTTACCGGGTGGTCAATGATAAGCGTGTTCGAGCCGGGCGCTTTCCTGAAATCGAGCATCCGGCTCTTGTACCGATATAACTTATCCCGTGACTCGGCCGTGATGGAGAGAGGAACATTATAGACGGAAGCCAGGTCCAGCAACCGTTCGATTCGGCTCGGGGAAACCACCTCGGGCTCTTCCATCGTCATGATTGCTCCGTCTTTGCCCTCACCGTTCTCACAAGTTCCTTCAGGTGAGCAGGTGTCGTCCCGCAACACCCGCCGACAATTCTGACGCCGACCTCCAGAAAAGGGACCATCTTCTCGGCCATGCCCTCGGGACTCTCGGGATACACAGTCACACTTCCCTCGAGACGCGGCAAACCAGCATTCGGCTTGGCCAATAGAAATCGAGATGTTGCTTGCGCCATCTCGCGCAGGATATCAACCATCTCAACCGGCCCGGCACCGCAATTTGCGCCAATCACGTCCGCTCCATACTCTTCAAGCGCGCGAGCCGCCGACTTTGGGTCCACGCCCATCATCGTGCGATAACCCCGCTTGTCCCGGTCAAACGTCATCGAGGCAAAAACGATACATCTCGTTTTCGTGCGCGCCGCCTCAATCGCCGCCCTCGCCTCGTTCAGGTCCGACATCGTCTCCACGCAAATGATATCCGCGCCACCCTGTTCAAGCGCGGTCGCCTGCTCCTGAAACGCATCCCGAACTTCCTCATACGAGAGGTTTCCATACGGTGCAATGAACTCCCCCGTCGGACCGATAGAGCCCGCAACATAATGGTTCGGCCCTGCCGCTGAACGCGCGTTCTCGACAGCCTTTTGATTCAACTCTTTCACGCGATGGGCGAGCCCGAACCGGGCCAGCTTCAGCCGGGTCCCTCCAAATGAATTCGTCTCCACAATGTCACAGCCCGCATCAAAATACGCTTTGTGAACATCCCGCACTACATCAGGATGCGAAGCGTTCCATTCCTCCGGACATTCGCCCACTCCAAGGCCCGCCACCTGGAGCATCGTGCCCATGGCGCCGTCAAACACAAGCGTCTTGCCCGCATTCAGTTTTTCCAGCAACGTCATTTTTTCTTCCATGAGACTGTCCCGCAACTGAATGGCCGCAAAATCTGCCTTCTAGGGGCGGCCCGTCCGTCCATCCTGTCCATCCCGTCCATCTGCGCCCGGTTCCGCTCTCGTAGCGACGGCCTTATGCGGCCGCCCGACTCACCGTATCACTCTCTCCGATACATGCAGTCCTGAAGCCCGCACTCCCGACACAGATGATGGTCCGCCTGGTCCGCATGATGAGCCAACCCCTCCGCCAGCGGAACAACAAAGGATATCGATTTCTTTGGCTTCATCATGCAGTGCTCGTTCAGCGAAACACCTATCGGAGATGGGTCAAGCAGAGCGAAAACGACCCTCTGGCCGCTCACGTCCCATTCCCCATAGCCCGGACTGAGATGGCCCGACGGATAAAGGCCGCTCTCATTTGCCTCGGAACAAATCAATGATGCACACACCTCGGCAACGTGTTCAACGGCACGGCTTCCCACTACATCAGCAACCATTCCACGGAAGAAGTCCCCACCCCGAAAATGCTCGTCAATGATCTCCTCTATTCCATCGCCGACCGTGCAGATGCCAAGAGCGAACCGCCGCACACCGTCAAGAGCACTCGCAAGCACTCCCTCCTCGAACGCCTTGCCTCCGACCTCGATGACATTTTGGTCAACACGGCTAACATCCATGCGTGTGTATATCGCTCTCCCTTGCATCACCTGTCTGCAGTGTTCCGACTCCGACACAATTTGTTCCATGAATGCCGGCTCGACGCAACTTCCCCTCTCCCACCCAAGCGGCCCAAGAAGCTCTTCGATGGAATAACGAGCCTCCACGTCAATCACCCTAGGCGGCTGAGACATCGAATCCTCCGCACTTCTTGAACGCCTCAAACATTATCTTCTTCTGCTCGTATGATACCTCAATGGCCTCGCTGTCGTCATAATCGCTGAGGATAAACCCCCCATCAGAAGTTGCCCAGTGCGCAAGCAATAGGCGCGCTTCCTGCTCGATTTCCTCACGCGTGCCTCGGGGTAAAGTGGTTTGGATATCCACAAGCGATTCAAAACATATCTCCCCCCGGAATCGGCGGCCCACCTCCTCGATCCCCAGCGCCCGCGGCTGCTGCAAATTTATGACGTCCAGACCAAGGTCAATGAATTCCGGTATCAGATCATTGACACGACCGCACGAATGCAGCCAGAAATGCATCCCGGAATCGTGCGCAGCCCTGAAGAGCTTCTCATACCGCGGACGGAAGAATTGCCGCCACATGGGAACGCTGATGAAGATGCTCTGCTGCGTTCCCCAATCGTCAGTCATTGTGACTCCGTGTATCTTGCCGGGAAAACGCCCGTGGAAGTTCCTGATGAGACCAAGCTTGAATTCCAAAATGATATCCAGCAGACTCTCGATGAGCGCCGGGTTCAAATAAAGGTCAGCAAGCGAATCCGTAAAACCATGCAGGAAATGAAGCTGCTCGAACAAGCCGAAACCAATATAGGCCAATACATACCGGTCGCCTGCATAGGGCAAAACCGCCTCCACCGCCTCGTATCTGGTCGCGTCCTCCACATCGGGGAATCGGTGCTTCTTCAGGTCTTCCAACACCCGTATCGGGTGCGCCTTCACCTGACCCATGTTGCGCTTATCCGTCTTCTCGCGCACATAACCCCATTCATCCTCCTCAGGATGCGATGGAGAAAAATCTCGTCCGAATCCGTATGTCACAATATAGGTGTCATTCACTCCCATCTCGTCAAAGATGATGCCTATCCGCTCAGGATGCTTGAATTCGATCGCCTTCGTTATGATTTCCCGGCTCGTCATGATTCCGATAAACCTTTTCAAGTCCGCATAACCAATTCAATAATACCAAAAATCGACTCGTCCTTCAAACCAGGAGCGCGATCTCAAACCAGCATACATTGATCTCTCAACATTCCCCCCATCTTCTAAAGAGGTCCAACCTCCCCTCTCATTTTCTACTAGAGAGATCCAACTCTCCCCCAATTTTCCAGAGAGATCCAACCACTCACCTAAAGAAGTCCAACCTCCCCCAATTTCGAGAGAGATCCAACTCTCCCCTAAAGAAGTCCAACCTTCCCCCCCGCTTCTAAACGCACCACAGCATTCCCCCCGTTTCTAAAGGGGTGTGAGGAGACTGTCCCGCAATTATCAAAATGCACACCTGTAGGGGCGAACCTCGTGTTCGCCCGCACAGAAAATGGCGATTTTGGCGGCTGCACGGGCACGGCGCGCCGTGCCCCTACATTACATCCCCAATTGCGGGACAGATTCTGAGGGGGGATTAATACATCTTGCGTACCAAGGGCTTCTCGCAACCGTCTCAAATCTCCCTTCGTGAATCTGTCCCGCAATTCCAAATAGTGAATGATATTCTTGTAGGGGCGGCCCTGCGTGGCCGCCCGCGGCGGCGCCCCGTATGAAACAGACGGCGCCTCCAATTGCGCCTCAGCTCCCCGAAGCGCCAGAATTCACATATCTCGGCTCTTGCACCCGAGAATACATCACGGCAAGAGCCAAAGCCGTGCAAAGAATCGAAAGCGAAAAGACCGATTTATACGAAACGTTGTCGGCCAAAAAGCCCGCAAGCAGGGGGCCGAACGCCGTAGCCAGTTCGCCAACCGAGTTCACCATCGCCAATCGCATCGGCAGACCACTGGTATCCCCGAACTCGAGAACCATGTTCGACATCGACATATTAAATCCGCTCATGCCGGCCCCAAGCATCATGAACACCGCAGCCACCAACACAAACGAGGGCGGAATCACCATCAGCAAAAGCATCGCCAGCATCCACACAGTGACGGAAATAATGAACACGCGCCTGAACCCGCTCTGGTCGGCAATGCGCCCAAAGAAGAGGTTGATGCACGTCTGCGCCAGGAAGAACAGGGACGTGACCTGCCCGAGCTGATAGCCTGAAACGGACATCCTGCTGCCGACATAGAGAATGAAAAAGGGGTTCGACATGAGCGCGAGCGAGCCGACCGCACGACAGATACAGTAGTTGGCAAAATTCTTGTCCTCCGACAGCAGTTTCGGAAAAGACCGAATCCGCCTCGCAAATGGGATTTTTTCCAACACAACCGGCGTCGACGGTTCTCGCGAAAAAGCAAAAAATGCGAGCCCGGCAGACGTCAAGAAAAAAGCCAGCAAATACGTTGCGGCGTATCCATGCGGAAATTCCAACTTCCCGATGAACGAGCCCGCAACCAGAGCCACAAGCACGGCGGTCATCCCCCCGAGAAACTCGCGCAGCCCGATAAACCGCCCGCGCCTGTCCACGGGGATGACTTTCGCCATCACCGTGTTGTACACAACGTTCTGCATCCCGAGGAACATATTGAAAAGCGAGTAGAATATGAAAAACGAGATGAGATTCAGGCGCGGCGCAAAGAAAAAGCCCCCGAGCGCCATGAGCAGCACCTGAGAACGCATGAGCGCGCCTATCAGCACCGCCTTCCGCTTGATGAGCGGTTGATGTTCCACCAGCGGAGCAATGAGCGGAGGCGTGAGAAACCGCGACGCGCCTCCAACCGCCAGCAGCAGGCCGACGATGAAGTTCGACCCGCCGAGCTTGAACATATAGTCAGGCACAAAAGTGGGCACGAAGATAAGACGCCATCCTGTCGTCCCAAACAGGCCATACATAATGTTCACCGCGAAATTCCAACGGAAATTCGCGCGGACAAGCTCGTCAAACCGCTCCTCAGCCGCCGAGATGTCGGATCGACCTGCCTGCACTGCCAACACTCGCCTCCTTAAACGTTCCCGCCCTGCACACTGCGTACTATATCAGATGCCACGATTTTTTTCTCGACTCCGGACGCACACTCTCTTCCTTCATTCTTCCCTTGCGCCCATTGCGCCTTTGCGGTGAAACCATGGTTGAAATTCACCGTTCAACTGCTATATGATTAGGGTGCATAAAAGAAGCGATTTGGGGGATGTTCACGGAAAACATGAGTTCATGTCCGGCGACGCAGAACTCTTCTCGAAAGCGAGGTGATTCACATGAATCGAAAGGGAAATGACCAGAAAGAAGATAGAGAAATCAATCGACGATTTGAAAAACAACAACGGAGCCTCAATCGAAGGTGGTTCATCAATGCCATCACCGGCATCATCCTTCTCGCGGCAATAGTAATCGGACTTCAGTTCACCCCCTATCGGAACGTTCCTCGCGATATCTTTGACACCGCAAAGGGATTCGTGAAAAGCCTCACGTCCGGTTCATCTGCTACCAAGGAACCCAACCCACAATATTGGTGAGCACGCATACAGGCAGATTTTCTGGCAGAAAGGCTTACGCCTGAAAACTGAATCCGCCCGCAAAAGAACAGATGTCGGGCGAGACAATCACTCCATCCGAGTCAGTCTCTTGGCAACGAACCGCTTATCGACCGTTATTCTCTTCCCCCGTGACGTGGGAGCGTCAAACATGATGTCGTGCATCACTTCTTCCATGATCGAGCGCAGCCCGCGAGCTCCCAAATTCTTGCCGATGGCGTGTTCAATCACCAGCTTGAGGGCCGTATCGGTGAACCTGAGTTGAATGCCGTCCAGACTGAGGAGATGAACGTACTCCCTCAAGATGGAGTCGGGCGGACGCTTCAATATTTGCATAAGATCATCAACGGACAAAGGCTCAAGCTCCACAACCACAGGCAGCCGGCCCAGGAATTCAGCGAGCATCCCGTATTCGAGTAAATCTTTCGTGGTCACCCGTCTCCGCTTCTGCACGTCCGCTCTCTTGCCCCGGAAACCTACCGGCCTGTGCTCCTGTTGAATGACAGGCATATCCGAAAACGTGCCCGCACAGATGAAAAGTATTTCCGATGTGTCCACGAGCACAAAATCATGCTTGCTCCAATGCTGGGTCACATTCAGCGGGACAAACACCTCCGAACCCTCGAGCAGCTTCAATAATGCCTGCTGAACTCCCTCCCCTCCAATGTCACGCGCCCCTGCGCCCGTGCGTGCACCGTGCGTTCGACGCGCTATCTTGTCCACTTCATCGATGAATATCACTCCACGCTGAGTCTCATCAACCTGCCCCCCGGTCTTGAACAGCAGTTCCGCCACCATCACCTCGACATCCTTCCCATAATAGCCCGCCTCGGTGTACTCGGTGGCGTCAACGACGGCAAACGGCAAGTCAAGCACGTTTGCCAGGTTTCTCGCTATATGCGTTTTCCCGCAGCCCGTGGGACCTATGAGAAGAATATTGGACTTCTTTATCGGATTCGGCTGACCTGCTTTCTTGTTGAGGATGCGCTTCTGATGATTATACGCTGCAATTGCAACAATCCGCTTCGCGCGTTCCTGACCTATTACGTAATTGTTAAGATGGGTGTAAACCTGTACAGGCGTGAGAAGTTCCGGAAGCTCACGACGGGCGGGTTTCATGCTACCTCCCCCCTTTTGCTGCCTTCGACGCTCATGGTTCGTCCGCGCGCCACTCAAATCCTAACACGCATAACGAGCTTTGTCAAACATCCTAAATGCAACATCCCAAATGCAAACGCTCGCCGCCAGGGAGATGAAGAACACGGATAACCTGCCCTGTTTCGTTGAGATTGAACAATGAGAGTATCTCAAGAAGGGGATTGTTCACGGTGGGAAGAAATAGAGGGGCAAGAAACCGTTTAAGGTGGAGAAGGTTCACCCTTGGTCGTTGGCAACCACACATTGAAGCAGCAGCCGCATCCCTCATGGCTGTCCACCCATATACGGCCCCCGTGGAGCGCCACAAGCTCCTTTGTGATCGCCAGGCCTAGGCCCGTCCCGCCTCTCGTGCGCGCGGCCTCGTTATCGACCCGATAAAATTTCTCGAATACCTTGTCCTTCTCGCTCTCCGGAATGCCGATGCCGTTATCCGTGACCGTCAGCCTGACGCCCTCGTCCTCGCAGATGAGCCCGACTGTCACATGTCCGCCGGCATCGCTGTATTTGAACGCGTTCGAGAGCAGGTTGGAGATAATCTGCATCAGTCGCTTGCGGTCTCCGGAAACCTTCGTCATGCCGTCAGGCACGTGAAATTCCGTGCTCAACTCAATCCGGTCACGCAGCGCGATCGAATCAAACAGGTTCGCAGCCTGCTGCACGACCTGGGCAAGCAACACCGGCTCAAGCCTCACCTCCAGTTTCCCGGCATTGAGTTTTTGCAGGTCAAGCAGGCTTGAGATCAATCCGGATAGACGATCACATTCTTCGTTGATGATATTCAGATGCCTTCGCACCCCTTCCTCCGAGAGCGAATGCATGTCATGCAGCAGTATCTCGGTAAAACTCTTGATCGACGTGAGCGGAGTCCGAAGCTCATGGGAGACAGTCGAGACAAAATTCGTCTTCGCGGTGTTGAGCTGCCGCAGTTCCTCTTCCACCCGCTTGCCCTCAGTAATGTCCCTGGCTATGCCCGAGACTCCCACCACGTCGCCTTTTGCACCGCGGATAGGCGAAAGCGTCAGCGCGATTTGCGTCTTCTGTCTATCGCCAAACACCGCGTCCGTCTCCACCGTGCAAATCTGCTCCGACTCTAGCACGCCCTCAATCCGTTTCCGCAACTCACAAACCTCGTTCTCTGAGACTAACTGATAAAAGCTGCTCCCGACAACGTCCCCTTTGGGTCGGCCGAAAATCGTTTCAGCCCCCCTGTTCCAGGAAACGACCCTGTGGCTCCCGTCAATCGTGAAAATCGCATCGCCCGCACGCTCAACAAGGTTCTCTAAATACTCCTTGGTCTTTCTGACCTCGCCGTACAACCGCGCATTCTGAACGGCGATGGCAATTTGCCCGGTTATGATGTGCATGATGCGTTCCGTCTCGGCGTCAAAGGCGCTGAAATGCGGACTGCTTACGGTCAACACGCCAATCGTCCGCTCCTCGACCGTCAGCGGAAATGCGCCAAGAGAGCCAATCTCCATGCGGGTTCCCCGTGTGGTTGCAGGCGGCGCTTCACTGATCAGGCAGGGTTCCCCCACCGTGGCAACCTGGTTCGCCAGCTTTTCAACGATGCCTAACATCGTTTCATCGGCCTCGGCCTTTCTCACACTGCTGAAAGCACACACCTCAAAACGACCTGTTTCGGGGTTGAGCAGAACCAGCGAGCCGGTGTCAGCGCCAACTATGGCTATTACTTTGTCGAGAATCGGCCCGAACGGGTCATGGGACATCATCGCCTGGCTCGCTGTGTCGGTGATGAGCCGAAGCACCGACAGTTCCTCGATCTTGCACTCGAGTTGCTGGCTCGTCTCTGCGCTAACTTGCCGGAAAACAGCGACCTCTCTCTCCATTCGTGCCAGCTTCTCCGCTGTCGCCTCAAATTTTTCGAACAATGCACCGAGATTCTGCAGAAGAATCTCTCCCGAGTCAGTGTCACCGGCAGGTCCTTCAGATGCGCTCACGAATTCCCCCGCATGATGCTGCCGGAGCATCGTCAGCGCTTCTGCGACATAGTCCCTCTTTGACGTGTATTTCCTGTGCTCCATCACAACCCCATTCGAAACGACATGAACGCCAAGGGTCTAGAGAAACATAGTGGCGCTCGCCGTACTCCTCATTCGTTTCTCTAATTCCAACAGTAGAGATACCTTCTCTTCAAAAGATGGCTCCTCGCCCTCCTCCCACGAAACGCCGGTCATCGGCACACCTGCACTCTTGAGCACTACAAACTCATTGGCAAGCCTGTCCGCCACGTGAACCAACCGAGCCATGTCTGCAGCCTCTTGTGCAGCCTCCACCCGATGATGATATTGGATGGCCTTGCTGAGGGTTATCGGAAAGCTCCACCTGTCAAACAGCCAGAACCCGATGTCGCCATGGTCAAAACCGAAGAGCATCCGTTCTGCTTCATGAGCGCTCAGCGATTGTTCCCGCATGCATGCCTGAACCGCTGAGAACATGCTCGGAAAATACTGATCGAGCACCGCCTTGCCCGTATCATGAAGCAATCCCGCCGTAAAAGCGCCTTTGTCGCCCATTCGCCATTCCTTCACCAGAATGTCGCTCATCGCAGCACATGTCAGCGAGTGGTTCCACAGCCTCACCCGATGCTCCGCCTGACTGCTACCGCCAAACATGTCAAGCACCGAAATCGCGAGCGAAAGCCGCCTGATTTCATTGAACCCAAGTACGACGACTGCATCGGATACTTTCACGATCTCCCGGTAAAAGCCGTAATAGGCCGAATTCACCATCTTGAGTATTTTTGCCGTGAGCGATTTGTCCTTCGCAATCTCACTCGCTAAATCGCTCGCCGAAGAACTCTCGTCGGTTATTATTTCCATGATCCGCGCCATCACCTGCGGAAGAGTGGATATCTCCTTGATGTCCATCAACTTCTTCTTGAAATGTTCAACCGAGATAGTCAAGGAAGCACCTCAACCGCGATGGTAAGAATGGCACAAATAATATCACACAAGATATTGCTAGATAACGACTTGCCGCCGAGAAAGCATAATGATTCATACCCGAGCTTCGCAACCGGTCACGTGTCTTGTCTAAACACGAACTCCGTCACGTGATATGAAAATATCATGCCAAAGAACAACCCCGAAACAGGCTATCCAAAACGCCTCGGACAATCTGCTGGAAGAATCCTTTAGGTGAACGCGGGAACATGTTATAATATGAAGGTAAGGAAATGAAGGGCAATCGCTCAGGTTGCACAACCATACTGATATCAGCAGGTTGTAATGGACGTTAAAACAATTGCAGGCATAATCCTGGCCATCTCTATCGGCTGCTATGCGCTGCATCTGTATCTCGTCTTCCGCCAGATACGCCGGCAAACGTCAATTTTGAATCGTGGTCCATCCCAAGGGGCGATGCCTGACAGTGCAGAAAGCAGGGAAAGACTGCACAAGATTGTTCATACCCTTGCCGGTCCCCCAGGAGAACCGCTTCATGAAGAAAACCAGGAAGAAGACTGAATCGCAAGCACGTGTAGCGCTTGTCCGATGTGGAAACTATGATTCCGGCAAGATTGTCGAATCCGTCAAGAAGGCCGTCGACGAACTCGGGGGTATCGACCGCTTCGTAAGAAAAGGACAACGCGTCCTCCTGAAACCCAACCTGCTCATCGCACGCCCCGCAGATAAACACGTTACCACCCATCCCGAGGTCGTGCGGGCAGTCATCAAACTCGTGAAAAAGGCAGGCGGCAAACCGTTCATAGGGGACAGCCCCGCAATCGGGACCGCCGCCAGAGTAGCCGCGAAATGCGGAATCGCCGACGTCGCAGCGCAAGAACGCGTCGAAATCGTCAACTTCAACCAGCCTGCCGACATCGATAATCCGTCGGGGACACAGTTTAAGAAATTCAAGATTGACCAATCCGTCATTGATTCCGACGTGGTCATCAACCTGCCCAAGCTCAAAACACACGGGCAAATGACACTCACGCTCGGCGTCAAAAACATGTTCGGCGTCATCCCCGGCACGCGCAAGACGCAATGGCACCTCGCCGCAGGCATCGACCGAATGCAATTCGCGCGCATGCTCGTCGACCTCTACCAACGGGTTTCCCCACAGCTCACACTCATGGATGCTGTCGTCGGCATGCACGGCAATGGCCCGCAGAACGGCGAACCCAAGAGAATGGGGCTCATTATGGCGTCTGAAGACGCTGTGACCCTCGACGACGCCGCCTGCGAAATCGTCGGCCTCAAGAAAGACCGCATGTTCACCACTATCGCCGCGGAGGAGTTAGGTATCGGTCACAGTCGATTGCAGGGGATATCCATCGCAGGCGAACGCCTCGAAGACTGCAAAGTGGCAGGTTTCACCTTCCCGGAAACAAGTGACTTAATCGGCTTCTTCCCCGGTTTCCTTAAGAATTACATGCGTGATTGGCTAACCACCCGTCCTGTGCTGAACCAGAAGAAGTGTGAACAGTGCATGGTCTGCGCCACCCATTGCCCGGCACAGGCCATCTCCAAGCATAACGACACGCTCAAATTCGACCTTACACGTTGCATCCGCTGCTTCTGCTGTCAGGAAATGTGCCCCCACGGCGCGATAACCGTGGGCACCGGCCCGATCGCCAGACTCCTGAAGCTTTGAAGCGGGCCACGTTTATCGTCATAGTACTGTAAGAGCCATAGTCCTCAAAATCTAATAGAACTCCTCACGACAGTATCGAGGCTCTCGAGTGGGTGAATACACAGATTGTCCCAACTGCCATGAACCAACGCCCTCTGAGAACCTCAATTGCATCTATTGCGGCGAAGTCCTGAACAAACCCGTGGGCACTCTCTCCGGCCTGCGCTACTCGTTCAAAGGCTGGCTCGCAGCGCTCATCGCATTGGCAGTGCTGGCCGGCTTCCTCGCGCTCATTTTGTAAGAGAAACCCCATTTCTGAATTGATGGTTACTCTTCTGAAAGCGGAACACTTGACTCCCATCCTCATTCAACTTATTATCTAACTACCGTGCACGCGCACCCAAATGGGCAAAATCCACGCCGAACACGGCAGGAGGTTATCCTACAATGAGGGGTATCAGACAATTCAGTTTTCTGCTCGGCATTGGTTGCCTTATGAGCTTCTTTGTGCTCGCATCGGCAATCGCCGATGAAGGAAGGGGAAGTCGTCATGGAAACGACTTCGATTCATCCGACGACGATTCAACCCAGCATCGTAACCGTCACCGACAGAGCCATCGCAATCGTCACGGCGAGCAAAGTGTCGGCGCGGTTGAGGACCCGACATACAAGGAACAATGTGGAGCCTGTCACTTCGTGTATCAGCCAGCTTTATTACCCTCAGGTTCCTGGCACAAGATCATATCGAACCTCGAGGATCACAATGGCAACAACGTCGCTATCGAAGAAGCAGCCAAGAACACAATTGCGGAATACTTGACCAATAATGCCGCAGAAAATTCCTCAGGCGAGCTGGCGACCCTTATCACGCAAAGTCTCCTCGGGGAAACTCCTATGCGAATCACCGAGATTCCATACATCCGCCGCAAGCATCATGACATTCCCAAGGACGTTTTTCAGAGGGAATCAGTGGGCTCTTCCTCAAATTGCGTTGCTTGTCACTTTACCGCCGAACAGGGAATATATGACGACGATTTTGTCCGTATTCCCGAATAGCATGTTCTCCATGGTCTGAGGGCGCACGTAACCCTCCAGCACCAGCTTGATGTCGTACCTGCTTCATATCCAAGTGACAGAAAGCGGTGCATAATTGATACAAAGGAGGGTGAACAACATGAAAGCAACCATAAATGCCGTTGAGACAAAGAATCTGAGCTCGCCAGATGAAATGCGTTCTTTTCCCAAAGGCAAGGTCGAGCTTGTGACAGTAGGCGGCGTCACGTTTGGCCGTGCCACATTAGAGCCCGGTTGGAAATGGTCCGAATCCGTCAAGCCAATAGCAAAAACAGAAAGCTGCGAAGCGTCACATACCCAGTATCATGTCTCAGGAAGGTTAAGAGTCAAAATGGATGACGGCACAGAATATGAATTCGGCCCGGGCGATGTCTCTTTCTTACCTACCGGACACGATGCATGGGTTGTCGGCAGTGAGCCTGCGGTAGTAATTGACGTAATTGGAATGACCCACTACGCAGAACGAAAGTAAGAACACACCAAGCTGCCTTTCTACGTACCAAGTAAGTCGAGCAGGCAGCTTGAGATTCGTAGGGGCGACCCGGTGGGTCGCCCTATACTGTAGGGGCCGTTCGCGAACAACCCTTCCAACAAAGCGGAATACGTCACCCTATTTAAGGATTCAGCCGTCACTTCTTCACGGCATGCGCTTCGCCGGTAAACAGGCTCACATACTCCCCATATCCCTCTCTTTCCAAGTCCTCTTTCGGTATGAACCTCAGCGCCGCGGAATTAAGGCAATATCGCAGGCCCGTCGGCGGCGGCCCATCCGGAAACACATGGCCGAGATGCGAGTCTGCATGCTTGCTCCTCACTTCGGTGCGCGTCGCGAAGAAACTTCTGTCCTCGCGCTCGACAATGTTCTCCGGCACGAGCGGCTTGGTAAAACTCGGCCAGCCCGTTCCTGAATCATATTTGTCAAGCGAGCTGAACAGCGGCTCGCCGGAGACGATGTCCACATAAATTCCTTCGCGTTTGTTGTCCCAATATTCATTCTGAAACGCCCTCTCGGTTCCCTCTTTCTGTGTCACCTTATATTGAAGCGGTGTCAGTATCTTCTTCAGCGTCGCATCATCCGGCTTCGTATAATTGCCGGCTTTCTTCAAGGTCGCCGCTTCCGATTCCTTGCCCCACGTCGTGCTTAAGAACTGGTCTCGGCCCGACCCTCGTCGGTAATATCCATACTTGAGAGGATGCTTCTCATAGTAATCCTGATGATACTCCTCTGCCGTATAGAATTTCTCTAAGGGCAGAATTTCCGTCGCAATCGGCTTCTGAAACTTGCCGGACTTACTCAGTTCCTCTTTCGACTTTTCCGCTAACTGCTTCTCCTCCTCGGTGCTATAAAAGATAACGCTCCGATACTGCTCTCCCCGGTCAACAAATTGCCCTCCCCCGTCCGTCGGATTAATATGTTTCCAGAAATAATCGAGCAGTTCTTCATATGTTACCTTCGACGGGTCGTAGTGAACCTGCACCGTCTCAATGTGCCCGGTTGATCCAGAAGATACTTCCTTATACGTCGGATTCTCCTTCTGCCCGCCGGCATATCCGGAGACAACCCCCACCACACCCGGGAGCTTTTCAAAGTCAGCTTCAACACACCAGAAACAACCTCCGGCGAATGTTGCCGTCCGTAACGTCCCTCTCTCTTCAGCCATGCTGTATTTCACCTCGTTTCGAGCCTTCCCCGACTGCTGACAACCATGCGCAACCAACGCCACGATGAGGACGACGGTAAATATCCCTCCAATTTTCGCCAACATTCCATATCACCCCCTTTTTCAATTGTGTATAGTTCTCATTCTTATGGCAAGCAAGAAGCCTGCAATTTCAGGAATCGACCTGCCTTGTCCTGGAGCAGGTCCACGCTTGCAATTGAGACTCCGTGATAGTAGTATGGTCGCAG
>QZKI01000075.1 GCA_003598055.1 Candidatus Abyssobacteria bacterium SURF_17 | reverse complement strand
GCGATTCCGGAGCGCTACCAGATGTTCGTTTCGCGCACACCGATGGGGCGCGTCGGGAATGTGGACGAGCTTGTGGGCGCCGCGATTTATTTGGCCTCGCCCGCGTCCGACTTCGTTACCGGCCAGGCCATCATTGTCGACGGCGGCTTCCTGGCCATGGGTGTGTGACTCATTTGTTGCCATAAGTGAGAACTCGATTGACGCGCAAAGGCGCGAGGCGCGCAAAGAAAAACCGCAGAAAACTATCGCGAGATGGAAGAATGGTACGCTGGATGAGCAGATTGTGGTTGGGCTGAAGAAAACCCGGGAGGGAACCGAGTGAGCAATTCTCCCCTGCGTACATATGATTGCTTCGTCGGAGACATACTGGCCTTGCTGGAGACGGCGCGCCGGCAAGCGGCTCGTTCCGCAAACGCCGTTCTCACGGCAACGTACTGGGAAATCGGCCGCAGAATCGTTGAATATGAGCAAGTCGGCAAAGAACGAGCAGAATATGGAAAAGCCCTCATAGAAAGGCTCTCATCTGACTTAACATCTGCGTTCGGCAGAGGTTTCAGTCCTGTCAACCTTAGCCAGATGAAGAAGTTCTATTTGCTCTGGCCTCCTTCGCACATTCTTCAGACGGCGTCTGAAGAATCTCCACAACTGGCAGCCCAAGGCGGCACGGGCGCGATTTTTCAGACAGTGTCTGAAAAATCTTCTTTTGCCCGAAATGTCGTGTTTTTCCCACTCCCGTGGTCGGCCTATGTCCGATTGTTGGCCGTGAAAAACGAGCAGGCACGGCACTTCTACGAGACGGAAGCACTGCGCGGAGGTTGGTCGGTCCGCCAACTCGACCGGCAAATCAACTCGCAGTTCTACGAGCGCACAGCCTTGTCGCGCAACAAGGCCGCGATGCTGAAGAAAGGTGAGAGAGCGTTCTTGATTCATCATCTTCTTCTTTGCGCTCATAGCAGCTTTGCGGTTGCGAGATAGCTATCGGAGAAATATGATTTCAGCGGCGTTATTGCGTGGGCCGCGCGACTTCGCGCTTACGCAGATTCCCGAGTTCGAATTGGCGGACGACCAAGTCATGATACAGGTCGCTGCGTGCGGAATCTGCGGGAGCGACCTGCGGTATTATCATGGCGAGAACCCGTGGGCGCTCCACACACTCGGCATCTCTCTGCCGAATCCGCCCAACATCGTCCTCGGCCATGAATTCGCCGGGAAGGTCGTGAATGCAGGCGCTTTCCCCGCCCTCGAAGGAAAGCGCGTGGCGGTCATGTCATTCAAGACGTGCGGGATGTGCGAGAGTTGTCGCAGCGGTCGCGAGAACCTTTGCAGGAACACCGTTCATCTCGGCCATGGCGCGGGATGGGGCACACGCCAATACTATCCGGGAGGAATTGCGGAAACATGCCCGGCGTGGGGCAGCCACTGCTTTGAATTGCCCGACGCGATGAGCTTCGAGCAGGCGGCCATGCTTGACGTTGTGGGCGTCGGCGTGCACGCGGCCCGCGTGGCGGGCGTGCGGCCGGGAGCGTCGGTGGTTGTGTTCGGGGCCGGCCCCATCGGGAACGCAATCATGCAGGCCTCGCGCGCGATGGGCGCAAGCAGAGTATTCGTCATCGACACATATGATGTGGCGCTTGACATTGCAAGAACATGCGGCGCAACCCTCGCGATTAAGGCCGGGCACGTGGAGCCGGTGTCCGCAATCCGGGAGGCGAACAGCGGCAACTGCTCGTTTGCGTTCGATACCGTCGGCACAGCAGACACGCTGCACAAATGCATCGGCCTCCTCGCGGAAGGCGGCGCCATCGTGAACATGGCGGTACACGACATGGAGATGCCCCTGAAACCGCTTGCCCTCGGCTCGGAACGCGCACTGAGGACTTCCTGCAACTTCCTGCCGGAGGAGTTTCCACTGTCTCTTTCGCTCGTCCTGTCGGGTCAGATAAACGTGGAGCCGTGGATCACCCATAGATTTCCGCTCAGCGAAGTCGAGAAAGCGTTTGATACTGCGCTCAACAAAGAGAGGCATGGCGCATTCAAGGTGATGATTCATCCAACAAGCGGCGCATGAACCTGGCGGGGGCGAACCTTGTGTTCGCCCGACTACAGAGGGTTGTTGGTGGCATGATATGAAAACACTAATCAGAGAACAAGCCGGAAAACTGTTCGATTGGCTCGTCGAGACGCGGCGCGACCTGCACGCTCACCCGGAGCTCGGGCTGCAAGAGGTTCGCACTTCAGCACGGGTGGCGGAAGAGTTGGGGAAACTCGGCCTCGAGGTGAAAACCGGCATCGGCACAACCGGCGTCGTCGGACTCCTGAGAGGCACGTCGCCCGGTGGAACAATCGCAATCCGCGCCGACATGGACGCCCTCCCAATCACCGAGGAGACCGGCCTGCCGTTTGCCTCACAGAATGAGGGCCTGATGCATGCCTGCGGGCACGACGGCCATGTCGCCATGGCGCTCGGGGCCGCGCGCGTGCTGTCGAATCTGCGCGAGCGCATCCGCGGCAACGTCAAGTTCATCATGCAGCCCGCCGAGGAGAACTACGGCGGCGCCAGGGACATGGTTGCGGAAGGCGCTCTCGAAAACCCGAAGGTTGACGCAATCATCGCCCTTCATGTGGACGTTCACGAACCAGTGGGCAAGCTGGTCATTAAATCGGGTCCCGTCGGCGCCGCGGCCGACGTTTTCATGGTATCTATCAACGGCAAGGGCGGCCACGGCTCCGAGCCGCAGGCCTGCATTGACCCGATTCATATCGCCGCGCACGCCATCATTGCCATTCAGACGATGATACCGCGCAAGCTCGACGCCCGCGAGCCCGTCGTTGTGAGCGTGTGCTCGATTCAGGGCGGCACTGCCTTTAACGTTATTCCCGATAGTGTCCACTTCGGAGGCACGGTGAGGACGCTCTCGCGTGAGCGTCGCGCCGAAATGCCCAAGAGGCTCGAGGAGATAGTACGCGGAACGACCTCTACCTTCGGCGCTACGTACGATTTCACGTACATTCACGGTGCACCCGTAACATCCAATGAACCGGGCATGACCGAACTGATGCGAAGCGTCGCCTCGGAGCTGTGGGGAATTGAGAGCGTCATCGAAATGGATAAGCCGCATATGGGTTCCGAGGACTATTCGTATTACCTTATAAGAGCGCCCGGAGCAATGGGCATGCTCGGCGCGCGAAAGACTGGAGCGCCGCACTATCCTGCCCATCACCCGAAGTTTGACTTCGACGAGGGCTGCCTGCCGCTCGGAGTCGAGCTGCTCGCGGCAACTGCGATCAAATACCTGAATGGGGTACTGTAGCGGAGTATGAAGCTGGAAGAAAGAGTACGAGCGATGCGCGAGCGAGTTCTCGCCTGGCTCGATTCAATGCTCGCGGAAGGGCAGCCGTTCGGCGTTCATCGAGCAAGCAGCTACCACAATGCGTCAGAATTCCCGTCTATGCTCCTGCCTGCGACATACAATGCAACCCACTGCCGCAAACTTCTCTGCAATTACGAGAATCTCTCTATCCAGAAGCGAGATGAGCTCGTGGACTTCATGAATACCTTCCAGCATGAGGCGGGTAATTATCGGATGCCTCAGATGCGCGAACCGGACATCTACCAGACGTGGGAATATCTCGACTTCCACACGACGAATTACGCGATGGGCGCAGTCCTCTCCCTCGGCGGGAAGATGAAACATCGCCTGCGGTTCATCGAGAGATACTGCACCATCGACGGATTGCGCCGGTGGCTGGCTGACCGCCAGATGTCCGACCCGTGGAACGAAGGCAATAACATCGTGAACCTCGCCAGCTTTTATTTTGTCCTCGCGGAGAGCGGCGACTCGCGTATGAAGCCGCTCATCGAACACATATTCACATGGCATGAGGAGACTCAGGATGCGGAAACCGGCTACTGGCTCGACACGAACGCGGAGTCGCCCGTCCATCCGATGGTCGCAATGGCCGGCGCCGCGCACAATTACCATCTTTACTATTACCTCAATCGTCCGATTCGATATATCGAAAGAATTGTGGACCATTGTCTGAGTCTCGTGGGAGAAGGCGTGACGTCGGCCTGTGTTGACATCGACATGGTGGACATACTCGCGAATATGCACAAGTATGGGTATCGCTCTTCTGAAATCGAGGCCGGCCTCGAGAAGAAACTGGCCGACCTGCTTGACTTTCAGAACGCCGACGGCGGTTTTTCAGATGTCTGCGAAGGCGACCGCCGGTTCGACGGCTGGAACCTGTATGTCGAGCCGCAGGGCATAAGCAACTGCTTCGCCACATGGTTCCGCAGCGCCACCATCGGCATGATCTGCGAAATCCTCTTTCCTGACGCTTTTTCGTGGCGCTTTCGGAACACCATCGGCATAGGCTACTTCAATCACTCATACACTCCCCGGTGAGAATGCGAGTGAAAGACCCGGAGCATGCATAGACGCCGCGATTCCACCCTATCCTTTTCCCTGCTGTTTATCCTCATCACCGGGTTGGGTCTCATCCTCCGTCTGTACCGGCTCGCAGCAAACCAACTCTGGCTTGACGAGGTGCACTCGATTTTTGTCGCGGGATCGTCGCTTTCGGATATCCTTAACAACTTGAAAAACGACGGGCACCCGCCGCTTTACTTTATCCTTATGCTCGCGTGGAAGAGCGCCTTTGGCGAATCTGAGCTGAGCGTCCGCGCGCTTTCGGTCATGCTCGGCATGGCCTCGCTGGTGGCCGTTTGCTGGCTCGGGAGTATTCTTGTCAGCAAGCGAATCGGGCTGACGGGCATGTTCATCGCATCCATAACCCCTCTTCACATTTACTACTCACAGGAAGCTCGGATGTATATCCTGCTCGCTCTCCTCACCACGCTCTCCGCCGGCTTCTTGTGGCTCGCACTCGAGCATCCCGCCAGGAAACGATACTGGGGGGCGTATGCGCTTGTCTCAATCTGCATGATTTACACCCATGTACTCGGTTGGTTTGTCCTGCCGGTGGGAATTCTCTTTGCACTTTTGCGGAAGAGGTCGCGTCAGGATGTCAGCCGGCTCCTCGTGTATCAGGGTTTGGTTGTCATTGCCTTTCTGCCGTGGGCGCCGCTTGCCATCAGGCAGACTGAACAAGCAGGCCAGTGGGTTCATCAGTGGTGGGCCTCAACGCCGCCACTTCTGGCAATCCCCAGAGCGCTTGAATGCCTTGGCATGGGGGGAAGTTACCCACCATACCTGAGATTTTCTCATGTCTCGCCGGTGAGGCCCATCTCGTACATTGTATTCACACTAGTGGGCGTGATTGCTCTCGTTGGATATCGTGACGGCTCCGTATCGAAAGGCTCAAGGGGGATGGGGGCGGCAAGACTGTATCTCCTGCTGAACCTGTTTGTACCCATAGCGCTTCCGTATGCAATCTCCTTTATCAAACCCATCTATCTCGTGGGACGATCAGACCTGTTTGTCCAGCCGTTCTACGCGCTTCTCATCGCCATCGGCCTTATGAAAATGGCTCGGTTTGCATGGGTGGGAATTGCGGCCGTGAGCTTGCTCGCTTGTTTCTCCCTCTCTCGATACTACACGATTCCAACCGCCGCCGTTGATAAGGAGACGGTTCATCATTTGGCTACAGCGGCAGAGAAGAACGATGTGGTTGTCGTCACCGGCCTGCGGCTGCTTCCGATTGAATACTACCTACGGCGCAGCGGCCTCAGCTTCCAGATTATTGCGTATCCCGATTCCATGCGGGAACATCCGGGATGGCTTGATTATCGTCAGACAGACGACGAGCTGACCCAGGATGCGGTCAGCGTTGCCGTTGCGTCCATCACACAGACCCGCCCTGGCCGCCCCGTCTGGCTCCTTGTGCTTCCGTTCGATTCGTTGAACCAAATCCCCTCCGACCGCTTCGAGCTTCCCCTTCTTGAACAATTTGAACGGCATTTCATGATTCTCAGCGCGGATGAGAACCTGGGAATCATCCGCTTCAAACAAAAATAGGATATGCGTACTGTACTACTAACGGTCGAAATCCTGAATTTCTGTCGTGATCTCCAACCCACGGTCATTGCGAGCAAAGGGTCGCAGACCCGAGGGCCGCAGGCCCGAGCGAAGCAATCTTTGTTTGTATCATCAATGCCAACAATGAGATTGCTTCGGTCGCTTTGCTCCCTCGCAATGACCAAACGGTTGCCGGTTTCTTGCGAGCAAAGGGTCGCAGACCCGAGGGCCGCAGGCCCGAGCGAAGCAATCTCCACATGATGGAGAGATTGCTTCGTCGCTTGGGTCTGTGACCCTGCGCTCCTCGCAATGACGTTGTCGGGTTGCGGCTACGCCGGACTGAAGGCTGTAACATTTTGCGGAAATCTGTTACGGGCGAGCGGTGTGCGCCTAAATTCCTAACTGTTTCGTTCTCCTGCTGCTTCCTTTGGTGCAAGTAACTCATTATGGTAGAATATGATATGAAGGGCGAAGAGGTAGTCTTTAAGAGAGAATATTCATGCATCTCAACCAGTTGATGGAGTTTATCGGCCACTTCATGGGGGCGGTGCTGCAACTGATCCTCATCATGATGATGGCCCGAAGGAAGGATAAGCGACACAGCGAGAAGGTGTTCTTTACGCTCGTTGTCGCCATTTTCATCTGGCACGCAGGCAGTTTCGTTTCAACGTTTTCCGAGCTGCTGACGGGCGAGCGCATCATCGTCGTTGGGCTCATCTGGGACACCGCGTCCGCCCTCAGCATGGGATTCGTGCCGCCGTTGCTAATTCATACGCTTCTCACGTTCCTTGAGGAATTGCCCGAAAACTTCTTCTCGCGTTGGCGGCGGACGGTCCTGTTTGTTGCATATGCCCCGCTTCCTTTCTTCTGGCGCGCGCCGCTGAGATTGATCCAGCATCCCGAACTGCCCCGTGCTGAGAACATCATGCTTGTGACCCAGATGTTCGAGTACTGGACAATAGTCGCGCTGGCGATAGCCTCGTACATGTGCTACAAGTTGTCCACCCTTTCGCGCGACGACGTTCAGCGTCGCTTTTACATCTCGCTCGTGCGGATGTTTGTCATCATCTTTGGCCTCATGGTGCTCACTCATGTTCTCTATGCCAAGTTTATCCCCGGCCTGGGAACGTACTTCCTCGTTGCGTGCGCGCTCGCACCGATGTTTCCTACTATCATCTTCTCGTACTTCATCCTCCGGTACAACTATATGGAGTACGTGCTCAAGCGGAGCATTTTCTATTCGCTCCTGGCGATATTCGTGCTTGCAGTCTACATCCTCGGCATACGTCAGGTGGGCGATTTCCTCGAGCGGGCCCTTGACATCGATTTCAGGATTATCGAGGCGATCCTGGTCATCGGCCTCATTCTGCTGATAGATCCCGTGCGCGAGCGGTTGCAGGCCGCCTTCAACGCGCTGTTTTTCCGCGAGCAGAGCTACTATCAACGGGTGTTCGCGGAGCTCAGCCATCGACTGGGCTCTCTGCAGGGAATCGAGGTCGGCCGCCTGCTCCGCTACGTCGCCAACAGCGTGCAGACCGCAATGCGTCTGAGCAACTGCAAGATCATCCTCTTGCATGAAGAAAACGGGCGGCTTGTGGTGGAGGAGTCCTCCTCGCCGGTGCAAACGGAGGAAGTCGAGAACATCGTTCGTCACTTCCAGAAAATCCACGCGCACAGCATCTCGCTGTGGCAGGTGACGGACCAGGCCGTCGTCAAAGAGATGAAGAACATTGACGCCACACTGATTTTGCCCATCTATCGCGACGGGCGTCTGGCAGGCGTCATGTCGTTGGGCCCGAGTCTGCAATACCGCGAGCTCTACGAAGGCGAAATCGAGATACTCTCGATCTTGCTCAACCACCTCGTGACCGCGATAGATAACACGCGCCTCATGCAGGATAAGCTCGAGATGGAACGTCGCATGCTCGCGAACGAGAAATGGATGAGCCTCGGCCGGCTTTCGGGCCAGATTGCGCATGAGGTGAAGAATCCGCTCAGCTCCATCAAGGCGATCACGCACGTCATGCGCGAGGAACTTCCGCCGGATGACCGGTTCTATAAGGACCTGGCCATGGTGGAGGGCGAAATAGACAAGCTCACCACTGTCGTTAATCAATTGCTCCGGGGAGCCCATCCAACGACG
Organism: Candidatus Abyssobacteria bacterium SURF_17; assembly: GCA_003598055.1. Lineage (GTDB taxonomy): Bacteria > Abyssobacteria > SURF-5 > SURF-5 > SURF-5 > SURF-17. The sequence continues at coordinate 8,023 of QZKI01000075.1, read as the reverse complement.
CAGACCGAGAAGGTCGCCGACCTCCGCGACATAATCGAAAACGTCTCCAGCGTGCTTCGGCCCGAAGCGTCTCACGCCGACATTCGCATCATATGCCAGTATGACAACGGCATACCGGCGATTAAGGCCGACCCGGTCGCCCTTCGTGAAATCATCTTCAATGTAATGAACAACGGAATCCAGTCCATGGCGTCCGGCGGAACCCTGACCGTTTCCGTAAGTTGTCTGCAGCCGGACCCGACGACTCACCGGCGCTCGGTGCTCGTGTCCATCCATGACACGGGCCCGGGAATACCCGAAGAAGACATGTCGAAAATATTCGAGCCGTTCTATACCACGAAAGAGGGTGGCACCGGCCTCGGCCTCTGGATAGTTCGCGAGAAACTCACCGACCTTGGCGGGAGCATCAGCGTCGAGAGCAACGGGGGAACAACCATAACCATAACCATCCCCGTCGAGGCGAAAACTGCTGTGGGCCCGCCCGCGACTGCCCCCAACCCTGAACAGGAGAAACCGGATGCTTGACTCGAAAATCCTTTTGGTCGACGATGAAAAATCCGCGCGATACGGAATGCGACGCGCACTCGCAAGCCTTGGCGGCAAAGTCATCGAGGCCGCAAATGGACGAGAAGCCCTCGGCATAGCCGAGAAAGAAGAACCCGACCTGATCATCATGGATATCGCAATGCCGGAGATGACCGGGTTCGAGGCGCTCGAAAAGCTGTGCCAGATGCCAAGCCCGCCCCTCATCATCATGATTACCGCCCACGGCTCGGAGAAAGTCGCCGTCGAGGCGATGAAGCGGGGTGCATACGACTACATTGCAAAACCGTACGAAGTTGACGAGCTCCGCATGGTCGCGCGGAATGCGCTCGAAAAAATATCGCTCGAACGCGAGAACCGACGCCTTGCCGAAGAGCTGAAAAAGAAGGAATCCTACGGCGAGATTATCGGGGCCAGCGACGTGATGCAGGAGGTGTTCGACCGCATCGGTAAGGTTTCCCAAACCGATGTCGCCGTCCTCATCGAGGGCGAGAGCGGCACCGGCAAGGAACTCGTTGCAAACGAAATCCACAAACGCAGCCACCGCAGTGGAGGCCCATTCGTCATCATGAACTGCGCCGCCCTGCCCGAGAATCTTATCGAGAGCGAGCTCTTCGGCCACGAAAAAGGGGCCTTTACCGGCGCGACGGCGCAACGAAGGGGGAAATTTGAGATAGCCGACGGCGGCACGCTCTTCCTCGATGAAATCGGCGACATGAGCCTGAACACGCAGGCAAAGGTGTTGCGCGTGTTGCAGGAGCAGAGATTCGAGCGGCTCGGAGGCGAAAAAACCATACAGGTGGATGTCCGCATCATCAGTGCAACCAACAAGGACCTTGCCGCGGCCACAAAAGCAGGCGCGTTCCGCGAAGACCTCTACTACCGGCTCAAGGTCGTGAGCATCTCACTGCCGCCGCTCAGAGAGCGGAAGGGCGATATTGCTTTGCTCACAAACAGCTTTGTCGAGATGTTCAGCCGAAAACACAGGAAACGCATTCTTGGCATCGATGCCGGCGCAATGCGTGTGATCCATGACTACCCATGGCCGGGCAACGTGAGGGAACTGTCCAATGCCATCGAAAGCGCCGTTGTCCTCGCCGGCGGCAATACGCTGAGAAGGGATGACCTGCCGCCCGAAATCCGCAAGCAGGCCGTGGGTGCCTTTGGCGACCCTTTCTCCATCGATGCAACCCTTCCCTTCCGCGAATGGAAAAAACAAATGGTTGAAACGGCGGAGCGTTTATATCTGATTCGCAAGCTCGAGGAGAACGACCACAATATCAGCCAGACTGCGAGGGCCCTTGATATGCATCGCCAGAGCCTCCAGCAGAAGCTCCGCGAACTCGGCATCGACGTGAAAGACCTTCAGGAAGAATAGGGCGGAGAGTGGAAAATGGTTGACAAGTCGGTAATTGGAAAGACGACGCCCACCTGCAAGATGGATGTCGAAAAAGGACACATTCGCCGGTTCGCTCAAGCCATCGGCGATGATAACCCGCTCTACTATGACGAAGAATACGCCAAGAAGAGCCGCTACGGCGGAATCATTGCGCCGCCCACCTTTCCCACGGTCTTCGGCTTCGAGGGAGAGCGCGTACTCTCCGGCCTTGACATAAACTACGCTCGCCTTCTCCACGGAGAGCAGGAGTATGAGTATCTCAAGCCCATCATGGCAGGCGATACGATACGCTTCAGCACGAAGATAACCGACGTTGACGTGAAGGAGGGCAAGGGCGGAGCGATGGACATCATTAAGACCGAGATGGCCGGATACAATCAGCATGACGAAAAAGTGTTCGTCGCTCGGTCAACGGTGGTCATCAGAAGATGAGCGCATCGAGGAGCTGACTCAGCACAGATGTTCACTCAAAGAGGACAAGTGTGTAAGTGCGAATTCATTCGCATTGTTTTTCGGCCTTTTTTGGCATGTCTATGCGAATAAATTCGCACCTACATAATGACGCGATACTTTCAAGAAGGAGATTATAAATGACGGCGGCGGGACCGTATTTCGAAGATGTCAATGTCGCTGATGAGATATCCAGCCTCACGAAAGCGCCTATCACCGAGGTGCAGCTCGTCAAATACGCAGGCGCGTCCGGCGACTTCAATCCCATCCACACGGTTCATCACTATGCTGAGAAAGCCGGACTCGGCGGCGTCATTGCTCACGGCATGTTGAGCATGGGCTTCGTCGGCGAGCACATCACCAAATGGATGGGTGAAACGGGCACACTCAAGCGGCTTGGAGTCCGCTTCATAGCCATCACACGCCCGGGCGATGTGGTTACCCTCACGGGTAGAATCACCGGCAAGAGCGAGTCCGACGGCGAGCATCTTGTCCAATGTGAATTGTGGGCCGAAAAGCAGGACGGCACGAAGACTGTCACCGGAACCGCCACCGTTTCCCTGCCTTCGCGCGTGTGAGCGCGACAGTCCATCAGCACATCGGCTCCTGAAAAACTTGGGAAATGAGCACAAAGATCTATACAGTAATTCTTACTGCATCGTTTGGTTTAATGATACTTGGCGCCGTCGTTGGCGGTTTCCTTGAATCCGCTGGTGTTCTGAGGAGTGAAAACGTTGGTTCTCGGGGAGTCGCCATAATAAAGCTAATCTACCTCGGGCTTTTCTGTCTGATGTCTTTCGCCGTTGTACCGCTCGCCTTGCGCGCATTTATCGCTCTACAGGTTAGAATCGGGAATGGCGAACTCTTTCTCGTGAAATGGTTTCAGACACACGAACAGACAGTAGTGTACTGTTTCTGGGGACTGTTCGTCCTTGGGTTGGGCATAGCATTTTCCCTTGCCAAGGATGATATTCTTGAACTCTTGAAATAAGATGCAGCAGTGCATACAGTGTAAACGACCTTTTGAGCCTCAGGACTTGATAGCCTCCATTTCCGGCAGCATCATCGGGGATGAGCATACCGATTCCTATTTTCTGTGCCCCGTTTGCGGGGTCTATACTGTCGTGAGTTGGTGGGACAACTTCACCGGCGTGGAGACCGTGAATCTGTCGGGTCCTCTATCAAAGCAGAAGGGAGATGAAAGGGTCTCGCTCATCGGGCAGTGCTCGCGTTCCTGGGACAAGAAGTGTCGCTGTGAAGCGCACCGAGCTTATTTCAACAATACGCTTGATTGATGCAAAGCTGGCGAGGCTTCACCAGGCATCTACGACAAGGTCTCACACATGCTGCCGGGTGATTGGTATCGCAAGGTGATTTACCCCCTTCAATAATTCTTTCATGTGATAGCTTTTCGGTGATTGCTTTTCTTGACACAAAGATGGCTTTATGACTAGACTTTACTATTGGAATTCAAATGAGACCGCGGATAGTTTTGCGGAAAAGATTCGCATAGAAGTTGGGCTGTGGGTATTCGAACGTTGAATGATCTTTTATGCATCTCAAGGGGGAATTTGCAACATCTTGATTTATTATTCCTGACCTCGCTGGGCTTGACATTTCCTCTCGGATGCGGGTCGTTCTCAGGTCGCTCCGGGCGGCAAAGGTATTACATGCTGTGAACGAGAATAGAAAAATCCGCGCGATCATTCTTGGAGCGGGACGGGAGAACCCTGGCCAGGACGGAAAACTCCCGCCGCCGCGCTGTCTGTTGACCGATTCGTTCGGCGCCCGGGTAATGGACTGGATTCTAGCCGCGCTTCGCTCGGTTGATATTCGGGATATCACATTCGTGGGCGGGTATCGGATCGAGGAGATCGGCGACCGCTACCCTGACATGAACTATATCTACAATCCGGATTGGGAACGGTCGGGCGTGCTGGCATCCCTGTACCAGGCACGCCATGAAATTCAAGGCCCTACAATAGTCTCGTACGCCGACATAATCTACCGGCCCGAAGTCTGCAAGAGTCTGTTGAGAGTGGACAGCGATACGGTTACGATCGCCGTGGATTCCACGTGGCGCTCACGTCATGGGGTTGACGTGTCCGACATGAGTCTGAGGAAGAATATGGTTATCCTGTCTGGCGACGCGGTTCGCGACATAGGATTCCTGCCGCCCTCATATGCGATTGACGGGGAATTCATCGGTCTGGTATTTTTTGGCGCCGAATCGGCCCCGCTGCTCAAGAAGTTTTTCAATGAGGAATACGACGGCCTGATTGGCAAACCCTTCTGTCAGGCAAAAGACGTGCGGTTCGGATATCTCACCGATCTCCTCCGTTTCTTCCTGACACAGAAAGTTGATATCCGGGCTGCTGACATCGGTGGGAATTGGGCTGAAATGGATAGCCCGGAACAGTTGGTCAGATTTGTGCTTGGCACGAAAGGAGAAACACTCGAGCGGTTGAGCAGCTTTATCACAAAAGGCCGCTTTTGCGAGCAACGTATCTACACTGTGGGAGAGTGGGAGTCAAAGCCGGAAACAATCCTTGAGAGCATCAAATCGGCCTTTGCGCCGCAGCGCATCGTCATACGCAGCAGCACGAATGTGGAGGACTCATGGATCGCATCGCATGCAGGAGCTTTTGAAAGCATACTGGATATCGATCCCTCCTCGGCAGACGATGTCAGGAAGGCAATCGAGAGAGTCGTAACCAGCTATATGAGGGGGCAGGAGCGCATTGAGCGATCTCATCAGATTCTGGTGCAGAGGATGGTAAAAAACGTCCTGATGAGCGGCGTTGTCTTTACTCGCGACCTCGAGACAGGCGCTCCGTATTATGTAATCAACTATGATGATATGAGCCAGCGCACCGACACAGTCACGTCCGGCATGTCGAATGACCTCAAGACCGTCCTGGTGAGCAGGACATATACCGGCAGGCCATCGATTGCACGGCTCAGCGAGGTGCTTGAAGTTGTGAGGGAATTAGAGAATGTGACTGGGTGGACGGCATTGGACATCGAATTCGCCGTGGACACAGGCGGGAACATTTATATCTTGCAGACCCGTCCGCTCACACGGGTGGACCCGACAAGCTGCTATGAGGACACGTCTACATCAAAAGAGCTCGAATCTGTGCGCGCGTTTCTCCGGCAGCGACTCGGCCGAGTACCTTACCTGTTCGGGGAGACGACGATTCTGGGTGACATGCCCGATTGGAATCCTGCCGAGATGATAGGAACCCGGCCTGAGCCGCTGGCCCTCTCCTTATACCACTATCTGATCATGAATTCGGCATGGCGTTTGGCCCGCGCGCGTGTGGGGTACAACCATCCGGAGCCGGCCTCGTTGATGGTTTGGTTGGCCGGTCATCCTCTGATCGACGTCAGATGCAGCTTTAACAGTTTTATCCCTGCGGCGCTCAGTGTCCCCCTGAAAGAAAAGTTGGTCAACCACTACATTGAACGGCTTCGCCAAAATCCGGATATGCACGACAAAGTGGAATTTGAAGTCCTCTTTACGTGTCTCGACTTCGACTTTGACCGACAATCTCAACGTCTTATAGAACAGGAGTTTACAACAGAAGAAGTGGACGAGCTTCGCCGCGCTTTGCTTCACATAACAGATAATATCGTCAGCGGCCGTGTCGAACCCTCCGAGAAGTTGATGGGCGAGATCGACATGCTCAACAGCCGGCGGCAAGAATTGCTCGGTTCGCACCTCTCTATCAACGGCATCCCTGCGGCGGTGGGCCAACTGTGCGATGATATCATCACGTACGGCACCATACCCTTCTCCATTCTGGCGCGCTATGCGTTCATCGGGTATTCTTTGTTGCGCTCTCTCGTAGCCCGGGGAATCGTTTCCACCGATGAGGAAATGGAATTTCTGCAAAGTGTCAATTCAGTAGCCACCGACATGGCCCGCGACATGAATGATGTGATGAATATGCGAATGCCCCGGGAGCGCTTCCTGGAGATTTATGGCCATCTGCGACCGGGCACCTATGACATTACTTCCCTGCGGTACGATGAAGCGCCCGATATGTATTTCCCCTCTAAGCCGGAGACCACGTGCATCCAGACCGCTGGAGGAGATTGTCGGCATGACCCTCGGTCGTTCGAGATCGGTCCTAAGACCAGGAAGGCAGTTGAGGCGGCGATAAAGGAGGCGGGTTTTTCATTCGGAATCGACCAGATGTTCAGATTTATCGCTGAGAGCATATCGCTGAGGGAGCGGGCCAAGTTCGAATTCACCAAAGCATTAAGCGATGTGCTCGTGTTGATCGTTCGCCTCGGGAAGGAATACGGAATTCCGCGGGAGGAACTGGCCTTTCTGGATATAGAACAAGTGCGATTGTTGGGACTTCGTTCGTGCGGTCATTCTCTCGGTGAGGAGCTACAGAGACAAATAGAGCGTGGCCACCAATGGTTTGAGCATGGACGCAGAATCAAGATTCCTCATCTCATCACGAAAGTGGAAGATATTGATGTGATGGCTCTTGAAGTGTCTCGCCCAAACTTCGTAACACAGAACAAAGTGACTGCGCAGGTTGCGCCCGTAACCCAGAACACCGATCCGGCGAGTTTACGAGGGAAGATCGCGTTGATTGAGCGATCAGACCCCGGCTACGATTGGATATTCCTCCATGGTATTGCGGGACTCATAACAAAATATGGCGGTGCGGCTTCACACATGACAATCCGGGCTGCGGAATTCGAAGTGCCCGCGGCCATTGGATGCGGCGAGCTTCTGTTCGACAGGTTGTCGAAAGCCCGTGTCGTGGAGCTCGACTGTTCCGGAAATCGTGTCCATGCTCTGTAGAGTTGCGATATCCATGCGTGTTGTGGAGACCACGGCCTATCAAGAACCGCGGGACGCATTGAGTCAAAACTGGTTTGGCTTCCTCAAATCATGCGGTATCATGCCGATTCTCGTCCCTAACGTGGCAGAAAACGCTATTTCGTATTTGGAAGGCATAGAGGTGAGAGGCGTCATCTTAACGGGCGGCAATAACGTGTGTCCGGCGACGTACGGAGGCGACTCAAGCGCTCCAATTTCCGACGCGTTCCCCGGCCGGGATGAAACGGAGGCAATCTTGATTGATTGGGCCATTTCATCGAGACTGCCGCTTCTGGGCACGTGCCGGGGAATGCAGATGCTCAATGCGCACTTCGGAGGAACCATCTTGACCGACCTCGAGAGTCAGGTGCCGGGCGTCGGCAATCACGTGGCATGCGAGCACAAGGTGCAGGTGACGATGTCCAGAATGGTCAAGCGGTTTGGATTTGAGGAACTCGTGACAAACTCGTATCACAAGCAGGGATTAACCGAACGTGAGCTTGCAGAGCCGTTGGAGCACTGGGCCGTGACCCCCGAAGGCGGCGTCATCGAGGCGGTGATGCATCGCGAGCGACCGCTCGTGGGGATTCAATGGCATCCTGAGAGGCCAAACAGAGCCGCCGAGTTTGACAGGGCGCTCTTGCGATGCCTGTTTTTGGACGGAGACCTTTTTGGGCACCGATAGGTTTGGGAGAACAGTGCGGGTGAAGGGAGATGTGCTGGTTATAAGCGGCCTTTCAGGCACGGGCAAATCCACACTTGCGGAAAGGTTGCGGGAGATATTG
>QZKI01000050.1 GCA_003598055.1 Candidatus Abyssobacteria bacterium SURF_17 | reverse complement strand
ATCAGCTACATGCCTATTTGAAAGCGACGGACAAAAGACTCGGCTTGCTGGTCAATTTCGGGAAGAAATCTTTGGAATACAAGAGGATAGTGAATTGAAATCTTCGTGTAATTCGTGTAATTCGTGTTCCAAAAGGTCTCTTGCTTTGTCTTTTCAAGACTCTTCCGGTCGTGTGGTTCGTGATCCAAATTCTGAACGTGGAGCGGTGCTGGTGGTGGTGCTGGGGATACTCGCCTTGCTCACCATCATGGCGGTCTCGTTCGTGTTCGCCACGCGCATGAGCATGCGCGCGTCCGAGGCATATATGCGCACCGTCACGGCGACCGACGTTGCCGAGGCCGGCATGGCCGCCGCCATCTATCTTCTCGAGGCCGATAAGATACAGCGCACCGGCGACGCGCTCGACGCGTCCGTCGAAGTGACCGAGACGCACGACTCGCTCCGCGACATCTGGCGGCAGGCATTCAGCGCGCCGGTCATAATCACGTGCGAGCAAACCATCGCCGGACCAATCGCCAGCGGGGATACCTTATGGAACGTTACTCGCGGGAACAAGGCGAGGGTCATCTCTGTGGACTCCTCCGGCACGCCGACATTCGTACTATCGATTGCAGACATCGGCGTGGAAATCGATTCAACTTCGACTTCACTCTGGCGAGCTGGACACACCATCGAAAACGATGTGAGTACATTCAGGGCGACCATAACGAGTGCCCGAAAATCCGATGAAGTTGACCTTGATGATGACGGCACGAATGATGCCGTCTGGCACAACTATTATGATGAGAGCGGTGTGCTGTTGGGCCGCTACGCGGTGCTCATTCAGGATGAATCGAGCAAGATTAATGTGAATGTCGCGGGGAATATCGCCCAAACTTGGGCAGGCGGAGATATTTATAGCGCGAGCAGTTCAAATTACAGCCATGCGTTCCATGAAGGCTGGAGCACATACGAGATCGATATTGCCGGTGGGCTCTTTAATTCCGGCGGCGGGACCGAAGCCCGCCAAATTGTTCTGTACCGGAACGGCTTGTCCGGCGGCGGACCATGGGACATTTCAAGCAGTTATCTCACACCCGCTAACAACCGCATAGACTCGAATCGCGTCGTTGTTGCAGGCCAGGGTGATTTACGGGGAGACGACTCAGACTCGATAGATGAAGACAATGATGGGTCAACCGATGAGGCTGATGAAGGCCTTGATGATGATGACGACAACTTCAATCGCGTGTTCTATCGGTACGACGGCGTGGATAACGACGGCGACGGCACGATTGACGAATGGGACGAAGGCATCAATGAGCCGGAGGAGTTCAGCCCGTTGCGGCCTGTTCGGCTCAGACCGGAGGTTGGAGGCACTGCGAACCCGCTCGAGTATGACGGCGTGGACAACGACGGCGACGGCCTCACAGACGAAGCGAACGAGGGAGACGACCAGCCTATCCTCACCCTCGAGCAGCTTACCGACTCGGGGGGAGCGGCCCTCAGCGGCGACTTCTTAACAGCGACGGTCACCACGAATTTCGACGCCGCGACGGACACCTCCATCGAGCGGCGTCATCTCATGTCCACGCTCTCATCCGACCGCAACCTGAATAAGGACGGCGGCCTGAGGACGAACCTGAACGTGGCAGCGCCGGAGCAAGACGCCGCGACCATGCGCACCGTGTATCCCGCTACGAAGACGGGCGATACCGACGCCTACGAGCGGCCCGACTTGCGCAACATGCAGGCAGCCGTGAACATCTATGACTTCCGCGACCGCAACAACGCGCGCACCGAGATCAAGGACACTGCCGGCAATATCTTCGCCGGCGTCGAGGCCGTTCGCATCAATGAGGTCATGGTCCGTGCGGCCACGAGCGTGTACGAGGCCGAGAATGGGGCGGTCGGTTCGGGAGCGTCCAGCGATCTTTGGGATACCGCAACAAACTATGGCTTGACCCCGACGGATCAAGGCGCAAAGTCGCCCTTGCCGGATGGCGGATTCTTGACATGGGACTATCTTATGAACGACGGTACGGACCCCGGGGAAACTCCCGGCGGTGATGAAGCGTCCAGCTCATTCACCATTGTGCTTCCTAACCCGCCGTTTTTAAGGGATGAGACCGGAGACCCGTATTACTTCAAGTTGCGCATGCGCGTAAGAAGCGACGGTCAAGAAGATTATACGGCTGACCGCGGATTTGAGGTGGTTTTGAACAGCACGACATATCCGAATGGAACGAATCCCGCGTTTGACATGTATGGGAACCAGACGAGTACAAGCAGGTGTGCGACGGCCAATGTGGGCACAACCGTCTACAACTGGTATATCGAAGAGATTTTTGTGCCCTTGTACGGCGGTGGATACCCGAATACGCTCAGCTTCTTCAAGCCGGGCGTCACATCGGGATACACGGATGTGGACACGGTTGATATCGACTGGTTCTATTTCAGTCAGGAGCCCGACTGCGAGTGGTTCGAACTCGTCAATATCGGGAACGAAACTGTCGACCTCAGCGGCTGGAAGATTGTCTCCGAGTATGTCAAAGACATCAGCCAGACCGCTGCGCCGGTGTACTATCGCGAGACGTATGAGCTTACCTTGCCTAGTTATGGCATTGTGCCCGTTGACAGCGTGGTCCCGAGCGCGCCGCCGCCGCCGCAATATCTCGTGTTCGTGGTTGACAGAGACGATTACACCGGCTCTTCGTCGGAGACGATCGGGAACGATATCTCCTTCTTCGACACCTGGACGGAAGTGGCGGATGTGTCCTCGACCCTTGCTGCATACAATGTGTATCAGTTGACTTCAATCGCAAACATTTATTCGGCGTCCGTGGATTTCTTCGGCAACGAGCCGTTCGATGACAACAATGACACGACAGGACCCGCCGGAGACAGAAACACGTATTCTCACGTTGATGTCGGAACGGTGTCTCTCTACGATGCAAATGGCAACCTGGTGGACCGCATAACCTACGACTGGGAGGACGTGCGCGAGGGGTTCCGAAGCCTCCAGCGGGAGCATCCCTCGAAGCAGGGAGAAAGGCTTGACTCGGGCCAGGAATTCAAGTTGCAGGCATTCACCGGAACCACATGGTTCGAGCTGCAAGACTATGCGGTCCTCTCCGACGGCAATTACGACGATTGGCAATTCCCATGGGACCCGTGGTACCCCTGGAGCTCCGATCCAACTGACCCGGCGCCATCGTATCGTTACCTCTGGTTATGGTCAACGCCGACGGAGGCGAATAACCTGAGCGCAGGCGGCGAGGAGACCGATTACAGCGACTACGATGACGAGCAGAGACGCGTCGCGATGCCCGAGGGCCGCGTGAAGAACCGTTTTTACTCGAACGTCGGCCAGCTCACAAGCGTGCCGTTCTACAACGAATACGTCGCTATCATCGGATATGGGGAAGGGGAAGGAGCGACCAACGACGAAGACCTGGCGCCGGGACTCTCTGTCATTCGCAATACAACGAAGGACCCCGACCAGTATGCAGTCCTGATGTCTATCCATACGGGTACCGGCGGCAGCAATGCGCCCGGCGGCTGGATGGTTGTCAAAGGCAATTACGATAATCCTGTCAACAGATGGGAAAAAGGTGATCAGATAGACTCGCCGACTGATGAATCCGAATTCCCGTTCCAGAATGCAGAGATCTACTTTGTCAAACCGGCGGCCACACTGCTTGGCGACCAGATAGATTTCTCTGTGGAGATAGGATATGAGCTCGTAGGTGCAAGCAGTGACCCGGCTGATGATGACACAATCACGAATACCTCAAAAGACCCTGACCAAACAGCAACGGCGACCGAAGTTGACCCAGCCAACAAGATTATCCAGATCGAGATGATAATTGATATTGATGACCCGGTGACGGAATGGAAAATCGGAGAAACGATAACATATCCGGGGCCGGGCTCTGCCACAATCACTTCTGTTCGCAGAAAGTCTGCCGACGTGCGCGGGCTTGCAGATTACTTCACGACTTCTATGATTGACCTCGAGGCGAGAGCGGGAGAGAGCACTGAATCCCGGGTGAATTGGCCAAATGCGGATGACCCCGGCGTTTATCTGGTGTCTCCGACGGATAGCTTCACAGTGACATGGGATGAAGACGATGGCGTCCAGGCAGGAACGTATGACCTGTATAGTTTCGTGAATTACGGGACAAGCATGGAGAGCGAAGTGCCGGTGTATGTCGGTCCCATAACGGCAACGAAAGACCCGACAACGCAGCGGTACACGATTCGTGTGACGATTGACAATGCCGCGGCGGCGGCTAAGCAATACTACTTCATGCGAGCGGCGCTCGTGCCCGAGCCGCAGACGTTCGGACGCATCAACGTGAATACGGCAAGCCGCCAGGTGTTGCAGGGGTTGCGGCTCATGTTGCCCGACCCGGATGACTCGTCGCAAGAGGCCTCCAATAGTCCTGCGAGAGCAGAATACGCCGACGCGATTATCAGGGCTCGCAACATAGAGGCGTTCAAGTCAATCGGAGACCTTTACAGAGTAAGCGGTTTGCTTGTAGGCACGAGTCCGAACGATTTTTATGCATTCACGCCGGAGGTTTTCAGCAACATATCGAGCCTGATAACGACGCGCTCGGATGTGTACAAGATAATTGTTCTGGGGCAAGGCGCCGTGGATGAGAACGGCGACGGGATTATACAAGATGCTGAAGTGACCTCGCAGAAAAAGCTGGAGATGATATATCAGAGGTAAGAAAAAAGACAAGAAATACTGGAACCACGGATTACACTGATTACACGGATTTTGGAAAAAGAAGAAAAAGAGGGTCTGGAACCACGGATTATCACGGATTCACACGGATTCTGAGAAAGAAGAAAAAGAAGAAAAGACATCACGAACCACGGATTTGCACGGATTTGCACGGATTCTGGATGAAGAAGGAAAGAGTCAGGAACCACGGATTAGCACGGATTCACACGGATTCGGGCGAGAGCTGACCCAAAATAGGAAAAGCAACTTGGGCAAACTGCTGTATGAAGACCTTACGGGAAAAGTTATTGGCGCTGCCATGGAAGTACATACAACTCTCGGTGCAGGTTTCCTCGAGAGCGTATATGGAGAAGCGCTCGCATACGAGATGCAACTGCGTCAAATCTTATTTGAGCGTCAAAAGGCGCTCCCTGTCTACTATAAGGGAAGACAAGTGAAAGAGTTTATCTGTGACTTTTGGATTGATGGAAAGATACTTGGGGAACTCAAAGCAGTACGGTCATTGACCAACAATGAAGAAGCACAATTGATGAATTACTTGAAAGCTACCGATGTAAAACTGGGAATGTTATTAAATTTTGGCGAACAGTCCCTGAAGTTCAAGAGGCTTATTCTTTAGGTTTATGACTTTAACATGAATCCGTGAAAATCCGTGTGAATCCGTGGTTCCAAAGAATTTTTTCTCTTATGGTAGTCTGTGGTTCCGAAAGAAGGAGATGGTTTTGTGAGTAGGCGCGAGCGTAACCGGTACTTCACGACGGCGGCGGTTTTTTTCTTGGCAGTTGGGATTCTCGTCCTTTTGCTTGCTCGCTCGGTGCGCGTAATGGCTCAGGACTATACCTTTCGTCCGGTTGGCTCGACGTCACAGATTTACAGCGGCGGAGATGCAACGGACTGCACAACTCTCGTAAACAATCTTCGCGGGACTGTTCGGCCGGAACGGGCGGCGGATGAGAACCTGACGAGCTTCGCCACAACATATACCGATGCTCCTTTCGGCACGGGCTTCAATTTGAGCGGCCAGTGGCCGTTCAATCCTCAGACCTTGCCGCGATTTATCAGAAACGTGGGGCTTTTTGTTCTGCGAGATGGAGCTAACAACCAGATACTAGACAATGTCGCCCAGTGGAAAATAGAGTACAGCGACTCCGGCGCGAGCTTCTTCGTTGACGAGGGCTGGAATGAGATGGTGCGCTTCACGCTTACGCGGGACGCCGGATTTGCCAATATCGGAGTGAATGACACGGCGATCTTCAACGTGGACAAGAGCCCGTCGCCGTTTTTCACGAGCGGTACGGAAGAGGCGGGCTTCATAGTAAGTCTGAGCGGCGATCGTAAGACACTCACTCTCGAGCGCTATGCTTTTGGTGAGTTCGTGCCGTGGGCGACGACCGACGATCTCAGAACATTCAGGGACGAAGTCGTATGCACGGAGTTCGACATTTTCTTCATCAATGAGGACCCCGCACAGGAAACGCTCGGTCCCGCAGCGCTTGCAGACGACATTAATGTGGAAACCCAGGTGAAAGTGCGAACGCGCACGAGAAAGGACGGCTGCCTCACTGGGTGCCCATTGTGTGGAGGGACGGAAGCGGACCTCGCTAAGCTCAGGATTTTTGACATTCGCGTCGAGGCGGACTGGAATCCCTTTAGCGGAGGAGACGAGCCGCTCCGGATTCTTACGACATCACTTCCCGACGCCAATAAATACGGCACGTATACTCAGTACGTTCAGGCGACCGGAGGAAGGAAACATATTGACGGCTACGAATGGGAAATCATATCCGGTGATCATCCTCCGAACTACCTTCCTCTGTATTTTGAGCAGTCGAACACGGGCGCTTCGGACTACGATTTCAAAATCTACTATCCGGCTCCCCCTCCTTATACCGTGCCGGGAACATATAACTTCACCGTGCGCGTGACCGATGACTCGTCGCCCGCCCAGACCGCCGAGCAGGCTTTGAGCATTTACGTTGCCGGGCTTGCGATTGACCCACCCGGACCCGAGTTGACTGCCGCAGAGAAATGGCAGGCCTACAGCCAGACATTTACCGCCCAAGGCGGCACCGGAGCAAAATACTGGTGCATTTCAGCAGGCACGATTCCGGAGGGTCTGTCGCTCGCGCCGTATTGCCCGACGACAACAACGGGCGCCAGCATCACACTCGACGGAGGCAGCCCGGAAGATGCCGGCAGCTTCGGATTCACCCTCCGGCTGGATGATGAAGGGGATGAAGACCCCGTCGAGCATTTCTACCGGCTCGATGTCAGTACCCAAGGAGCATTGATTCTCCCGCGTCCGCTCCCACCAATGGTCAGGGGAGTCGAGTACAGGAATGATATGTCCGTTCCGGCGACCTATCAGCGCATGGTGGCTCCGAGCCTGACCGCAGTGAAAATGACTTACAGCAGCAGCGCTTCCGAGGTCGCGTGGACTGCGACGCCCGTACTCTCCGGCATAGGACTTTCTTTGGCTAACAAAACGCTTGACGACGTCGCCAACATCAGCAGAATCTATATTGAGGGGACCATCCCGATCGGCACGACGCCGGGCAATTATCCTTACACGGTAAAGGTTACGGACAAGAATCCGCCGCCGCCCACTGGCGACAGCGATTCCCAATCAATCGTGCTGACGGTGCTCGACCGAGAGACAAAGATCGTCAAGTCGCCGCCATCGGCCGCGACTCTGAATTCAGGAGTCGCAATCACATACTCGAGTGCGTCGAATGAGGATGCGCTTAAAATCGGTGACGTGCTGACAAGCGCAACCAACAACGTCAGCGGCACTGTTGTAATCTATAAGCCCGATTTGGATACCGTTGTCGTCTCGCACAACGACGCTTCCAAGTGGGTAAACAACATCCAGGGGCCCGGAGGGACTCCCTTTGGGGCGACGGTTTCAACTGCTCGGTCGACCGCATATCTATCGTTCACGGTATTCGGCTCCGGCGGCGCTCCCAGCACTCAGACCGGAGATGAGCCTGACGGCAGTCAAATACCCTATTATAACTATGACTGGAAAGTAGTGCCGGTTACGGGCTCGCCTGCTCTCAAGGCGAGTGAAGCGAGCGGTACGGAGCCGGCGGACTCAGCGCCGGTGAGCGCGCCGTACACAAAGACAATACAATTCGTTGACACCAACAACCAGCCGGTGACTGGCGAATACGATGTCATATTCTGGGCGCGCGATGTGCTGAAGAGGGAGAACGATACGGACCCCTACGCGTTCACGCCCGCAACTGTTCGCATCAAAGTCGTTGCACCCGGCGGGTCGCTCGAAAAAGACATTGGCAGGCCGACGAAGCTCAGGCAGGAGCAGTTCCGTTAATTTCGGCGGGAAAGAACGCAGATTGGCAGCGAAAGGAACAATTTTTGCATCTTGCTGGGCGGTACGTGTTCTGGCTGCCAGAAAAGGGCAGGATTCCGACATGTGCGCGGGACAATGTGCACAACGCGGCACGGCTGCAACCAAAAACCTAAAGAGACTCTTGGAACACGAATCACGAATGAGCGCGCTTTTTTTGTCATTCCCGCGCAAGCGGGAATCAAGAATAATGAGTTATACAGAGATGCTTTTGAACAACGAAAGAAATTCAAGAGTTCAAGAGTGAGCAGTACAGAGTGCGCCGAGTTTCAGTGGGTGTTTTCTGTGGTCTCAGTGACAAGGAGCGGGCAGCGAACTCGCGATGAGCGGAACGTGAAGGACGTTTTTGTGCAAGACGTGTACGAACATGGTACAAATGAAGCATTTTTTTGTTGACATGCATGGTATGTTCATATATAATTCAGTTGTAACCATATTGCTTTCAACATTTTGTTCACCTTCTCTTCTCGCGGATCGGGGGCAAGAAGGAAGGTGTTCATGTGCCTTTTTCTAGGGGGGAAGTGCCATCGGCCTTCGTATCGTTTCAGGGGGGAAGAAAATCGGCGTCGATGCCGGTTCTTCGTCGGTCAAAGTCATTGAGGTAGCCAAGGGCTCGGACGGCGTGGAGCTGGCGAGTTGGTCTCTTATGCCTTTCCGCCTCCCGCAAAATGCGACGCCCGAGATTGCCCGCAAGGTTCAAGCGCAGGCGATCGACGCTGCGATAAAGAAGGGCGAATGCAAGTGTCGCGACGTCGTCGTGGGCGTGCCGGGCAACAGCGCATTTATCCGCAACATCAAGCTTCCTCCGATTCCTTCGAGTAAGATCGACCAGATAGTACGCTACGAGATTCAGCAAACCATTCCGTTCCCCATCGAAACCATCGCCCTGGACTACCAGATGCTCGAGCCCGACGAATCGAGCGAAGTGGAAGTCATCATGGTGGCTATGAAGGGCGAGGTGGCGGAAACATTTATCCGAGACATCGAGCAGGCCAAGGTGAACGTGGGAATCGTGGATTCCATCCCGCTCGCGCTTTATAATTGTTATCTTTATAACGGCTACTCGAGCAAAGAGGACTGCACCGCGATCATCGAAATCGGCGCAAGCACGTCGAACATCCTCGTCGAGCTTGGGGGCGAACTGCGATATTGCCGCAGCGTGAGCATCGGCGGCAACGACATCACGAACGCGCTTGCGAAGGAGTTCAATATTCCGCCGGAGCAGGCGGAGCGCATAAAGATACAGCACGGCCTCATCTTTCCGGAAAGTCAGGAGGCCAACTTCACTGCGGATCAGGTTCGCGTTTCGAGGACCATCGCCTCTGTTCTGGACCGGCTCATGGGGGAAGTGAAGCTGACCATCGGCTATTTCCGCTCTCTCACCGGAGCCACCGCCATTTCGAGAGCGGTCTTATCCGGCGGGACCTCCATGCTGAAGAATCTCAAGCCTTTTCTTGCCGACCGGCTTGGTGTCCAGGTGGAGATATTGAATCCGTTCAGGAAGGTCGGCGTCCCCAAGAACCTTATCAACATCAGGAAAGGCGCTCCCATTTTCTCCACAGCCGTCGGGCTTGCCCTCAGGAGCGCACAGGAATGTTGCCAACTGAAGATAAGTCTGATCCCGCCGAAAATCAAAGCGGAAAAACAGCGACGGACCAAAATGGCGTGTAATGTTGCAAGCGGCGTTGTGGTGTTGGGTATAGTAGGGCTCCTGCTGTGGCGCGCCATACCGGACTATCGCAACAGCGGGCAGAAAATCGCTGCCCTCGACCAGGAAATCGCGCGATATGAAAAGTTCGAGGAGCAGCTCCATGCGCTGCAGGGGCGGAAGGGGCTGCTCTCGGGCGAATATGACTTGTACAGTAGATATGCCTCGCGAGGGATTGACCCTATCGCTCCGCTCGTGCTGCTGGGTGATTGCCTCGTAGACAACGCATGGGTCAAGACTCTCAGAACGGTGGGCGGCAGCGTGACGGTTGGAGGAACCATCAAGAGCGATACGAAGGTTGAAGAGTTGAAACAGCTCTCGAAGATCCGCCTCGAGCTCGAGAAATATTGCAAGGAGGTCGTGGTTGTCAACCAACAGGAGGGCACCGACGGGCTGGAGTTCGCGCTCATACTTAAAGGAGTTCCCGACCTCAAGACGTATCTGAGCATGCGAGAGACTCAGGCGGAAAGCGCGGAGCAAGCTGAGCAGAAGAAGGAACGGCAAGACGCGTAGCGTCTCGCGTCTGTCTTAATGGAGAGAAGCTGACGTGGAGGCAAAACTTAATCGAAAACTCGTGGTCAACATAGGCGGCATCGTTGTCGCGATCGCCGCAGGAGTCGCACTCTATCTTTTCTACTTGAAGCCCTATGTGGCGAAATGGAGGGATGTGAGGGTTGAGGTTTCCACCCGACAGAAGCGGCTAAGCGAACTTCGAAAAGCGTTCGCAAATCAGAAGAACCCGCAAGATGAACTCAAGGTGTTGCGCCAGGAGATTAACAGCCTCATCAAGGCAAATGAAGCGCTGAAAAAAATAAAGACACCCGGCGTCGAGACAGGCGACCTTCCGAAAGAGCTGCAGGACCCGGACCCCGAGATTCGCCGGGAACTCTATCGAGATTACATGAAGCAGGTGATGGAAAGCACGGAATCAGGGATAAAGACGATTCTCAAGAATGCGCAGATATCCCCCCCGGACATTCGCCTCTATGCGGAGCTCGATCATGCCGACGAGGCAGCATACTATATGAACAGGGCTGCGGGATTGAAGGGAATCGCGGAGGCTATGGCCAAGGCGCGCTCGTCCGGCGGAACAATCATTTTTGACAAGCTTTTCCTTGAAGACTACAACACAGGCAAGGGGCGTCGCACGGGCGCAGTCAACATCATGAGCTACTCGGTCAAATTGACCATCGATACCCAAGCCCTGTTGTCATTCCTGTATAATTTGCAGGAATCGGAGTCCCACTATTTCATCGAGAACATGGACATTACTCCCCGCGGCATTGCGCGCAGTGGGTCCGCTCAACAGCTCACGGTTGACGCGAGGATAAATACGACCATGGTCTTCAAGAGCCAGGTGGCCGCTCAAGTGAAGGCTGTCGCTCAGGCAATGGGAGGGCAGCGGGGTCCCACAGCCGGCAGGCGCAGAGGCGGTGGGCTCATGGCGCTCGGGATGGGGATGAAGGCTCAGGTGGAAAAAGAGATAGAAGAAGAGAAAACGAGGAAGTGGTACGAGTTCTGGAAATGGTTCAGGCAATAAGCGCGCATATCTCGGCATGGGATGAGGAATGAGCAATATTGGGTGCGATTCTTGCATTCTTAAAATCACTGTATGAGTATAAGGAAAAGGTGGTACTGGGTCTCTTAATCGTTGCATTTGTGAGCATGGCTGTCGTTCAGGTGAGACTAAAAAAAAAGAGTGAGGCGAGCGGGAATTCCGGCAAGAACCCGGACGAGCTCATATCCGACGGATGGAAGCCGGCGCCGCCCCGGACAGCGACGCAATATGATGTCCCAATGCTCACCAATCCTTATCCTTTGGAAAGATACTACAAGCTTCTGGGACAGAAGAACATTTTTGGCAAACCAGCTAAGGATCTGGGCAAGGGCAGGGGCCCCGAGAGAACTGAGTGGCTTAATATCCGAGTCAAGAGTGTTTTCGACCCCACACAGACCGGCAACTACATAGCCATCATAGAAGTGGACAAGAAGTCGCGAATCGTCAAGGAAGGGCAGCAGTTTGAGGGCTATGAGGTCAAGCGGATAGATGGGGTAAGAAGTTGTTTGACAATGAGCTGGCGTGAGCTGGACGAAGAAAGAGAATTTTGTAAGGAAGAGTGAGAGGCGAACGAAAACGGCTATCGGGGAGTGGAGGAGGCTATTTGAATATGGAAAACATCGTGCCCGGGCGCATGCCAAAGGCTGCATGGATGGTTTGCTTCGCGTTTCTTGCCACGCTCATGTGCGTTCTGCCGGTGGCCGCGCAGGAGAAAGCGTCACCTCCTCCAGGTACAGCGGCCCAATACGAGAGCTACATCGATAAGGGGAATCAGTACCTCGGTCAGGGAAAATACCGGGAGGCAATCGCCGAATTTAATCGTGCCCTCCTACTCGACCCGACTTCCGAAGCGGCAAAAAGAGGCGTCATCAAAGCTAACCAGGAGATTGCCGCCCGCTCAGCCGTGCCGGATGTGCTTACCATCGAGCGAGACCGCGTAAACTTTCACCTCAGTAAGGGCACTGAGCATTATGACGCCGGTATGTATGATGAGGCAATGGCCGAGTGGGAGCAGGTTTTGGAAATAGACCCTGCAAACAAGCTCGCGCATTCACTCATTGAGGCGGCTAAACGGGCCAAGGTGGATTACCTCCTCGAAAAAGGACACGATGAATTCTTCGGCGGCGACGTCGATGCAGCAATCTCCACGTGGGAGGAAGCGAGAAGCATCGTGCCGGCAAGCAAGGTCCTCGATGACCTGATAACTCAGGCCCACGAGGTACGACACGCCAAAGAAATGGGCAGAATCGACGCCGAACTCAAGGTCGAAATGCAGCGAGTGAGTGAGTTCATCAACCAGAAGGACTTCTTGCCCGAGGGGGCCGACGCTGACGGAATCAAACGAAAGGACGAATCGCTGAGGCCTACTCCAGCCGCGAAGAAGGAATTTGGGGCGAGAGAGGCAATCATGAAGGAGCTCTCGCAACCGGTCGCGTTTGATTTTGAGTGCGAACCACTGCGTGGCGTGATCAAGTTCCTCATTGAAATAACCGGCATCAATATATTGGTGGATGAGGAAGTCTTCGAGCAGTACGGGAAGCTGGAAGACTGCTATGGGAACAAAGTGGAACGGAAAGAGATATTTGTAACCATCAATGTGAGCGAACTGCCTCTCGAGTCGGCGCTCAACGGCATGCTCAGGCAGCACGGCCTCGGATTCTCCATCGAGCGTGATTTCATCTATGTCTCCGTTCCCGATGTTCTCCGCGGCCAATCATTCGAGCAACTGGAAACGCGTTTCTATCATCTCCAGGATACCAGCAGACTGTCGCTTCCCAAGATTGACGTCAGCGGGTCCGCAAGCACTGTATCCCTTGGCACCGGCGGCCGCACATTGGACCTCGCCAGCGGCGGCTCGCTCGTCGGGCGTGTCAGGACTCCGACGTCGCAACAATTGCAGGAAGTCGAACCTGATTATTACTCCATGAGTGTCCCCAAGCTGGTAAACATCCTGAGGTCATTCATTCCCGCGGTGCTCGATCCGTCAAAGCAGACCACCGGCAGGAGGACGGCAGTAGTAGGGCAGGACAGAAAATATGGCGGCCTCAGGCGTGGAACCGACCAATTTCAGTTGTTTGACTCTCCCCGGCTGATGTGGGCCGACGCGAGCGGACGCGAGATATTATCGCTTATTGATTTTGACCCCCACACCAATACGCTCATAATCCGCAACACGCCCACGAACCTTGACATGATTGAAGTGTTCCTGGACCATCTGGACCAAAAGCCGCGTCAAATAGCCGTTGAATCAAGATTCATCAGCTACAGCATAACCGAAGCGAGGAAGGTGGGAATCGATTTCACCTTCGGCGGCGTGAATGCAATCGGCGGATTCTCAGGCTTAGCGGAATTCTCGGCGGACACGCTCTCCGACGGTTCGTTCATTGACTTCAGCCTTAATACCGACATCGGAGACGATATCAGCGGCGATTTTGAGGGACGTGGCGGCAACATGGTATTTCGATACACCAAGTCTGACGGGGATTTTCTTGCAGCCACGATAAATATGTTGTCCGA
Source organism: Candidatus Abyssobacteria bacterium SURF_17 (assembly GCA_003598055.1). Lineage (GTDB taxonomy): Bacteria > Abyssobacteria > SURF-5 > SURF-5 > SURF-5 > SURF-17. The sequence continues at coordinate 2,538 of QZKI01000050.1, read as the reverse complement.
ACTCAGGAATACCCGCGTGGTCTCGGCGCCGAGGCTGGTCACGCTCAATAACAAACCCGCTGTGATACAGGATATTGTCACACGCTCCTTCCGCAGCGACCTTACCGTTGAGAGCAATATCGTGACGCCTGAGGCGGGACAAACCACCACAACTACAAGCATCGACCAGGAATTCACGGACGTTACCGAGGGCGTCACCCTTTCCATTACGCCGCAGATTCAGCCCGATAATACGATCCGGCTGTTTATATTGCCCGACGTCGCTCAGATCATTGCCACGGACGAATTCGAGACCGAGACGGGTTCGGAGGGACAGGTAATTGTCAACACGGTTACCAGACCACAAGTTGCCCGACAATCCATATTCACGAACGTCGTCGTAGACGATGGCGACACAATCGTGATAGGCGGTCTCATTCAAAACAGGTCCGACTTCCAGAATACGGGCGTTCCGTTCTTCAAAGACATACCACTTATCGGAAGGGTCTTCGAGAATGAAACGCAGGTCAACGACATGACCAACCTGCTCATTTTCATAACTGTCAATATCATGGACTCCCGTGGCGTCGCATACACGCGATTGAAGTAATCGGCACGGTGATTATGTCAAACACCCCCTGCGCCTTGAAGGGGCAGGGGGTGTTTTGCGTGAGCATCCAGGACTGCTATGGCCACTGACGCTCCTGAATCATTGGCGACCTCAACCATCTTCTTTCTCTATGAGACGGCCCTCGCAGTCGGATTTGTTTTCTTCATTCCCTACGCGCTTTTCAGAATGGTTCGCACGCCCGCCGTCCGAGCCGGCATCGGACAGAGGCTGTCGCTACGTTGCGGAACGCAGATGCCGGAGACCGGTTCAAGACCGATCTGGATACAGGCGGTTTCCCTTGGCGAAGTGAAGTCGGTCACACCGCTTGTCCGTAAGATAAACGAGCGCAGTACCTGCCCGGTCCTCCTCACCACCACTACCGAGACCGGCTCTCGCACAGCTCGAGAGACACTCGGAGACAGGAATGCGATAGCGTATTTTCCGCTCGATTTCAGCGTAATCGTTAAGAGAACACTCAACCACGTGAGGCCGCGAGCGGTGGTGCTTTTTGAGACAGAGATATGGCCGAATTTCATCCGCGCGGCACATTCGCTCGACATTCCGATTACCATCGTGAATGGGAGAATCTCCGAGAAATCTTTCCGCTCCTATCGACTGATCCCGGGTGTGTTTAAGAACGCTCTTTCACGAGTCACATTCGCGGGAATGCAGTCAGCCGCGGACGCCGAAAGAGCCCTCGCTCTCGGAGCGCGACCGGAGACGGTAAGAGTATACGGGAACATCAAGTTCGATTCCGTCCCCGCTGTCCCCTCCTCCGAGCGGGTCGAGAGACTCCGCGAAGAGTTGATGCTCGAGGACGGAGCCCCTCTGATAGTCGCAGGCAGCACGCACAAGGGCGAGGAAGAAGCGGTGCTCGCGGCCTATCGCAAGGTCCTTTCCCGCTTTCCGCGGACTCGCTTGCTCATCGCACCGCGACACCCGGAGCGGTTTGACGGTGTCGAGAGTGTGATTCGCGCTGCCGGATTTGACGTTCGCCGCAGAAGCGGTCTCCGCGGCAAGCTCATGACAGATTCCGCACCGGTCATCCTCCTCGACACGATCGGCGAGCTCGCCTGCGTCTATGCCCTTGCGTCGCTCGCCTTTGTTGGTGGAAGCCTCGTGAAAGTGGGCGGTCACAATATCATTGAGCCGGCTTCTTTGGGCAGACCGGTTCTGTTCGGCCCGCACATGCACCACTTTGAAGATGTTAAACAATCCTTTCTCTCCGAGGGCGCTGCCGTGAAGGTGAATGATGAGCATGAATTATGCGCAGCAATCATGAAGCTCATTGAAGAGCCATCATATTGCAGACGACTGGGGGAGGCCGCGAAGCGTGTGGTTGAGGCACATCGCGGAGCTACAGAGAGGTACTTTTCGGCCATTGAGAGGTACTTATGGTGACGGTTGGGGAGCAATAGAGTGACCGACGCAGTCGATGGATTCCCGCCATCTCCCGACGGCGCGCGCCCTCCGCGCCCGCGCACATTGACGCTCGCAGTCATGCTCGCAGCCATTGTATGCATTGTCTTTGCAAACACTCTCCTGAACGGATTCGTTTTCGATGACGTCTCCATGATACGGGAGAACCCGGCGATTCGGGACGCAAGATATGTCAAGTCCTATTTTACGCGCCCGTTCTTCTCCGTCGGACAACCGGTGACCGGACCGGTCGCCTATGATTATTATCGGCCCTTGGTGCTCTTGTCGTATCTCGGAGACCATCTGGTGTGGAGAGGATTGCCGTGGGGTTATCATCTCACCAACGTTCTCCTGCACACAGGCGTCACCGTGCTTGTCTTCCTCCTGCTCACCAGGCTGAGGCTCAGCGATGGAGCCGCATTCATCGGCGCAGTTTTGTTCGCGGTCCATCCCGCCCTGGTCGATTCGGTGGCGGGTGTTTCCGGCAGGTCCGACCCCCTTTGTGCCCTATTCTTTCTGGTGAGTGCGCA
>QZKI01000067.1 GCA_003598055.1 Candidatus Abyssobacteria bacterium SURF_17 | reverse complement strand
AAAACGTGCCTTATCTTCTTCGGAACCTATTATCTGCGGCGTGAGAAACTTGAGGGCAACTGTCCGCTCCAGCTTTGTATCCTCGGCCTTATACACCACACCCATCCCGCCTTCGCCGAGCTTCTCGAGGATTCTGTAGTGGGATATGGTCGTACCGATCATGGTTCTAGTTTCATCTTCTTGAGAAGCGCTATATATCTAGGATCTGAGCGGATATTGAAGACGTCAAACGCCGCTTGTACCTTTATAAAAGTCAGGGCGGAGTCGCGTTCTTCATAAGCTTTTTCCAGCAGTTCGAAACCCTGCTCGGTATCCCCTATCGCCAGACAGAGCATCGCAAGAGGATATGACTGGAAATAAGCTGTCGTGGATCGCTTCTGCAACTCCCTCAGCTTTTTCCGGGCCTCTTCCATATTGCCTATAAGCGCGTGGTGAATACCGATACAGCCATCAGCCATTGGGCTGAATTCTCCTGAGATGCTTTTCTCCTTTTCGAATTCTGCCATCGCCTCCTCTAACATCGCCTTGCGCCAGTAACAGAGCCCGCGATACGCGTGAGCAAAGATGACACTCCGGTCCATTTCAATTGTGCTTGACAGGGCCGCAAGGGCATTATCGTACCGGCCGGCGTAAAAGAATATCATCCCTGCAAAAAAGTTTGTTGTTAACGAGAGCGGGTCCAGATGCCGTGCATATTTCACCTCCTCCAAGGCTTCATCGAACCGGGTCATGCGATATAAATGAGCCGCGTAAAATGCATGACCCATCGCATAGCCGGGATTCAGCTCAATTGCCCGCTTGTATTCCCTTTCCGCGCCCTCCCAATCCCATTCGTAGTTGGTCTTGACCAGTCCAAGCGAAACATGCGCTTCGGCGAGCGTATCATCGAACTCCAAAGCTTTCATGGCTGCGTCCCGCGCCTTTGTGGAGTCTTCCCCCGCTGGCAACATCGTGACAACCGTTCTCAAGGCGTAGGAATCGGCCACGCCAGCGTATGCGGGAGCATAGGTGGGAGCTTTCGCGATTGCCTGATTGAAATATTCGAAGGCTTTTTCGAATCCTTCTTCGGTTCTCTTCCAAAGGAACCAGCGACCCTTCAGGTAGAGGTTATATGCTTCCAGATCTACAGTCTGACGTTGCTCTAACTTGGCCTTTTCTTCTCCTAAGAGCATTGGCTTTAGGTTATCCACAATGGCAAGAGTGATTTCATCCTGAATGGCGAAGATATCAACCAATTCTCTGTCATAGCGTTCCGACCAAAGATGGTGCCCGCCCGATGTGTCGACGAGCTGTGCGGTGATCCGAAGTCTATTACCGACCTTTCGGACGCTGCCTTCGAGCACTGTCTGAACTTTAAGCCGCCTGCCAATCTCACCTATTTCCACTTTTTCATCTTTGAAGGCAAATGCTGACGTTCTCGCAATAACTTTGAGGTCTCTGATCTTGGTGAGCGCATTTATTATTTCCTCTGACAGGCCGTCACAGAAGTACTCTTGCTCGGGGTCGGCGCTCATGTTCACGAAGGGCAATACTGCGATGGATGGAGATCTGCTCCCTCCTAAAATTGATGCGCGAGCCTTCACGGATTCTAAGTCAACGATCAACTCTTCGGTGTTCTCGTACCGGCAGTGAGTATCCTTCTGCAGCATCTTCTCAACCACGGAGGCCAAGGAGCCGGGAGTATCGCTCCGACGATTTGTTACTGGCTCGGGATATTCATTTATGATTTTGTAGATTAGTCCTGTGTCAGTCTCTGCCTCAAAGGGCAGCCTGCCTGTCAACATTTCATAGAGAACAACTCCTAGAGACCAAATATCCGTCTGATGACTAAGGTCTTTATCTCCACGTGCCTGCTCAGGGGACATGTAGGCGACCGTTCCCATGACTGTAGCCGTCTTGGTGAGGCGAGTCTTTCCCGTCAGCTTGGCCAGCCCGAAGTCCATAATCTTGACCTGCCCGTCGGCAGTAACCATAATATTGGCCGGCTTGATATCTCTGTGAACGATTCCTCTCCTGTGGGCGTGTTTCAGGCCTTCCGCAATTCTAAGCGCTATGTTTATTGCCGCATCAATATCAAGAGGTCCGGATTCAATTTTGTCGGCCAAGCTCTTTCCGTCAACATACTCCATGGCAATGAAGCCTTGACCCTCTGTCAGCTCGTCAATCTCATGAATAGTACAAATATTCGGGTGAGTCAATGCCGCCGCTGCTTGCGCCTCGCGGAGGAATCGTTCTTTCCACTCTTCAGATTGAACCAGCTCAGGCGGCAGAAACTTGAGCGCCACCGTCCTCTTCAGCTTCGTATCCTCGGCCTTATAGACCACACCCATCCCGCCTTCACCGAGTTTCTTTAGAATCTTATAGTGCGATATGGTCTTGCCGATCATGATTCGAGCCCCATTTTCCTCAAAATCGCGCTGAATCGTGGGTCGGAAAGCAAGGGAGCGGTGTCTGGAATTCCCTGGATATAGAGAAGCCAAACGTCGCCGCCATCGCAGGCCTTGTCAAGCCACTCGAATCCCCTGTCGATGTCTCCAAGCGTGAGATAGAGCAATCCAATAAAGGTCGGAGGCACATACTCGGTTTTGCTGCGCATCAAGAACGTGTTGAGTATGTCCAGGGCTTTATCCCTCTTCCCAACGAGCGCATGCCAGTTAGCGATACTGCATTCCGCTGCAGCATTCCATACGCCCAAAACTTCCCTTTCCCGTTCGAACTCTCTCAGAGCCTCTTCGTTCATTGATTTCGCAGAGTATGCCCAGCCCAAGAGTAGATGAGTATAGGGATGATTCGGATCCATCTCGACAGTCTTCCGCAATACTTCTATCGCCCGGTCAAATTGGCCCGCCCAAATGAGGATGGTCCCTAACTCCCTATTGATCTCCAGGGAGAGGGGATCCAGTTTCTGAGCTTTTTCCATTTCAGCGATTGCTTCATCAAACCGGTTCACGCGGAGCAGATAATGGGCATAGTGGTAATGAGCCATTGCATAGCCAGGGTTCAGCTCAATCGCTTGCTTAAGTTCCTCCTCCCCCCCTCTCCAGTCCCAATCATATGCATATTTGACAAAGCCCATCGATGTGTGGGCTTCCGCCAGTGTGTTATCGATCTCCAGCGCCCTGATTGCCGCCCTCCTCCCTTTTTGGTATGTCTCCTGCGGCCGGGAAGAAGAATAAATTGGGAGAACAAGATGAGCATCGGCCAATCCGGCGTACGCCTGCGCATAGTGCGGGTCTATCGCCAGCGCCTGTTCAAAATAATCGATGGCCTTCTTCAGTGATTCCCCCGTGGCCTTATATTGGAAATAGCGCCCCTTGAGATACAGGTCATATGTTTCAATTGCCACTGTTTGCCGGGCGCCGAGTTTTGCCTTCTCTGACCTGAGCAGAGTGGGCTTAAGCTTGCTCACTATCGCTTCGGAGATTTCATCCTGGATGGCGAATATGTCGTCCATGTCGCGGTCATACTTCTCGGACCACAGGTGATATCCATCGGAAACGTTGATAAGTTGCCCTGTAATCCTGAGGCGATTTCCGGCCTTTTGGATGCTTCCTTCCAGGACCGTCGCCACATTTAGCCGCTTTCCGATGTCGCGAATGTCGAGATTCTGCCCTTTGAATGAGAATGCGGACGTCCGTGCGACAACTTTCAGGTCTTTTATCTGTGTCAATGCATTTATCAGCGCCTCGGCCATACCATCGCAGAAATATTCCTGATCCCTGCTCGGGCTCATATCGACAAAGGGAAGCACAACGATCGAAGGCGATGATTCTTCCTCGATCTGTTGTTCCGGGGAAGATGAAATAGGCAGTTTCCTCATGTTTTCTATAAATTCAGTCATGTTCCTGTACCTTGCCTTCCTATCTTTCTCCATTGCCCGAGACACAATAGCATTGAGGGCTTCTGGGATATCCGCTCTGAATTCTCTGAGATTGGTAGGGTCCTCGCTGATAATCCTGTGAATCAGCGCTACTTCATTTGGCGCGTCAAAGGGAGCTTTGCCCGTGAGCATCTCGTAGAGCACAACACCGAGCGAATAGATATCCGTCCGGAAATCGAGGTCCTCGCCGCGGCATTGCTCGGGTGACATGTAGCCCAGCGTCCCGATAAGCGTGCCCGACTGAGTAACCTTCGAGCGGTCATCGGCTGCTCTCGCGAGCCCGAAATCCATTACCTTTACGTTGCCATGGTTATCCAGAATGATGTTGGAAGGCTTGACATCGCGGTGGATGATGTTATTCCTGTGGGCATGCTCCAACGCCAGCGCTGCCTGAAAGATGATTCGCACCGCCTCATTCGGCTCAAGCTTGCCCTTCTCTTCCAGGACCTTGTCAAGAGTCTTGCCCTCAACATATTCCATGCTGAAGAAGTGAACACCCTCTTCTTCCGCGATGTCGAATATCTGGATGATATTGGAATGGCTAAGCTTTGCGACAGCACGAGCCTCTCTTTTGAAGCGTTTAACAAATGAGGCATCCGAGCTGAGAGTGGGAGGCAGAATCTTCAGGGCGACAGGCCGGTCGAGGTTCACCTGGCGGGCCTTATACACCACGCCCATGCCACCCTGACCGAGGAGGCTTTCAATCTCGTAGTTTCCGAGTTGTGTTCCCGCGAGCCTTTCTATATCCATGGCAACCTAACCTTGAATCAGCGAGTAAGACTATGACTCAATTTAGGTGCTCGGAGAGTTTGCTAAAAAAGACTATATCACAAAGTAACTAGATTGTCATTAAGTATGGATGGAACGTCAAATCACGGAGTTTGGATTCTGTGAAGCCGTCCTCGTCTGTGGAAGGAAACGGGCCAGCATCTTCTTTGAAAACAGGGAAGCTGCTATCAAGGCAAACGGCACAAATTCAGATAATTTCTTAGGTCATACAATCTAACAATAGTTACATCAATAACCAACGCATGATGCGAATACTCGCGGATGCGTATGTAAATCGACTCGTGAATTTGCGCGAACAATAGGGGCTACTCTCAAGGTTGGTACTTATGCGCATCCTTCTTGTCTTCCGCAATCTGGTTAAGATACGTGAAGTTCAAGAGATATTCCATCGTGCCCAGGTAGTTGCCGTCTTTGTCGCGAATGGCAAGGAATCTGTTGAGGGCCTTGAGGCCTGAGTCTTCCATAGATACCCAGAACTCTTCCTCATCTTTCGCGCCGCTTTTCAAATTTGTGAGAATCTGTTCCAGTCGTGGCAAGCTCTTCTCTTGATGGCAGCCGCGAACGTCCTTTCCCACCACATCTTCAGGCGGCGCAAGCAATCGTGCCTTCGAGTTGTTCCAGAACTGAACACGGTCATTGGCGTCAACGAAAAGCATTTGAAACGGCAATGCATCAAACATACCCTCTATCTGTTCTTTGGTCAGATTCTCAATCATTCTTTCGCTCCTCCCACGTACTCCTCAGTCGAATCCTCAGCATTTCATGCATACATAATAGTTGTCGCATAGCTTAGATTCAAGAAAAAAGTCAGACGCGCATTTACAGGCATAATTCTTTCGGATAGAATGTTTGGCATCGGGAAATTGATTCTGCTGCGATTGGGGATAACGGTCTGTAGGTGCAAATTTATTCGCATCGTTTGTTCGGCCTGTTTCGCCATGCGAATGCGAATAAATTCGCACCTACACAATCGTGAGGCTGGCCCGCGGTCTCTCTGTCCCTTTTCGAAATGCTTGCGTTCACAGCGAAAGGAGAACGCCACATGGACTACAGCCGATACAAGAACATTCTGGTAGAGCGCAAGGATAGGATTCTGCGATTGATCCTGAACAGGCCGGAGAGCCTCAATGCCGTGACGCCCGCAATGCATGCAGAGCTTGCGACGCTTTTCGCGGATGTGAGACGCGATTCGGACGCGGATGTTGTCATTCTCACCGGCGCCGGACGCGGTTTCTGCGCTGGTGCAGACTTGAAAGAGCCACCTCCCGACAAGAAAACTGCCGAACGAATATTCGAAGAGGCAAGGGACATTATTGTCAACATCCTCGAAGTTGACAAACCCATCATCTCGGCTGTGAACGGCCCGGCAGCGGGTCTGGGAGCAACATTGGCCCTATTCCCAGACATCGTAGTAATGTCGGACCGGGCGAAGATTGGCGACACCCACGTAAAGGTCGGACTCGCAGCAGGAGACGGTGGAGCCGTCATCTGGCCGATTCTTGTTGGAGTGAACAAGGCGAAGGAACTGTTGATGACAGGACAGGTCATTGATGCGCAGGAGGCATTAAGGATTGGGCTCGTAAATCACGTCGTTCCGCACGAGAAGCTGGATGAATTCGTGACCGAAATGGCACAGAGACTTGCTTCCGGAAATACGTTTGCCATCCGCTGTACCAAGAAGGCCGTGAACCAATACGTCAAATGGATGCTGAATCAGGTATTCGATTACTCGCTGGCTCTTGAGTACCAGTGTGGGCTGAGGCTGTTCCCCCAAACTGACTAGGCGCTGGATGCGCAGCAATAGCTGTAAGGCGTTCAACGTAACTGGCGAAGTCGGAGGTGCTAAGAATGAATGACGCATCCGCGCGAGCGGCCGAATATACGTTTTATGTGAACGGTCAATATGTCCCCATGAGTGAAGCAAAGATTTCCGTCCTGGATTCGGTGTGTCATGGCGACAGCGTGTATGACACGATGAGAACCGTGAACAGGACACGCATTTTCAGAATCGATGACCACATCGAGCGAATCTTCAGTTCTTGCAGGGCTGCTGACATTGATCCGGGCCGCAGTCCCGCGGAGCTGAAAGAGATTATTTTGGAGGTTGTGCGTCGGAACGTTCATCTGCTTGGCGAAAGCGACGATGCGTGGATCATACCCCGCATATCATCGGGCTCATTGCTTGACGGCGAGCCGAGCGTCATGGTAATGTTCGTGCATCTTCCTTTCCGATTATATGCGCGATTCTTCAAGCTCGGGGCACACGTGATGGTGCCCTCGGTAAGGCATGTTCCGCCGGATTGTATGGACTCAAAGATAAAATATGATGCCCGATTGTTCATGCATATCGCCGAGCGGGAAGTCAGACGGATAGAGCCCCAGTGCGGGGCTCTCCTGTTGGACATTCACGGGAATGTCACCGAACTGACCGACGCGAACTTCTTCATCGTCAGGAAGGGAGAAGTCATAACGGCGCCCACCCGGAACGTGCTTCCGGGTGTCAGCAGGCAGGTTGTGCTCGAGTTATGCGAGAGACTCGGAATCCCCGCTCACGAACGCGACTTCCAACTCTATGATGTCTATAACGCCGGCGAAGCCTTTCGAACAGGGACGAGCTACCGCATGATGCCCATCTCTCGCGTGAACATGCGACATCTGTGGAAGAAGGTGCCGGGACCTGTGACATCGCGGCTGTTGGAAGCTTACAGCAAGGAGCTCGGCCTGGACATTGCCGAACAATACCTTAGTCACTTGACTGATGAAGAAAGAAAGTCGCTGGAGGAAGAGACTTCAGCCATCTCAGCATGATGAAATAGCCGGGATGTGACCTTCGGGAGCGCGGTTACGTAAGCGCGGAAGGCGTGGTGGAATGAAAAAGTCATCGCCGGCGATGGGACGATGAAGGAGCGTATGCAAAAATCTGAAGAAGGATACGGTAGCGGAAAGCCAAGAGTCGGCATCAGCACCTGCTTGCTCGGGGAGCCTGTTCGATTTGACGGAGGGCATAAGCGGGATAGATATATCACTGACACGCTTGGCAAGTATTTCGACTGGGTTCCGGTGTGCCCGGAAGTGGAATGCGGGCTCACAGTCCCGCGCGAGTCGATGCATCTGGAGGGCGAGGTTCAAGCGCCGCGTCTTATTACCGGTCAGAGCCGAGTGGACCATACCGAACGGATGTCGAGTTGGGCCAAGAAGCGACTGCGGGACCTTGAAAACGAGGACTTGTGCGGTTTCATATTCAAGAGCAATTCTCCCAGTTCAGGGATGGAACGGGTCCGCATTTACGACGCCAAAGGAATTCCGCACAAAGCGGGTACGGGCATCTTCGCGCGAGCCTTCATGGAGCACTTTCCTCTTCTACCGGTCGAAGAAGAGGGGAGGCTGTGCGACCCGCATTTGAGGGAGAACTTCATCGAGAGGATTTTCTGCCTCAGGCGTTACCGAACGTTCCTTACTACCGACGGAACGGTGCGTGGCCTCGTGAATTTTCACACCGATCACAAGATGCTTCTTCTGGCCCACAATCCTCACTTATACCGGGAGATGGGGAAACTCGTGGCGCACGCAAAGGAGTACAAGCGTGAGGAACTCATCAAACAGTATCAAGAATTGATGTTGCGAACGCTCAAGACTAAGGCGACAGTGAAGAAGAACGCAAACGTGTTGCTTCACATGATGGGATTTCTGAAGACACATCTCACGAGCGATGAAAAGCAAGAAATGCTCGGGATAATAGAAAACTACAAGAGGGAATTGATTCCGCTTATCGTTCCGGTCACTCTCATGCAGCATTACGTTCGCAAGTATGGCGAACCATATCTCGAGAGGCAGTACTATTTGAATCCGCATCCGATCGAGCTTCAACTACGCAACCACGCATAAACAGAACAGGCAGTCCGGCAAAAGTGTGCCTGCGGAAGCCAGCCTGGGCGGTCTTCGGCTATTCCGTCATTCGAACAGCCTCTTATTGCGTGCTTTCTTACGCGCGGCCTCAGGCGTGATAACGCATGACTCCACGAGCTCAAGCAAATGCTCATCGAGAATTTGCATCCCGAACTTGCGACCGGTTTCCATGATGGATATCATCTGCTCGATCTTGCCTTCCCGAATGGCATTGGAAATGGCGGGGATGCCGATAAGCACCTCGCACGCTGCCACCATGCCGGACCCATCAGCCTTGGGGAGGAGCTGCTGGGCGACGACACCGGTGAGGGTTTCCGAAAGGAGGGTGCGCACCTGACTGCGCTGCTCGAAGGGAAATACATTAATGATTCGGTTGATTGTTTTTGCAGCGTTGTCAGTGTGCAGCGTTCCGAACACAAGCGCGCCGGTTTCCGCTGTCGTCAGAGCCGTCGACATGGTCTCGAGGTCGCGCATCTCGCCGACCATGATGACATCCGGATCCTGGCGAACAGATACTCTCAGGGCCGATGAGAAGCTCTCCGTATGGGGACCCACCTGCCGTTGAGTAACGATGCTGTTGATGTTGCTGTGAAGGTATTCTATCGGCTCTTCAATCGTTATGATATGGCAATGCCGGTTCTTGTTGACGTAGTCGACCATCGAGGCGAGCGTTGTCGTTTTCCCACATCCTGACGGCCCGCACACGAGGATGAAGCCGCGCTGCGTCGATGCCAGCTTCTTCACACCTTGCGGGAACCCGAGTTCGTCGAGCGTTCTAATCTTCGAGGGAATCGCGCGGAACGCTATGGCCACACCGTGCGACTGCAAGTATACGTTGCTCCGGAAACGCGATACGCCGGCCAACTCATACGCAAGGTCGAGTTCGCCATCATCTTCGAGAATCCTGATCTGCCTGTTCGTAAGGATTTCGTAGACGAGTGGCCTCACGATATCGTCCGTCAGGATGTCGTGGTTGTCCCCAAAGGTGACTGGCCTGAGCTCGCCGTGTATCCGTACCACAGCCCTCGAGCCCGACATGATCATCAGGTCGGAACCGTCGCGCTCAACAAGGAATTCAAGAAATCTGTCAATTTCAGCCATAGTTGCTTACGCTACGCGCCTTCTTTGGCCTGGCCCTTCTTGCGCTTCTGGCCTTCCTTCTGCTGTTCCTGAAGGTACTCTCTGAGCAGACCCTTATCTTCAATCTTGACCTGCGCCACCTTCGGATCTATCTTGTTCGCGCGGAGGAGCTCAATGATGTGCTCATCCATGATTTGCATGCCGAACTTCTTTCCCGTTTGCATTGCCGAAGGAACACGATAGGTGTCCCCGTGCCGAATGAGACTGGCCACGGCCGGCGTGTTAATCATAACTTCGATCGCCAGCACCATGCCGTCGCCCGCTCGGTTTCGCATCAATTGCTGCGAAAGCACGCCGACAAGTGATTCGCCCAGCATCGTTCGCATCATAAACTGCTGCTCGGGCGGAAATACGTTGATAATGCGCTCAACGGTTTTCGCGGCCCCTCTCGTATGAAGCGTGCTGAACACGAGGTGGCCAGTCTCTGCCGCGGACACAGCCAGAGATATCGTCTCGAGGTCGCGCATCTCGCCGACGACGATGACATCGGGATTCTCACGCACTACCGAACGGAGCGCCGAGGCGAACGTCCTTGTATGCGTGCCCACCTCTCGCTGGTCAACGTATGCTTTGTCGTTGACGTATTGAAACTCTATCGGGTCCTCTATCGTGACCACGTGGCATGCGCGCTCGTGATTTATCAGGTCCACGAGCGCGGCCAAAGTGGTGGATTTGCCACAGCCCGACGGACCCGTCACGAGGAACAACCCCTGTTCGCGCCGAGTGACTTCCTTCACCACTTCGGGAAGGCCGATGCTATCTGCACTTCGAATCTCACTCGGGATGATTCGGAAGGCTCCGCTTATGCCTCTTTCCTCTTGATGGATGTTTACCCTGAACCGACCCACCCCGTGTATGGCATACGAGAAGTCGATCTCCTTGTGACGGTCGAATTCCTGAAGCTGCGCCTCAGTCATGACCTCGAGCAGTTCTCGCTCGTTCAACTGGGGCGTTCTTACGTCGAATCCCTCCATCTTGACGATGTTCCCATAGAGTCGAGTCATCGGGGGCGATTTCGAGCACAGGTGCACATCAGATGCTCTCATTTCTTTTGCTCGAACCAAGAGTGAATCAATTGCGGCCATTTCTCGCTCTCTTCGTTAGGGCCTTCCTCTAGTTGAAGCGATGTTTCTCCAGCGCCTTCTCTCGCGCTGACTCGCGCGATACGACACCCTGTTCCACGAGTCGCAGCAAGTGGTCATCAAGCATTTGCATACCCTCTCGCGCGGCGGTCTGCATAATCGAGATTATCTGCTCGATCTTATTTTCCCGGATGGCATTCCGGATAGCCGGATTGCATATCATGACTTCCATCGCGGCGATTCGGCCCCTCTTGTCCGACCGCTTCATGAGCGTTTGCGCGATAACTGCTGAAAGACACTCGGATAGCAATGTCCGAATCTGGTTCTGTGCCTCGTTCGGGAACACGTCGATGATACGGTTGATTGTCTTGGCGGCGCTGTTCGTATGAAGGGTCGCAAATACGAGCGACCCTGTTTCCGCCGCCGTGAGCGCGAGCGAGATGGTCTCGAGGTCGCGCATCTCACCCACGAGTATTATATCCGGGTCCTGCCGGAGCGCAACCCGAAGCGCAGCAGCGAATGAGTTGGTGTGCACGCCCACTTCACGTTGCGTGATCAGACATTTCTTGTTCTGATGCACGAATTCTATCGGATCCTCGATGGTAACGATATGGCCTTCCCGCTCGTCATTGATCTGGTCCATCATGGCGGCAAGGCTTGTCGTCTTACCGCTTCCCGTCGGGCCGGTCACCAGGATAAGGCCACTGTTGAATCTGGCGATGTCCTTCAACTGCTCCGGGAGGCCGAGTTGTTCGACTGTGGCAATATTCGTGGGGATGGTCCGCATCACCGTCGATGGGCCGCTTATCTGATTATGCACATTCACGCGGAAGCGAGCGATTCCCTCAAGCTCATACGCCAAGTCGATGTCGCCGGTCGCCTCAAAGTGGCGAATTTGGTCGTCGTCGAGCATCTCATAGATAAGGGACCGATTCAACTCGGGTGAGAGCGTTATGTTGCCCTGGCTGAAGTCGATTCGTCTCAAATCCCCGTGAACGCGGATGAGAGGCCGGGCGCCACACATCAGGTGAAGGTCTGAGCCCTCCTGGTCTACGAGGAATCTGAGCAGTTTGTCGATTTCAGGCATTGTTGCGAGAGTTCCTATGCTTTCATCTTCACGCTCTTACGCGTCTTGGACAGATAGGCTCGCACAGTGTCCTTGTTGCTCGCCATCTGATATGCATGTTTGGGGTCTACCTTTCCCTGCTGAAGCAGTTCCATAATGTGGTCGTCAAGCATCTGCATCCCGTATTTGCGGCCCGCCTGCATATAGCCGGGAATCTGGTAGGTCTTATCGTCGCGGATCATAGTCTTGACCGAAGGTGTCGCAATCATGATTTCCATCGCGGCCACCCTGCCCGTGCCATCCGCGTTTCTGATGAGCTGCTGCGAGATGACGCCGCCCATCGATTCCGAAAGCATCGTCCGTATCTGCTTTTGCTGGTTTGGGGGAAACACATTGATGATGCGCTCAATCGTCTTATACGCGCTCAACGTGTGAAGCGTGCTGAACACCAGGTGGCCGGTCTCGGCTGCCGTAATGGCCATGGAAATGGTCTCAAGGTCACGCATCTCACCGACAAGAATGACGTCCGGGTCTTCTCGGAGCGATGCCCTCAATGCTGCCGCGAACGAGCGAGTGTGTATTCCCACCTGCCTTTGATTTACCTGGCTGTGAATGTTCGTGTGCACAAATTCTATCGGGTCCTCGATTGTTATGATGTGCTCGCCACGCTCCCGATTTATCAAGTTGATGAGCGCAGCCAAGGTTGTCGATTTTCCGCAGCCGGCAGGCCCGGTCACCAGCACAAGCCCATTGCGAAGTCGCGTAAGCCCCTTGACCGCCTCCGATACGCCGATATCTTCGGCGCTTGTGATCTTTGAGGGAACAATACGGAAGGCCGCGCCCACTCCGCGCTCCTCACGATACACATTGGTCCTGAACCGACTGACTTCCGGGATTTCATAGCAAAAATCAACCTCCTTGTGGACGTCGAAATGGATGCGCAGGTCCTGATTCAATATCCCAAGAGCCAGTTCTTGCGACTTGCTGTGGGCGATCACGTCGAAGCCGGGCAGTTTTGTTATGTCGCCGAAAAGGCGGACCATCGGAGGCATTCCCGCAAGAATGTGAACATCGGAAGCCTTTAACTCAAGAGCTGCTCGAAGGATTTTATCAAGTTCGTTCAAACCAGCGCCTTCTCGCCCGCAGGATTTATGCTAACTATCTGCAAAGCCAATAACTTACACGCACGAGATGAATCACGCGACACGGGGTTAGAATTTGCTGAACGCTGGCATAATTATAATAGGAACCAGCGGCTCATGTCAATTCAGGAATGGTTTGAGGGACGGGCGGAAGGTGCAGTTCTTGCGGGCTTCAGCTTAGTGGAGGTTCGAACACAGAAATGCGTTGTCCTCACAAGGGCATCGTGACTTCTCTAAGAGCTCAGAAGGTACGGAAAACTGGCGTGACCTTAGCGACCTTACATCAGAAATTAATCGTCTTAGGGAAGAGCAATGGAATTCTTTTTCCGGAGTACGACATAACGATGGCCGGAAAAAAAGCGGGATAACGGCGTAGAATAGAACAGGTCGAAACCAGCTTCTTCGGCGATTGTCTGGATTTCCGAGCGGGATAGTGTCCACTTCGAACGCTTATTCCTAAATCGTCTTCGCCACTCACGAAGCCGATTCTTTATGGAATCCTGGTCAAAGTATGTGAATATCACCCATCCTTTGCTTACTCTTGATATTTCCCGGACATATTGATGCCGCTCCGCGCGCTCTCGGATATGATGACTGAGGCGAACAGAAAGGACAAGGTCAAACGTATTGTTCCTGAATGGCAAGCTCAGTGCCGTTGCCCTCACATAGGGAGACGGCGGCTCGGCTGGCGGATTATCGCGCATTTCTCGCCCCAGCTTAAGGAGGTGAAAACTCCAGTCGGCCTCTACTACTCGATTCGCGCACTTCTTTATGACCGGATAGAGTCGGCCATACCCGCATGGGAGGTCCAAAGCCAATTGAATTGATTTTCCCTTAAGCGCTTTCCGCAGCAGAGCACTAACTAGGTTCCGTTCGTTCCGGTCATTTATTCGCTCCGTCCAGTGCCGCTTAAACTTTCCTGAATAGCTTTCGGCGCCTTCGAGACTGTTGTATCGATTAAGGATTTTCTTATCCATCCGGGAATCTCTTGCCTCTGGCTTTCTTGCGTTTTTCTTCTCGATATTCCTCATCAATCAACATACGTATGCCCTTTCTTACAGCACGGCGGATTCTCCGGATAGAAGTCCGCTGGATCCTGTTGCTTACCCACGAAAATGGCGTTCGGTTGCTTTGAACGCGAGCGGCCCGCACGATGAGACGCCTTAAATCCTCGCATGTACGTCCAAATGGGTCCGGCAAATATGTTCCCAGAAAAGAATCAAGAAGGTCGTACTCTCTGCGGCGCAACAAAGGGCCGAAGAGCCGGCCGAGGTCTATGCGTTGTGCATGCCGAGCCAGCAGCTCTGACGTGAAGAATCTGGCATAAGCGAGGTCAATAAACATGGGTTTGGGCTGCGTTGTACCTGCATCACAAATCAGAATGTTCTTTGGGCTAGGTCTCATCAGGAAAAACCGCTCTTCATGGAGTCTTCGCAGATGCACACCAAGTTGCTCCATGATAGTAGCCTTGCTTTGCCGTCCTGTGATTCTCCATTTGTCTTTTTCGTTGAGCCAGTTGCGAAAGTCGATTGCATTTTCGACAAAACGTGTCATCACAAAACAGGAGCGATGCATTCCACAGCGCCCCGAGAGAGTGCCAAAGCCCACGGGTTGGGCAGCCGGAACGCCAAGATTCTGACACTGATGCAGCCCCCGAAATTCCTGCTCCGCCTTGGACATCTGCCTAACCGTGCTTATTCCCGCTATAAGAGAATAATGATATACCTTGAACACAAAAGACATTGCGGTGCGTCCTTCATATCCGTCCATCCTGGAAATTATTTTGATAAAAGTTCTCTTTTCTTCCTTTATGGGTTTGCCATTTAGTGCCAAAAACTTGCTGTAAATTTCTTGGTGGTTGGAGAGAACAGAAGAAAAGAAAGTTGTATAAGGCTTATCAATTGCTACGAGCCAGTTTGTTCTGGCCACAATTGTGAGCTCAGTATCAGTATTGATAGAAGAAGGCCTGGCAGAATTTGAATCCTGAAGGCCTAATTCAGATTTGGCAGGATCAGTCTGTTGTTCCACAATTCTCCAACACGAATGCCATGGCTCACTTTGCCTTAGGATATCGAGATCCCAGAGAACTCCTGCACTTCACACTTGCTTGACCACCATGTATCAGAGACTATCTGCTAATACCGTTTGAACGGCTCTTACTAGAGATCAATATGCCGGCCAAGCAATGCAATAGATATGTTTGCCGCCCTTTTTCATCGGGCCTTTCAAGTAGGCCTTGAGCTCCTCATCGGTAAATCGTTGCGTGACTTCTTCCACGGGAGGCAGTTTGCCCGCGGGCCATTTCTTCATGATGTCGCCAATCAGTTTCTCCATGTAGTTGAGAAGCGCCTCTACTCCGGGAATAGCCTTCTTGCCGTCGGCCAGCTTTGCCTTGCCGACACATCCCTCTGGTGTGCCGAGCACCTCGATTGGCCCCAGGCCGGCATGCGCGTACCAGGGAATCGGAAGTTGGTACGCGTTTCCGGCCTTATCCAGGTGACCGGGCGGCAGATACCCCTTTGGTTCGGTGTCCACCGCGTCCTCCATGCGAATCATCTCCGGGAAGAGCGCCAGCGAGAAACTTGTCTCGACCTCGTCGGCATGGATGAAGGGAGTCTCGAACGGGCCTCCGTGTTCCTTATCCTTGATCCATTTGGGAATGGCATAGTACCAGTTCAGATTGATGAAAACGCCCGGAATCTGGAACCGCTTGGTGAAGCGATGAATCGCGGTCGGAATCACATATTCCTGTCCGTGGCCGTTGAGTAGAATCTGTTTCCGGAAGCCGGCATTCCAAAAGCCGGCCATGACCTGAGACACGGTGGCGGTGAAGGTGTCCTCATCAACCGGAATTGTGCCCGGCATGCCGATGTGATGGTATGGATGCGAGCCGTACCATATGGGTTGTGCCACGGTGCAGCCAACCTTTTTCGCCACAGCTTCCGCCATTCGTGTGACGAGGAAGGTATCCTCTCCGTAGCATGCATGCGGGCCGTGCGCCTCCGTCGAGCCTATGGGAATAATAATCAGGTCGTTCTTCTTGAGTCTTTCCTGCACTTCATTCATGGTCATATTCTGGAAATAGACGCCGTCGGCCAAATCCAAATGGCCGCCCTTCGCCGGAAGCTCCCATTTCTTCGCCATGATAATTCTCCTTTCAGGGGATGGCACTCAATCCTTACATAGTCTGCGGATGAATGCTGGTGCACTCTCTTTGGTGGAAAAGGGACAGAGAACCCGTCCCCTGCGTCTGTAGGTTCCAATTCATTCGCATTCGCATGGCAAGAACAGGCCAAAAAAACCATGCGAATGAATTCGCGCCTACAGACGATTATCCCCAATTGTCAACCGTGGGACAGCTTCTCTGTCCTTTCTCAGAGAGAGCCTTTCATCTCAAACACCAGTCTCACTCACCTGGACTTTTGCGGATGAATCACAACCTTAATCGCGCCGCCCTTACGCTCCACAAAAGTCCGCATTGCTTCATTGATAGCGGAAAGAGGAAATCGGTGTGTAATCAGCGGCATCGCCTTGATTCTTCCGTCGGCCATAAGAGGGAGTACTCGCCTCAAGCTCCAGTCGCCCTCCGCCTTGCCGCCCGCAAGGGTCATGTTCCATTGCACAACCTTATTCAAGTTGATGGGGATGTTTCCCCCGTAGATTCCTATCAAAGCTACCCGTCCGTTTTTCCTTGTGAACTCAATTGCGTCTCCGGCTGCCTGCGCCGTTCCCGCGCACTCGATCGTCAGGTCGGCTCCGACTCCGCCGGTAAGATTGAAAATCTCCTTCACGACGTCGCATTCGTGCACGTTGATGATGA
>QZKI01000031.1 GCA_003598055.1 Candidatus Abyssobacteria bacterium SURF_17 | reverse complement strand
TGGTCTGATGGCCTTGTGCCACGAAACTGGAAACGGTGGAGACAACGGAAGTCATTGACCTAAACATAACGCGCCTGCTTTCCACTCAATGGTTAAAGAGCCTGATTGACTCCGTCTCGAATCTCATATTAGAATAATCGCATCGCAACAGAGCATGCCATATGCAAACACGCTACTTCAACAGCCCGACCCCGAGAATGTTCGCGCATCGCGGCTCGAGCGGCAATGCGCCCGAGAACACGCTCGCCTCGTTCGAAATGGCAATCGAAGCAGGTGCAGACATCCTCGAGATGGATGTCCATGCAACCTGCGACGGCCACATCGTCGTCATGCACGACGCGCTCCTCGAGCGGACAACGAACGGAATGGGGCCAGTCTCCACGGTGACACTCGCCGAGCTTAAGCGACTCGACGCCGGCTACCGTTTTTCGCCCGACAAGGGAAAAATCCATCCGTACCGAGGCAGGGGAATCACGGTTCCAACGCTGCGTGAAGTTGCCGAACGGTTTCCGAACGTACCGTTCAACATCGAGGTCAAGCAAAACGAGCCACGAATCGAGCAAGCGGTGTTCGATTTACTCAGCGAACTTCGTCACTCGGAAATCACTCTGCTCGCCGCCGAGCAGGATTTCATCATGGAACGCATCCGGCGCCTCGATTCCGACCTGCCCACAAACTTCGCCTCGACCGAGGTGCTCGAGTTCCTTCAGCGGCTATACCAGAATGATTGGAGAGACTACCATCCTCGCGCAAGAGCGCTCCAGATTCCCGAGGAATATGAAGGCATGCCGGTATTGACACAGCGCTCTCTCGATGCCGCCCACCTCCTCGGATTGGAAGTCCACGTGTGGACAATCAATGAAGAGTCCAACATGCGCAGGCTGCTCAAAATGGGAGTGGACGGCATCATGACAGATTATCCGGAGCGACTGACGAAAGTGGTCCGCGAACTCGGCCTGCGTCCCGGTTTGAGCAAGACATGATCAGGTATTTATGGGATTGCACAAACCACAGGGACGGTTAGCCGCAAGAACACAAAGGCGCACAAGGAGAGAGATCGCTTGGCGTAGTTCCAATCCAAGATGACTTTAGAGAATTCGTCGCGCAATTGTAGGGGCGCCCACATAGGGGCGCCCGGGCGGCTCGCCGCGGGCGGTCACGCAGGGCCGCCCCTACAAGAATATCATTCAATATTTGGGACCGAGGGACAAATTCTAGAGGGAGGTTCTCCCATGATAGTCGATGCGCATGTGCACTTGAACGACGAAAAATGGCGGCCGAAGGCTTTCAAGACCGGCCTGGGCAGAATCATATCGGCCAGCCTCGCAAAATACACCGGCGAATTCAGCGACCCGGACGAGCTCGTCAAAGGAGCGGATGACCAGTTCACCGACCCTACCGGCAAGTTGCTGATAGCTGATATGGACGAGGCGAGCGTGGATGTCTCGGTCATTTGCACGGTCGACTACGCTATGGGCGCAGATGAACCCTGCTCCGGCACGCCGGATTGTGCTCCCATTGCCGAGGTTAACCGTATCTTCGGCGAAATCGCCCGGAAACACCCGAAGCGGCTCGTGCACCTCGTAGCCGTGGACCCCAGGCGCAAGGACGCGGTCAAAATTCTCGAAGAAGGCGTTACCAAGCAGGGCGCGCGCGGGCTCAAGCTGCACCCGACCACCGGCTTCTATCCCGATGATCCTGTCTGCTATCCCCTATATCAGAAAGCGCTGGAGCTGAACGTGCCCGTCCTCTTTCACACCGGAACGCAGCCCGCTCCCATGAAGGCGAAATATGCGCGGCCGGTGTTTGTGGACAGCGCCGCCGCCGATTTCCCTGACCTCAAGATGGTGATGGCGCACGTCGGCCATTGCTGGTGGGAGGAAGCGCTCGCGCTCGCCGGCACGAAATGGAATCTCTACATCGACATTTCCGGCTGGCAGCGCACGTTCCTCTATTACCCAAATGAGTTCTACCATATGCTCCGGTACGCGCTCGACGAAATCGGCCCGTGGCGTGTCATGTACGGCACCGACAATCCCTATCTCCAGCTCGTACTTTCTTCCAAGCAATGGGTTGGAGCAGTCAAGAACGCAGTCAATTGCGAAATGTATCAGTTCAGCAAGGAAGAGATAGATATTGTCTTAGGCGCCGCAGCGGAGCGGGTGTACAAGATAGGCTGATTCCGAAGTCGCTCACGGGAAGAGAGAGAAGAGAGGAACAATACATGATAATCGATGCTCATGTCCATGTGTATGACGAAGGTTGGATACCAAAGGCATTCATGCGAGGGTTGGGGCAGGTCGTGGCTGCGAATATGGCGAGGCCTACGGGCGAGTATCCCGACGCAGACGCGCTTGTCGCCGGTGCAACCGAACAGCTGAAAGACCCTACGGGCGAGCTTCTGATCGCTGATATGGATGAGGCCGGCGTGGACGTGTCGGTGATTTTTCCGGTGGATTATGCGCTCGGCGCCTCCGAGCCGTGTTCAGGCGATTCTGAATGCGTTCCCATCGCCGAGCAGAACCGCATCTTCAGCGAGATTGCGAAGCGGCATAAGAAGCGTCTTGTGCATTTTGTCGCCGTTGACCCGCGCCGCAGGGATGCCGTCGCCCAGCTCGAAAGGGGCGTGACCGAGCAAGGCGCGCGCGGACTCAAGCTGCACCCGACTGCGGGCTTCTATCCCGACGACCCCGCATGCTATCCGCTGTACCGCAAGGCGCAGGAACTTGGAGCGATCGTGCTGTTCCACACGGGCACGCAACCCGGGCCGATGAAGGCGAAATACTCGCGGCCCGTGTTCGTTGACAGCGTGGCCGCGGATTTCCCCGACCTCAAGATCATCATGGCGCACGTCGGCCACTGCTGGTGGGAGGAAGCGCTCGCGCTTGCGGGAAGCAAGTGGAATCTCTACGTGGATTTCTCCGGCTGGCAGCGCGCGTTTCCCGCGCATGCGGACAAATTCTACCGCATGCTGCGGTCTGCGCTCGATGAAATCGGGCCGTGGCGGGTGATGTACGGCACGGACAATCCATACCTCAAGCTCATGATGCCGTCGAAGAACTATATCGCGGCCGTCCGCGACGCCGTCAATCGCAAAGACCATTCATTCAGCAAGGAAGAACTAGATATTATCATGGGAGGCGCCGCCGCACGATTGCTGAAGCTGGATTAGTCTGGGACTCTCATAGCCCGCCATAGTACAACGAAACATATAGATTTCAGAGGCCTAAACAGCAATTTCAACCACAAAGGCACCAAGGCAATTCTTTTTTTCCGTTCTTACTTGGTGTCTTGGTGCCTTTGTGGTTAAAATTCATTTCTCTATTCTTCGCATGTTTGCCATATAAATAACATCAATAACAACGGAAAAAGCAAGCCAGGAAACCATCATCTTAGGGGGTAGTAGTACAAGTCACCGCGACGAGTACGAGAGAAGTGGACCTAACCAGCACGTGCCGCAGCCAGCGCCGAGGGTATGTCTTCATTCAACATTATGAGAGCGTCCTCATTCTCGTCCACGTAGTATCGCTTCCTGACGGAGACAACCGCGAACCCAAAGCCCTCATAGAGCCTTTGAGCTGCGACATTCGAACGGCGCACCTCGAGCGATGCCTTCGTTGCGCCCCGTGATACCGCGTCCACGAGCAGATTTATGAGCAGTTTCCTGCCCAGTCCCCTCCGGCGAAATTCCGGATGAATGGCAATATTCGATATATGCGCCTCGTCGAGCACCAGCCAGAAACCGCCGTAACCAATCACGCGCGAATCTATCTTGAGCACCTTGAAAACCGATTTCTCGAACTGCATCTCATGCAGGAAAGCGAACTTGCTCCACGGCGTCTTGAAACTCTGGCGCTCAATATCGAGTACTTCATCGAGATGTTCCGCCGCGAGCTTGTGAAAGGTCACCTCTGGAACTGACATCGTGATTCATTCCCTTCGGACAAGCTCTCGATATGCCTGATGCAAACGTTCATACACCGGCCCGGGCGCCCCGGCTCCCACAGCACCGCCGTCAATTTCGGTCACCGGCAGAAGCTCCACTCCACTGCTTGTGAGAAAGCATTCTCGGAGCTCGCTCAACTCCGACGGCTTAATACCCCGTTCTTCACACGGCATGCCCATGGCTTCGGCCATATCGAGCACCGCGGCGCGGGTGATACCCGGCAGAATATCACTGTCCGCAGAAGGAGTTATAAGTCTTTTTTCGGTCGCAAAGAAAACGTTTGCGGTGCTTGCCTCAGCAATGTGTCCAGAATGATTCAGCAGTATCGCCTCGTAGGCTCCCGCGGTCTCCGCCTCCGCCCGTGCGAGAATGCTATTGAGGAAGTTCATGGATTTTATGCGCGCATCAAGCGCCTGAGAAGAATTTCTCCGCACAGCAACGATTCGCGCAGATACCCCGCGTGTGTATGCATCAGACGGCAGAGGCATCGGTGGCCTCACAAAGGCCACGATGGTCGGTTCCCCAGCCCGTGCAATGCCGATCCCCCCGACGGCGGGACCACGTGTCACGCTCATCCTCAGCATGGCATCCTCGGCACCGTTCCGCTCGATAAGTTGCCTGCACACATCCGCGAGTTGGTCAGCCTGAGGCAGGCGCAGCCCGATCAGTGACGCCGACTGCTCGAGTCGCCGCATGTGCTCGTTCAGGCGAAAAATACGCCCGCCGTAGGCACGCAGCGTCTCGAACACTCCGTCACCGTAAAGGAATCCTCTATCGAACACGGAGACGCGCGCCTCAGCCTCCGGCACGAATCGTTCGTTGAGATATATCAGATTCTGATGTCCCACAGGCCCCCTTTCCTTTTTTTTCAGAAATAAACCGCAAAGACGCAAAGAGCCCAAAGGAAAACCTGACTTCTTTGCGGTCTTTGCGCCTTTGCGGTTCGGACGGCTCTTTTCTTACATCTTCTCGCCGGTCTTCAGAGCCTCGATAAGTGCCTGAGCCTTGCTGAGCGTCTCGTGGTACTCCCTCTCCGGTTCGGAATCCGCCACCACGCCGCCGCCCACCTGAATGTATGCATGCCCGTCCTTCACGACAAACGTGCGGATGATAATGTTGAGGTCCATGTCTCCCGCGTACGAAATCCAGCCGAGCGAGCCTGTATAGGGGCCGCGGCGCACCGGCTCGAGCTCGTCAATGATTTCCATGCACCGGATCTTCGGAACGCCCGTGATGCTCGCGCCGGGGAATGTCGCGGCAAGCAGGTCGAGGCAGTCGCGGTTCGGCATCAAGTCGCCGATGATGTTTGAGACGATGTGAAAAACATGCGAATACTGTTCTATGACCATCAGCTCATCCGGCCTGACAGTGCCGCACGCGCACACGCGTCCGATATCGTTCCTCGCCATGTCCACGATCATGATGTGTTCCGCCCGTTCCTTCGGATGGACAATCAACTCATTCCGCAACAGCTCATCCTCGTGACGGTCACGCCCTCGCGGCCGCGTTCCCGCAATCGGCCTCGTCTCGACAAAGCCATCCGTCAGTCGCACAAGTCGCTCCGGCGAACAACTCACAAGGTGGAAATCGCCAAAATCGAAGTAAAATGCGAATGGCGACGGATTTATTCGAGAGAGTCTCTCGTAGAGCTCAACCGTGCTCCCCTCGAACGGAGCGCAGAGCCGCTGCGAGAGATTCGCCTGAAATATGTCGCCCGCAGCAATGTATTCCTTGCAGCGCAGCACCATCTCAGCGTAGCGCTCCGGCGTGTGCGTCGAGCGAATCTCGCCGAATCGAATCTGCCGGTGCTCGTGGCCGCGGGCAAGACCGGTCCTGATTTTTTCGAGCAATGCCGTCGCCTTCGCGTACGCTCTTTCGTGAGACTGCGGCACTGTGGGTGAATCAAATTCCGATGCAATAATCTCCACGGTGCTGCGCTGGCGGTCATGGAGTACGATGGCATCAACAAATGTGGCCGAGCAATCGGGCATCGAAAGATCATCCTCAACAGTATCGGGCAGCGCCTCGAAATAGTTCTTCATGTCGTATGAGAAGAGCCCGACCATGCCTCCGTAAAACGGCGGCAATCCGGGATGGTGGGGCGCCTTGTACGGTGCAAGAAGCTCGCGCAACAGCCGAATCGGGTGCTCGCGTTTCGTTCTCGTTCCATTCGGGCCGGCGATTGTGCAAACGGACCGCTTAACGCAAAAAGTAAACACTGGATCACACCCGATAATGGAGAAACGCGCCGTCTTCAACGGCCCGTCGGCGCTCTCGAGCAGAAATAGGTGTGGCCTCCCTTCAAGCGCCGCCAGAATATCCCTCGGCTGGAGATACTCGGGCAATGGCATTCGACAGGCCGTCACGGGCGTCTGGTCGCTTCTCCGAATTGTGCAGAACTGGGCCGCGTCCGGGCCGTCATGTATTTCAAGAAGTCTCGATTCCATCAGTCAAATCCGCCGGTAAACTAAACGGCATGAAAATTGCCTACGATTTCCTCAGAAAGGTTGAAGCGGCATCGATTATAGCAGAAGGGGGCATGATTGACAATGGCTTACCGATGGGGCTAAGCTCGGTGTGGACATTTCTGAACGCACATGGTAAAATGGCCTAAATATACGCCGCAAAACCGGTTGAGCATTATAGAGCAGGAGGGGAGAAGAACCCTCCGAATGATACAGTAGGAGAGGAGCGGAGTATGATCTTTGACTCGATTGCGGGTCTTTTCTCAAACGACATGGGCATCGACCTCGGCACTGCGAACACCCTTGTGTACGTGAAGGGACAGGGCATTGTTCTGAGGGAGCCCTCGGTTGTGGCCATAAAACAAGGTGAGAATCGGGTTCTGGCGGTCGGCAGCGAGGCAAAACTGATGATTGGGCGCACGCCGGGCGACATCGTCGCCATCCGCCCCATGAGGGACGGCGTCATCGCCGATTTCGAGGTCACCGAACAGATGCTCCGGTACTTTATCCATAAGGTGCACAACCGCAAATCACTTGTTCGTCCCCGCATGGTCATCGCGGTTCCCTCCGGCATAACCGAGGTTGAAAAGAGAGCCGTCGAGGACTCCGCCTCCCAGGCCGGCGCACGGAGCGTGGCTCTCATCGAGGAGCCGATGGCGGCTGCAATTGGCGCGGGGCTGCCGGTCCAGGAGCCTGTGGGAAACATGATCGTCGACATCGGCGGCGGCACGACTGAGGTGGCCGTCATATCGCTGGGCGGAATCGTCTTCAGCAAGACCATCCCGATCGCGGGCGATGAGATGGACCAGGCGATAATCCAGCATCTCAAGAAGACCTATAATCTGATGATTGGCGAGCGAACCGCGGAAGAAATCAAGATTACGCTCGGCTCTGCGTTCCCGATGGAAGAGGAAACACATATGACGGTGAAAGGCCGCGACATGGTAGCCGGTCTGCCAAAGCCTATCACCATTACATCGGAAGAAATACGTGAGGCGCTGGCCGAGCCTATCACAGCAATACTTGAGTCCGTGAAAATTACACTGGAGCGCACTCCTCCTGAATTATCGGCGGACATCGTCGACAGGGGGATGGTGCTTGCCGGCGGCGGCTCTTTGCTGCGGGGTCTCGATAAGCTCATCAACGAAGAGACGCAGCTCCCCGTGAGAATGGCCGACGACCCGCTCACTGCGGTCGCAATGGGCGCGGGCAAGTATCTGGATGGCATGCACGTGTCGCGCGCACGCTGAATGACACGCAACCCGAAGAGGTGTCGGGAAGTTGTACCTACCTGACTTCTTCTGGAAATACCGGCGTCCTATCACGCTCGTCCTCCTCCTTTCGCTTTCGTGTCTTTTCATGATAGACAGTTGTCACAGAAAGTGGGTGGCGCGCGCTGGGGGCGAACTCGTGCTCGGTGTCGTGTCCCCGGTTCAGAAGACATCCGAAAGCATCTATGACGGCGGCAGGAACCTGCTGTCCGTGACACCAGATTTTTTCAGAACGAGGGCACAGAACGCAGCACTGAGAAGGCGCGTCGGCGAGCTCGAGCAGAAAGTCGTCCTGCTCAGAGAACGAATGCTCGCGGAGCAACGAGAGCGGGCGCTCCTTGAATTCGTGGGGCCCCTCGAACCCCCGAAGATACTTGCGCGCGTCATCGGGACCGACCCGGCGCCCTGGTTCAGCACCGTCATCGTCGACCGAGGGGATTTGCACGGAGTACGAGACAACCTGCCGGTGCTCTCGTCGGCCGGGCTCGTGGGGCATGTCATCAATACGTACCAATACTCGAGCAAGGTGCTGCTTCTGACTGATTCCAACTCGAAAATCAGCGTTGTGGTTCAGCGCAGCCGTGCCCATGGTGTTGTTCAGGGAAATGACGAAGGCGGATGCGTGCTCAAGTATCTCGAATCAACGGCGGACGTGACCACCGGCGACACCCTCATCACCTCCGGCAGCAGTCGCATCTATCCAAGAGGGCTGCTCGTCGGCCATGTTGATGAGATCAAGAGCAAGTCGGGTGACCTGTTTCAGTGGGCACACGTCGTTCCGGCGACTGATGTAAATAAGATTGAGGAAGTCGCGATAATCATCATTCCAGATGCCGCGCCGGAAGTAGCCGTGACCGCGCCTGTGGATGATAAACCAACAGCGGATGCCGCGCCGGAAGTCGCCGCAACCGCGCCTGTGGATGATAAACCAAAACCGTGAATCTGTCTGACAGCCGGTTTCCCGGTTGTAGGGGCGCAGCATGCTGCGCCGTAAGAGCTTCAACAGATTGCCGCGCACATTCTCCGGCTCTGATGGGAGTACTTGAGTGCTCGTCATACTCAAAATGTTCCTTGCGGGAATCGGACTTGCGATTGCTGAGTCCACAATCATGAAAGCGGTCGCTGTCGGCGGTGTTCGTCCTGACCTCGCCGTCATGGTCGTTGTTGTGATGGCCTTGCGCGCCGACTTCTTCAGGGCGATGGTGCTTGGGTTCACGCTCGGTCTCGTGCGCGACTTTTTATCCGGCGGGGCTGTCGGAATGAACGCCTTCGCTCTCACCGCAATGGCATATTTTCTCAGCTTCGCAAAGGACTTTCTGATGACGGATAATCCCGGCTCGCAGATGCTGTCCGGATTCGTCGGGTGCGTCCTCTTCAGCGTTTTCTTCAGTTTTCTGAAAATGTTCCTGCAATTCGAGGTCGGCTCTGTTTCCCGGACCATCGAAATGATTCTCTGGACCTCGCTTTATACGGCCCTGGCAACGCCTGTCGCGTTCGTGCTCATGATCAGGCCCCGGTTTCCTTCATACATGCGGTTAAAAATGAAATACGACGTCGAACATGAGACTGTACCTGAGACAAAAATATAGAGACCAGATCAAGTTCAATGAGAAGCTGAGCATCCTGATGATTGCCATCGCCGCAGGGTTTGCGCTATTCACGCTGCGACTGGCGCATCTGCAGATACTTGCAGGCGATAAGTTCCGGCATCTGTCCGACAAGAACAGCATCCGCCTCCTCGAGCTCAAGGCCCCGCGCGGACTCATTTACGACCGTCGAGGGAATCTGCTCGTCGACAATCGTCCATCATTTACCGTGGCCATCATCCCCGCCGAAACGGCGGACCCTCCTGCAACCCTTGCCAAGTTGAGGCGCTTCGTTGATTTCGACGCAGAGAGCGTGAACGAGAGACTCCGCGCCTCAAGGTACGCGCCGTATAGGCAAGTCATAGTTGCGCAGGATGTCCCGATGGAGCAGGCAGCGTCGATTGAAGAGTTTTCAACCGAGCTTCCGGGCATAACGATTACCGCTGAGCCTTGCAGACGGTTTCCGCTCGGTGAATGCGCCGCTCACGTGCTGGGATATCTCGGCGAAATCAACACGGCCGAGCTCGAGCGGATGGCAGGGGGGGGATATTCCCTGGGTGACCATGTCGGCAAGGCTGGCGTAGAACTCGTGGCCGAGCGATGGTTGGTAGGCGGAGACGGCGGGGTACAGGTGCAGGTCTATGCGGACGGCCGACCCCAGATAGAGCTGGACAAGACCGGGAGACCATACGTGCGAATTGATACCGCCGGCCGTCAGCTCCTGACGCTCGGCGAAAAACCGCCCCGGCCCGGAAACATCGTGCGGCTCGCGCTCGATGCCGACATCCAGAAAATAGCGGAAACAGAAATGGGCGACCATGACGGCGCTGTCATCGTGATGAATGCCAACACCGGCGCAATCCGTGCGATGGTCAGCCGGCCGCAGTTCGACCCCAACATCTTTGTCTCGTTCGGAAGAAATGAGCGCAGGTCCGAAGTCCTCAGTGACCGCAAGTATCCCCTCCTCAACCGGGCCCTCCAACCATATCCCCCCGGCTCGACATTCAAGATAATAACCGCATATGCCGCACTCTGCGAAGGAGTATTAACGCCGAACACCCGATTCACCTGCACGGGCTCGTTCACGCTCGGGAGGAGGTTCCGCTGCTGGAAAGATGCGGGACATGGCAGCCTCGACGTAGTCCAAGGGCTGGCATACTCATGCGATGTTTTTTTCTACAACGTCGGCCATGCCCTTGGAATCGTGCGCATGGAAAAGCATGCTCGTACCTTCGGGCTCGGCCAGCCGACGGGGATTGACCTGCCGGGAGAAATGCGCGGGCTCGTTCCCTCGCCTGCGTGGAAGGAGAAAGCGTTCAGGAATCCCTCCCATAAGAAATGGTACGAAGGGGAAACAATCAACGCCGCAATCGGGCAAGGATATACCTTGGTCACCCCGATTCAAATGGCGTGCGTCATGGCTTTAGTTGTGAACGGAGGGAAGCAGGTCACACCCTACATTATCGAAACCGTCGAGGTGCCCGAGACCAGAGAGATACTCTATCAGCATACACCGATGCAAAAGCAAATTCTTCTTAATGACGCGGCACTCGAAATTGTGAGAGAAGGACTCAAGCAGGCGGTGAATTCTCGCCAACCATTTTACGGAACGGCCTGGCGTGCTAAAAATGATGTCGTCCCGCTCTTAGGCAAAACCGGCACCGCTCAGGTTGCCAAATTCAGGGAAAGAGCCGAAACCAAAGACGCGCTCGAAAAGATACCCTATGAACAGAGGGACCACGGATGGTTTGTCTCAGCCATCGAAACTGTTGATGAACCGCTGGTCATCACCGTGTTCTGTGAACACGCAGGACATGCCTCGGAAAGCGCAGTCATTGTCGTGCGCGAAATAGCAAAACGACTTGCAACAGGCGGAGTCATCGCTGCCGAAGAATCGCCGGAGAGGGATCCCTCCACATGAAGGTGTATCGCCAAATCGTCCGCGGCTTCGATTACGTAACGCTTACCTGCGCTTTGCTGCTGGTCCTCACTGGACTGCTGACGGTGTTCTCCTCGGCTTACAAGGCAGGATTAGGAGAAGTCGAACACTACTTCTCACGACAGATGATGTGGGCCTTGCTCGGTCTGGCGGCTATGATGGTCGCAATCATCGTAGATTACCGCTTCATGGCCCGCTTTGCCTACTACTTCTATGCCGGCACCCTCGCGCTGCTCGTATTCCTTCTCTTCACCGGCAAGGAAGTACAAGGGGCACAAAGGTGGATTCGAGTGATGGGAGTCAATTTACAGCCGTCGGAATTCGTGAAGGTGTCCACCCTCTTCGTCCTGGCGCGCTATCTCGATGACGTGAGGGAAGACATCCGGAGGAAACGATTCTTGGTATTGGCGATTGTGCTTGCCGGCGTGCCCTCCGGCCTCATCGTGCTCCAGCCGGACCTCGGAACGGGCCTGGTCCTCGTCGCACTTCTGGGTGGAATGCTCTTTGCGGCCAACGCGAATCCGCGACACTTGCTGGCTCTGGTGATATCTGGGTTTGTAATGGTTCCGGTGTTCTGGCATTTCCTCAAAGACTATCAGAAGGCGCGGCTCCTCTCCTTCGTCAATCCCAACGTTGACCCGCTCGGCTCAAGCTATCAGGTCATACAGTCGAAAATCGCCGTCGGCGCGGGAGGCCTGACCGGCAAGGGATTGCTTGCTGGAACCCAGAGTCAATTGAATTTTCTGCCCGAGCAGCACACGGATTTCATCTTCTCCGTGTTCGCGGAGCAATGGGGTTTCCTGGGCTCCTGTGTGCTTGTGGCCCTCTACCTCACCCTGTTGTTTCAATCAATAAAGATAGCCAGAGCCTCGCGCGATTTCCTGGGAAGCATGCTCGTGGTCGGTATCATCACCATCATGGCGTTCCAGGTGCTCGTGAACCTGCTCATGACGGTCGGCCTCATGCCGGTCACGGGTATCCCGCTGCCCTTCATGAGCTATGGAGGCTCCAACCTTCTCGCAGTGATGGCATGCGTCGGGCTCCTCCTCGGAGTCAACACCCGCTCCCATATCTTCCTATGACCGATTCTATGGAACAATTCCTCCCGCTCGTCTCGAAGCCGGGCCGGTACATCGGCGGAGAGGTCAACAGCATCGTAAAGGACTGGGACTCCTCGCAAGCACGCCTCGTGCTTGCGTTTCCCGATGCATATGAGATAGGAATGTCCCATCTGGGTCTCAAAATCCTCTACCATGTGGTCAATTCACAGCCGCATTTCCTCGCCGAGCGTGCGTTTGCGCCGTGGACTGATATGGAGGCACGAATGCGCGAGCGCAGCATCCCGCTCTGCTCGCTCGAATCGTTCCGTCCCGTTCGAGAGTTCGACATTGTCGGTTTCTCGCTCCAGTACGAAATGAATTACACGAACGTGCTCAACATGCTCGACCTTGCGCGCATTCCATTGTTGAGTTCCGAACGGGGCGAAAAGGACCCGATTGTCATTGCAGGCGGGCCATGTGCGCTCAATCCTGAGCCTATGGCCGATTTCGTTGACGCGTTCGTTATCGGAGAAGCTGAAGAAGTGATTCTCCGGATGCTTGCCTGTTTCGCAGAACTCAAGCACAGCAGAACAACCAGGAAGGGCCTCCTCGAACAGTGGGCCGGGATTGATGGGGTCTATGTGCCATCACTCTACGAGGCGGCTTACAGCAGTGGAAAACTCGTCCATCTCGAACCCGAGCGACCCGCGCCGGAGAAAGTCCACCGCGTCTGGCTCAAAGACCTCGACTTGGCTCCATTTCCCACGGCTCCTCCCGTGCCGTTCATCGAAGCCGTCCATGACCGCTACATCGTGGAAATCATGCGCGGATGCTCGCGCGGCTGCCGCTTTTGTCACGCGGGAATCGCGTACCGACCTGTCCGCGAGCGCAGCGTCAAAACCATTTGCCGGCTGGTCGAGGAAGGACTGTTGAACACCGGGTATGAAGCCGTCACGCTGGCATCGCTAAGTTCGACCGATTACAGCAAGATAGAAGACCTCGTGAGCATGCTCACGAGCAAGATTTCGGATAGGAGAATCTCGCTTTCACTGCCTTCGCTCAGGCTCGACAGTTTTTCGATCGGGGTGGCGAAGAAAATTCAGGAAGTCCGAAAGAGTGGATTCACGTTTGCGCCCGAGGCCGCGACCGACCGCCTGAGACGGGTGATAAACAAGAACTATACGGAAGAGGAAATGTTCCGGTCTCTCGAGAGCGCGCTCGCGGCCGGATGGGACGTCTTCAAGCTGTACTTCATGCTCGGTCTGCCGAGCGAGACCGACGAGGATATCGCCGCCATCGGCTCGCTCGTCGCGAGAATCAGGGCGATGGGACGGAAAATCAGGGGCAGAAGATTCCATACCAACGTCAGCCTCTCGGCTTTCATCCCGAAGCCTCACACGCCGTTCCAATGGGAGAACGTCATCGACGCAGTCAACCTGGAGCAGAAATATGCCGCCATCATGTCGCACATCCGGTTCCGCGATGTCAAAATAAATTGGCGTGAACCCTTCCTTTGTCTTCTGGAGGCGCTTCTCTCCCGAGGCGACAGGCGCTTGGGCAAGCTCATTCTCGGCGCATGGAGACGCGGCGCGAAGTTCGATGGGTGGTCATCAGAACTGAATACGGATGCCTGGCGAAACGCGATGTCAGAGTGCGGCATAGATTTCTCTCGCGTAACGAGTTTCCCTTACGACCATGACGATATGCTTCCGTGGGACCATATAAGCACCGGAGTTGAGCGGGAATATCTGCTCAAAGAGCTAAAGCGATCCCGCACGGCTGAGTTCACGGCAGATTGCAGGGAGAAGTGTCTGGGATGCGGAGTGTGCGGCCATGTGGACCTATCGCATTAAATATGCAAAACTCGGACGAATCCGTTTCATTTCACACCTCGATGTGATGCGCGCCATTATTCGCGCAATCAATCGAGCGCGCATACCCGTCGCTTATACCGAAGGGTTCAACCCGCGCCCGAAACTAAGTATGGGACCAGCCCTTCCGGTCGGGATAGAGAGCGTCTGCGAACTTGCGGATGTCTTCCTGGCACAGATGCTGTCGCCGGATGAGTTGTGTGCGAGGCTCGGGACCTCGATGCCGCGCGGACTCGAACTCATCGAGAGCGCCTGGGTCCTTGAAACGTCCCTTCGCCTCTCTGATGCATCCCAAGCCTCGTATATGATAGAATTGCATGATAGGGGATTAGCCGATAGCGCCGATGAACTCGTCCGCAAATTCGACGCGAAGGACTCGGTTCACGTCGAGCGGGTGCGCAAGGACATGAGCGCCTTGATTGACGTCAGACCTCTTGTGGTCGATACGCGAGTGGATACGAGCGAAGGCGTCCGCAGGTTGCGGCTGACGCTTTCGTTGGGCCCCCATGGGTCGTGCAGCCCCGTGGAAGCCGCTCAGGCTGTGCTCAATCTCTCGCCCGACCGTGCGAAATGCCTGCGGATAGTGCGAACTGACATAGGTTTTGGCGACGCACCGACGCCGAGAAAGAACCCATGAAAAGATACCGACGAAAGACAGGTAAGAGAGGGGCGAAGGAACGCAAGGAGCCATATCGGGAACTGGTCGCGAGCGTGGACTCGCGCGAGGCGCGGATATGCCTCCTCGAGGATGGAGGCCTCACCGAGCTTTTCATCGAGAGGACCGCACAGCGGCGGCTTGTCGGAAACATATACAAGGGCACGGTGAAAAGTGTCCTCCCCGGCATCGAGGCGGCTTTTGTTGACGTCGGACTGGGGAAAAACGGTTTCCTTTACGTCTCCGACGTGACGGACGCTGTCGAGGATTATGAATATTTCGGCGAGGAAGACGAGGAAGAACTGCGGCCGAAGAGAAAGCACAAGCGAAGAGCGAGAATCGAGGACATGCTCAAACGCGGCCAGGAAATCATGGTTCAAGTCGTCAAAGAACCCATGGGCCAGAAGGGCATGCGCTTGACCAACTACATCTCGCTGCCCGGCCGGTACCTCGTCCTCATGCCGACGGTCAACCATCTCGGCGTGTCCCGAAAGATCGAAGACGAAAAGGAGCGTGAGCGTCTTCGAAAAATTGCGGCGCAGGCGCGGCCGGAGGGACTCGGCCTCATTGTGAGAACATTGGGGGAAGGCAAGGGTAAGGAGGAAATCGAGGCCGATGTCAAGTACCTCTCCGGCCTCTGGCAGAAAATTCTCCGCCGAATGGAAAGCATGCATTCACCTTCGCTGCTCCATCAGGACCTCGGCCAGGTTGCGCGCGTGGTGCGTGACGTGCTTGACGATGACATCGATAGGTTCGTGATTGATTCGAAGCCCGACTATGACACGGTTCTGAACCTGCTCGAGAATCTCGCTCCCCACCTCAAGTCCCGCGTCGAGCTCTATCGGGGGCAAACGGCGCTCTTCGAGAAGTATGACATCGAGCCTCAGATCGAGAAGGCGCTCCGCAAGAAAGTGTGGCTGCCGAGCGGCGGTTATCTCGTCATCGACCAGGCCGAGGCGCTGACCACGATTGATGTAAACACCGGTAAGTTCACCGGCAAAAAAAAGCTCGAGGACACCGTGTTCACGACCAATATGGAGGCGGCACGGGAAGTGGCGCGTCAGGTGAGGCTGCGCGACATCGGCGGGATCATCCTCGTTGATTTCATAGACATGGAGAAGCCGTCAAACAGGGGAAAGCTTCTTGCGGAACTCGAGCAGGCGTTCAAAACCGACCGCTCCAAGAGTTACATCCTTGGCATGACCGAACTCGGGGTAGTTCAGATGACGCGGAAGCGCACAAAACTCAGCCTCACCCCGTCGCTCTGCGAGCCATGCCCTTACTGTGATGGGAGCGGGTGGGTGAAGTCGATCACGACAACAATGCTCCAGATACTGCGACAACTGGAAAAACAATGCAAGGAAAACAGCCAACAAGCCGTCACACTGACCGCGCACAAAGACGTTGTCGAGCGGCTGCTTGCAGACCAGAGCGATACCATCGCAAAGATTGAGCAGCAGTATAGCCGCAAAATTACCCTGAAGCCGTCGAGTGATTGCCATCTGGAATTCTTCTCAATCACCGAGACAGGCTCGGGCGAACTATTGGAGTACACCTGAGCATTTGGCTCATGAAGGGTAAACCACTTTGGGAGGACGGGCCTCCTCTTTGCATTGAGTTCAACACAACATCCAGGCTCGAAACGATTGCCCTCCGCATTATTCTCTCCCGCCGACGGACCCGCTTGGCTTTCAGCGGCGGAACAGGAAAGGAGGCCGTATGCTGGAACCATCCATTCGCCCCGCACTCGAACACTTCTGCGAAAGCTGGAGCAGCATGATAGGAATGCTCAAGACGAATTACCTCGTGGAACCACTCCTGAATAGGAAGATCAATTGCGAAACCACCGAGGGCGAAAGCTACGTGCTTACCCTGACGGATACCGAAGCGGCCATCACATCGGGTAAGGACGCGTGGGCGCACGCCACGTTCAAGACCGATGCCGGCGGCTGGCTCGACCTCCTGCAGGGGAAGCTCAATTTCCTGACACTCGCCATGCAGGGCCGGATGCGCACAACGCTTGATGAAACGCTCATCCATATCAGGCTCGGTATCACCGTGCAATTGCTCGCGCTCATGCGCCCGATGTCC
>QZKI01000107.1 GCA_003598055.1 Candidatus Abyssobacteria bacterium SURF_17 | reverse complement strand
GGCAAGCCCGATTGCTTGCCCCTACCGTATGCTGCGCGCTGGCAGCTATCATACTGCCAACGAGGCCGCCTCTAATAATTATCACGGATTACACGGATTACACGGACGAGGAACAAGAAAACCATTTTTTCATCCGCGGATTCCGCAGATTCACTCAGATTATTTGACCGTGAACCGCGAACTGTGAACCGTAAACCTTCTTGTCAACCACGGGGAACACGGAGAGGCACGGGGGAACGGTGGAAAAGCGAAAAAGAGGGAGGAAACCACGGATTTCACGGATGGCACGGATTCTCAAGGCTTTGAACTTTGAACCTTGAACTTTGAACCGTTTTTATCAACCACTGAGCGCACGGAGATTCTTCAGCCCAGCACCCGGAACTCGGAACCCGGAACCATCATTTGGGGTTGTATTCTCGAATGAAGATGGCCCCGATTGTTTTGAAAGACGTGTTGAGGTTGTCAATGTGTAGACCTGACCCCCTTTTTTCTTTTGGGCTGAATGTTTCCCCTTCAGAATTAAGTCGCTTTGTGGAAAACCAGCCATATAGTTTGTTGAGGGCATTCCCCACAAACAACGTCAGTGCAGGATGCAACGGCGCACAATATCGGAGCATCGCGTCGGCGTGGAACAAGGAATAGAGAAGTGAGAACGCGGCCGCAAGGCCCGCTATAAGAAAGATGTCCTTTCTGTCCTTGATGGCTGTATATAACCCGATAACCAACAGCAGATTAAATAAGACCAGGCCTTCGCGCGGAAACTTCAAGAAGAAGGAGTCCACTTCAGCGAAGACTACTTTAAACTCGTGCCAGTAGTTATAAGTGAACCAGAAATAGAATAATGATTTGAGTCGAAGGATAAGAAATTCTTTCGGATGGGTCTTGATAAAATCTAAAGCTCTCGCTATAAGATATTCGCTGCGTTCGGCCTCGTTCATTCCCTTCGTTTGCTCCACAAGGGACTTCGGCATCGGGACCCATTTTCCCCCATCGCTTCCGGCAAAACCGCCTGTGGCTTTTTCGTTATTGCCGAACCAAAGATTATAGCCAAGCGTGGTGTCACCGAAGACAAGTTTCTTGAAGACAAAATAGTTTCGGATGGTCCATGGAGCCAGTGTCAGCGCAGTAATCATCCCAATTAAGAGAACGTACGTGATTCTTTTCCTCACAGGAATGCTGCCCCGGCTGGAAACCCACAACAGGGCCACAGGGAAAAAGCATAAGAGGACCCCCCGCAGCAGGGTGCCGATTCCAAAAAGGGCCCCGCAGCAAACAGCAAACCGTTTCCTTTGAAATTTCTCTATTTTATAGAGATTTATCAGGAGAAGGAGTATGACTCCTGTAAGGAAAACCTCAGGCAGCAGCAAGTAATTCAGAGTTATTACATACCAATCGCTAATCAGCACCAGGACGGAAATCACGGCTACTCGCGGCGAGAAAATATGTTTTGCAAGCGCATATACGGGAAAGCAAAAAAGGCTTGTGATGAGTATGTGGAGATAGAAAGCAAACATGTAGTGGTTCTGAGATAAGCCGAAATATTTCATCAAAACCGCCAGGTAGATCACATAGAGGGGCGCCCGATGAGCTGAAAGGTGATGATAGTAATAAAATCCCCCAAAATTGACGAGCTCAGACGCCATCCTTCCGTGTTCAAAAGAAGTGAAGATGTTAGTGCCTGACTTAAGCAGAAAATAGTACTGGACGAGGAACGAAACAATACCACAGGAAACGAGAAAAGCCGTTTCTTTCCTGTTCAGAGAAACCATTCCATATTTTGAAGGGCCTGACATCACCATCCCCGCTCTTCATCCGATCGCAGGCGCCTTTTCTTACCAGCACAGCCAATGTGAACGGATCGCGCGCATCCGATAACAATCCTTTCCATAACTCCTTCATTATGCTCCGGATTTCCTAGAGATTAAGCCACCAACCTCGAAATGTCAAGCATATGCATGGCCGTGGAGCAATTGACATACCCTGTGGCAAATGCCAGAAATACGCCGAAGCCAGTCATGATGATAGCGGCGGAAGAGGAGGCTCCGATTTCCTTATATCTGACGTCTTTATCGTTTGCAGTTACCTCAATAATAATCTTGCTCAGCCTAGTCGGGACGTTTCGATTTAGGGTCCAAATGTCCGGCGGCTCTTCATTGATTATCTTGTTGATAAGCGCTGCTCCGTTCGGCACGTCGAATGGAGTTCTTCCTGATAATGTCTCGTAGAGGACAACGCCGAGGGATTAGATATCAGTCAAAGCAGAGGGGCAAAGCAGAGGGGTCAGGTCTACACCTTGCACAAGACCAATACAACCCCAGACTATGAATCCAATAATCCCTCTTCTTTTCTTCTCCTTTCCCAACCGTAAACCGCGAACCACTTATTTTCTTTCGTCCCTATCTGTTAACAAAAAATTCGTTGCTCAATCCCCCCACCTCCGGTAACAATACCTCCAGTCAACTGAAAGTTCACCGGCCCCCGCGGGCACGGTGGCCTGGTTGGCACGGAACGCGTTCCACGAACTACGAAGTGCAATAAGGAGTGATACGATCGTTGAACAAGCGGCATACCATATCCATCCCCGGCGGAAATCCCTCTGAATGGGCAACGTCGGTGTACGCGACCCCGTACCGGTGCCAGATTCAACCAGGTGGCCTCCCACATCCTTCTACGTCTGCTAAAGGCAGCGGAAGACTTGGACAGAGAAGCGCGATACAGGCAGGGTCTGCTACCGTCACAAGCCCGCTCACGGAGAGTACCCTCGTCATGCGGCATGGCAGTCACGCATGGCATTTGCGCATGCAACGTGGTGGGGAATCGGAGGCAGCCGCCTGTCTTCACAGTTCACAACATGCGTGCGGGAAGGAGCGCATGGCCACACAACCAACTCCACGCCCGGGCGTGGAGCACCAGGCTTTCAACACGCTTGCACGCAAAACAGGCTTTTCATTCGTGAAATTCGCCTCAATCCGTCACATTCGTGTTCTAAGAGTTCCTTTTGGTCTTTGTGACAAGCGAAGGAGAGAAACCGACCGCTCGGTTCGGTATTCTATAGGCGTTATGCGGAAAATGCCCTTTATGCGTCATATGCGTCATGTACCTGAAACGACTCCATTTGCGCCTCTTCGTGAACTTCGAGGAGAGGTGGAGAGATATTTCCCAATTTTCGGTTTCGCGTTTGCAGCGAAGAATCGTACCTTTCGTGTCTCTTCGTGAACTTTGTTGGATGAGAATGTTCTGTTTCCGTGGAATCCGTGAAACCAGTGGTTCCCGTTGTTTCTTGTCTTTCTTTGGTTGCTGCTTTGCCGTGCTGCGTTTATCGGTGTTTATCTGCGGTTCCATGTTTTTGTTTTTGGTTGCGGCTCCTCCGCGATCCTCTGCGGCCTCGGCGGTTCCATGTTCTTCTTTGCGTGCGGTTGATTCTTTCTCTGTTTCATCGTATAATCGGGCTGTTCGGAGGTTCTGTGTAGGGTCGAATTTATTCGACTGGGTGGCGCAAGAGGTTGAAAAGAACCTGCGAATGAATTCGCACCTACAGGGTTGTGTTGTCGAGGACCGGTTGTCGGGCGGTCTTACATACGATTGTCTGCTCATACAGTCGATAGCCAGAGGTCGGCACAAGGAAAGGGACATATGGAATACTCAATCAATACGAAGAAGTCGAAGCGGCTGTTCAAGCGCGCGCAGAAAGTGTTGCCGGGCGGTGTTTCCCACAATCTTCGGTTCAGCAGTCCGTATCCCATCTATATCAAGGAAGCATACGGCGGTAAATTCCGCGATGCGGACGGGAACGAATTCATTGACTATTGGGATGGGCATTCGGGGCTGATTCTCGGCCATAATCCGCCGGAAATCGTGAAAGCGCTCCGGCGCGCGGTTCCCAAGGGCACGCACTGGGGATTGGTCAACAAGAACGAGGTCGAGCTGGCCGAGCTGGTCTGCGAAATCGTGCCGTGCGCCGAGATGGTGCGCTTCTGCTGCTCGGGCACCGAGGCGACGATGTATGCCGTGCGGCTCGCGCGCGGGTTCACGGGCAAGAAAGTCATCTTGAAAGCGCAGGGCGGCTGGCACGGGAGCAATCATGACCTTTCAGTCGCGGTGACGCCTCCGTACGATATGGAAGAGAGCATGGGCCTGTTGCCTGACATAACGCGCTACACGAAGGCGTTTCCCGTGAATGACCTCGATGCGGTGAGGAAGCTCGTTGACGAGAACCGGAACGATTTCGCCGGAATCATCATCGAGCCGGTGGTCACCTCCGGCGGAGGAGTCGCCTGCAAGCCCGAGTTCCTGCAAGGACTCCGCGAGATAACGCGCGAGACGGGCGCCGTCCTCATTTTCGACGAAGTCATAACCGGTTTCAGGCTTGCGCCGGGCGGCGGGCAGGAATATTTCGGCATCACGCCTGACCTCTGCACCATGGGCAAAAACCTGTGTGCCGGAATGCCCATTGGCGCCGTGGCCGGGCGGCGTGACATCATGGAGCTTGCGAGTCCGCAGCATTCATCGGTCAAGAACGAGAGGGTGTTCATGGGCGGCGGCACGTATTCGGCGAATCCGCTCTCGATGATAGCGGGCAAGATTGCGCTCACGATTTATCGTGACCGCAAAGATGAGATATATCCGGTGCTCGAGCGGCGGGCGGCGCGCCTGCGCAAGGGCATCGAGGAAGCGATGGGCGACTGCGGTATCAATGCCATGGCGCAGGGCATTTCTTCTCTCTTTATTGTGCTGTTTCCGTATGAAAAGGGGATTCAACTCACGAGCACGCTCGATGTGTTCACAAAGACCGACATGTTCAAGAACATGGAGTTCCAATTCAGGATGCTGAATCACGGCATTTACCTCGTGCATGGCGGCGGGTGCCTGTGCACGGAGCATTCCGATGCCGATATTGACCAGACCATCGAGGCCACGGCAGAGGTGGCCAAGGAAATGGTGTGACTCCTTAGCGACTTGAGAGAGCCTTCTTAACCGCAAAGGCGCAAAGTGCGCGAAGAAAATAGAAATACGGAAAAGGATTTCCCTTTGCGGCCTTTGCGTCTTTGCGGTGAAAAAACGTCTTCGGACAGGAGGATATGCTCTTGTCTCGCAATCTGGCGCATGGTATAATCGCATAGCGAAAATCAAAAAGAAGGAGTCGCAGAACAGTGCCCTACAAAGCATGGTTCCAATGCATTGCCGGATGTGAAGAGAAGCATCCGCTCAACGAAATCATATACCAATGCCCGAAGTGCGGGAACCTGCTCGAGGTGCGCCATGACATGGAAATCCTCAAGACACGTAGCGCCTACGCGTGGATGAAGCTGTTCGACGAGCGCTTCATGCGGACCGAGTGGCCGTACGGCAGTTCCGTCTGGGGGAAGAAAGAGGTCGTCTGCCCGAACGTGCATAATGATAACATCGTCTCGATGTTCGAGGGCGGCAGCAACCTGTTCTGCGCTGGCCGATTGGGCAAGCAAATCGGCGTTCCCGACCTGTGGGTGAAGCAGTGCGGCAATAGTCACACCGGCTCGTTCAAGGACCTCGGGATGACCGTGCTTGTCTCGATGGTGAAGCAGATGCAAGCCGACGGAAAAGAGATTCCGGCCGTTGCCTGCGCGTCTACGGGCGATACTTCCGCCGCTCTCGCGGCATACTGCGCGGCTGCCGGAATGCAGGCTATCGTATTCCTCCCTCGAAACAAGGTGTCCATTCCTCAGCTCATCCAGCCGCTGTCGAACGGGGCCATTACGCTTTCGCTCGACACCGATTTCGACGGCTGCATGCGTCTGGTGCAGGAAGTGTGCTCGAAGAATAATATCTATCTTGCGAACTCGATGAACTCGCTGCGTGTGGAGGGGCAGAAAACGGTGAGCATCGAGATTGTGCAGCAGTTCGATTGGGAGGCGCCCGACTGGATAATCATCCCCGGCGGCAACCTCGGCAACGTCGCCGCCCTCGGCAAGGGTTTTCTGCTCATGGAGGAACTGGGCATCGTGCGCCGTCGCCCGCGCATCGCCTGTGCGCAGGCCGCGAATGCGAATCCGCTGTACCTGAGCTATTTGACAGGACTCAAGGAGTTCAAACCCAAGAGGGCCAAGAAGACGCTCGCG
Organism: Candidatus Abyssobacteria bacterium SURF_17; assembly: GCA_003598055.1. Lineage (GTDB taxonomy): Bacteria > Abyssobacteria > SURF-5 > SURF-5 > SURF-5 > SURF-17. Next base: position 10,812 of record QZKI01000107.1, on the reverse strand, counting down.
AGCGCGATACAAATCGGGAATCCGGTGAGCGTTCAGAAGGCGATCAAGATTCTCAAAGAGTTCGATGGGGTCGTGGAACAATCCACGGAAGACGAGCTTGCAAATGCGGCTGCTCTAGCCGATACCACCGGCCTTTTCTGCTGTCCGCACACCGGCGTGGCGCTTTCCGCTCTTTTCAAATTGATACAGAAGGGAACTGTCAAGTCGGACGACAAGGTTGTGGTTATCTCCACCGCGCACGGACTGAAGTTCACGGACTTCAAGCTCAAGTACCATCGGAAGAAACTTTCCGGCATAAAATCCCGTCACGCGAACATGCCAATCGAGCTGCCGGCAACGTACAAGCGAGTTTGCGACACGATTTACCGCGAACTCGAGCGGCGAGCAAACTGAGTTGCATTCCATTCCATACTAAGAAGCGGGCAAACATGCGATCATGCAGAGATTGCTTCGTCATGCCCCGCACAGGCGGGTCATGACTCGCAATGACAATGAGGAGCCATGCACGTTTCTTTCAGGAGGAACCCGGGCGGAGTCGGGTCGGCCGCTTGCAATGAGAATCTATCCCACGGTTGCGAATGCAACGCACGGGCACGGCGCGCCGTGCCCGCGCAGCCTGAAAACCAGCGCTTCTTGTAGGGGCGCACGGCCGTGCGCCCCTACAGGCGTGACGGTCAGACAGATTCACAGAGCCCTATTTCTGGAACCGCATGAGGCAAATAGGCAACCGCAGCCAGAAATAGGACTCTGTCCCTAGGGCGTCACGCCTTCGGAGGTTCGCTCGGGGGAGGCTCACCCGGCCCGGATGCGGGTTTCGCCGAAGATCGCGCAAGACCGTCGAGATACTCCTCAATCTTCCTATTTTTGCGGGTAAGGTTGCGCATCGCATCGAGAAGCTCTTTCTCGAGCGCGTCCGAGCCTTGCCCTTCCATGTCCGGTTCGTCCGGCAGATTCTGTTCCATGTGCGGCTCCTTGCTACGCTAGTCTCACGGATGTTGCCAGCGCGGCCGAAATTTATAGTCAGGTCCCGCTGGTTGTTCCTCGGCTTCCGGTGTTGAGCCTTCTTCAACCTCGGATTGTTCCAACTTCTTCTCCAGTTCTTCGAAGGACGTTGGCGCTTCTGATTCGAAGCCCGTATCCTCCTCGATGGCGGTCGGCGCCGCCGGCGGGGGTTGTGTGTCGGCTTGTGGAGCGGCCCACTGGAAGGGGTCTTCCTTATGGCCGAAGAATTCTCGCGCGCCGGGCTTTGATATCAAAGCGTGGGCCGGTCTGAGGATGCCATTGTAAAGTACATAGCCCACCGGGTGCAGAGCGTACGCGGCAATTCTCAAGGGATGCCCGGCTTCTTCGGGTTTAAGCTCATGTGATAGCGCCGGCTGTGCCAACGCCAGCAGAAGCACTCCCGAGAGCAAGAGAGTGATTATGTTTTTCACCCGTTCTTCCCTCCCGTTTTGCCAGACCAAAGATCAGGCATCATTTTCTGTCACCCCGCGACTTCTGTTTTCCATTCCTGTTTGACGCCTGCATGTAATACAGCATCCAGAAATACACCAGGGTGCAAACCGAGAGGAGCGCCGTTCTCAAAAGAACGACGCTTACACTCGGCAATTCGCCGCCGGGCACGCGACTCAAGAGTGACAGGAGCACTATCCCCGCGAAGGTTCCGGCAATGATGAGCGCCTTGATGAGTTTGCCGCGGTTCGTGCCGGTCTTGCTTTGTTCCTGGTCCGTTTTGCCTTTTTCCATCGGTTCCCGTCTTCGGTGTGCGTGAAGGCTTCAGCTATACACTCAATACTGAAACAGGTGGCTCAGTATGATCAGGGATCGTTCCGTCTATGAGAATCCGCTCTTCCGGCGTGCTTCCCTCATGTTCCGAAAGGAACTCGAGCACATGCGCAAGGAACTCACCCGGCTTTTCTTCCTGTGGCACGTGACCGCAATCGCGGAGCACAACGAGCTTTGAGCCAGGGATGTCCTTGTGGAATCGCTCGCCGTCCTCCAGAGGTATCCACGTATCGTTTTCACCCCAGATGATGAGCGTCGGCACTTTGAGCTCGGGAATTCTGGGCACCCACGCTTTCTGTTCACTCCATGATCCCCTCAACCGCGCCAGCACCGCGTGCATTGCTCCTTCAGTCTTAAGCGAATAGTAGTAGGCGTCAACAGTCTGCTGGGTTACCTTGGAATCGTCATAGTAGGCGCTCTCGACCGAGGAGCGAATGCGGTCTCGGCTCGTGAACGCGCCGAGCGCCTCTCCGATGCCCGGCAGCTTTGCCAGCTTCACGAAGAAGGGAAGCCCGCGGCGTGACGACGGATATCCGCCGGCGTCCACGAGGATGAGTTTGTCAACCCTGTCCGGATACTGCAACGCTATCCGCCATGCGATCTGACCGCCCATCGAGTTGCCGCACAGCGTGGCGGTCTTGAGCCCGACCGCATCCATGAAATGAACGACAAACTCGGCGTACTCATCCGTTGTGTATTCAGAGGGCGGCTTTTCCGAGAAACCGAACCCCTTCAAGTCGAGCGCGTATACCCGATAGTGCTTCGCGATTGCCTCGAGACAGGCGCGCCACGTATAGAGCGACGATGAGAAACCGTGAATGAACACGATTGTCTCGTGGCCCTCTCCCTGGGTTATGTATCGGGTCCTTACGCCGTCCACGTCCACAAAGAGGGAATCGCTCTCGATTACGCCGATTTCTCTCAAACGCTCATCCGATAATGGACGGGAGAGAATCAGCCCGAAAGCGGCCAGCGCGACCAAGGCGGCGATGCAGATACCGATGACGATTCCGATTTTTCTGAACACTGCCGTCTTCCCATTCTTCCGGGGACATAATACCTATTCCATCACAGCAGAAGGCAATACTGTGTTGGGAGAATAGGTATTATGTCTCCGGAACCCGTGCACGTTTGTTTCACCGTATTCTAACATCTGTACGGAAGGTTGTCAAAATGCCGATGTTTTAAGTGCTTGACAGAGCGGAGACTTCTGATATAATAGGGACAGTTGCCGCATTGGGGCGAATCCAACCTTGCGAGAGCATGGACTCGGTGCGGCAGCTTTAGCGCCCCGGAGGGGAAAACCACCCTGAGGGCAACCACCCCTGAATGGCAAAAAAAGAGGTGTGCCTTTGAAAGGAGTGCTCCGGGGGAGAGCCTATCCGGCTGGCAGTATCGCAGCCAGTCTTTCCATTCCCACTGCTCTTGTCGTCATGCTCTTCTTCCTTTCCGGCGCTTCGAGTCTTGTCTATGAAATACTGTGGATGCGCATGTTCACCCAGGTATTCGGCAACACGACAGCCGCCACAAGCACCGTGCTTGCCGCGTTCATGGCCGGACTCGCCTTGGGCAGCTACCTCATCGGCTCGTATGTTGATAGACACCCATGTGCTACGCTGAAGCTGTATGCCTATCTGGAAGGAATGATCGGAGTCTTCGGACTCCTCATGCCGCTATTGATAAAAGCGCTGTATGTCGTCTATGGTTGGGTTTTCAGGACTTTCCCCGATACCTTTTTCCTGTTGGATGCCACACGCTTTTCCCTCTCGCTGCTCCTCATACTGATACCGACCACGCTGATGGGCGCGACGCTGCCGGTATTAAGCAAACACTTTGTCTCATCTCATCACGCAATGTGCCGATGGGTCGGCCTGCTCTATGGCGCGAATACGCTGGGAGCGGTTGCGGGTTCGTTTGTGTCCGGATTCTTTCTCATTGCATGGTTGGGAGTGACTCGCACGACGCATGTGGCCGCCGGAGCTAATTTTCTGATTGCATTTCTCGCTTTGGCTCTCGCACCTCTGACTTCTCCGAACAACGCAACACTCACAGATTCTGCGGAGCGCGGGCAAGACGTCGCGACGGTCACCGGCGGGACGGAGAACAGGGGCATACGCAGGCTGCTGCTCGCCGTCTGCTTCGGTTCGGGATTCTCGGCGCTTGCATATGAGGTTCTGTGGACCCGGCTGCTGGTATTCGTACTGGATTCGACGGTATATGCATTTTGCACCATGCTGACGACCTTCCTGTTCGGGATTGCTCTTGGCGGATTCCTGATTTCCGGCATTCACAGGAAGATCGGAGACCATGTGCGCTGGCTGGGAGTGCTCGAGATACTGATAGGGCTCACCGGTTTCGCGACAATTATGGTCATATCACGCATGGAATACGTTGACCCGTTCGTGCGGCGGCTCATCATGCGCGTCTCTTACGGAGGCTGGTGGACCACGAATGCGCTGAAATTCATCGAGGCGTTCTCCATCATGCTCGTCCCCACAATTTTCATGGGCATGGCGTTCCCGCTTATCTGTAAGGTCTATACGAGGGACATCAAGGAGCTTGGAGGCTCCATCGGCACCGTGTATGCCATCAACACGTTCGGCGCGGTCCTGGGAGCGCTCGGAGCCGGTTTCCTCATGATTCCGCTCGTGGGAATCACGAAGAGCATTACTCTGATTGCTGCAGTCGGTGTGATATTAGGAGGGTTGCTGCTCCTGCAAAGCGCCACGCGCGCCACCGTTTGGCTATTCAATGCGGGGCTTTTTGCCACGGTCGTCTTTGTCGGATTTGTCGTTGTTTCTCCCGATGTCTTGTCCGGCGTTTACACCATGCCGGAGCGCGGCAGCCGTCTCGCCTACTATCACGAGGGCAAGTCCGGGACTGTCACCATCCACCACTACCCGCCGAATGAGAGGCTTCTCTCGGTGAATGGAACCAATGTTGCCGGCACTCAATTCAGTTTGCGGACGACGCAGAAGCTGCAAGCGCATATCCCGATGCTCCTCCACGGTCGCGCCCGGAAGGTTCTGCAAATCGGCTTTGGCAGCGGCGAATCCTGTCACGTCTTGAGTCTGTACCCGGTCGAGAGAATCGACCTCGTGGAAATCGATGCCGATGTCATTAAGGCTTCAGATGAGTTCTTCCATGACCTTAATAAGGGTATCGTCAACTATCCTGCGTTCCGTCCCATCATCATGGATGGCAAGAACTACGCAATGCTGACGGACGAAAAATACGACGTCATCATGAATGACTCGACATATCCGGGAAAATCAGGAAGCGCGAGCCTCTATACGCGTGACCATTTTCTCGCGTGCCGCCGCCTGTTGAGCGAGGGAGGCGTCATGTCTTCGTGGGTTCCTTTCGAGATTCACCCCATGGATTTCAAGAGCATCGTGAGGACGTTTCAGTCCGTGTTCCCGCACACCACCCTCTGGCTCGCCAGCAATTGCCGGAACAAACATGCCTTGATGGTAGGGACGGTTGGGCCGTTGAGCATTGATGTCAGTCGCGTAGCTGAGCTCATGAATATCCCCGAAGTGAAGGTGGACCTTGAACAGATACGGCTGGGCACCCCGCATGCACTTCTCGCGAGCCTCGTCCTCACGCCCGCAATGGTCGAAGAATACTGCATCGATGCGCCCGTCAACAGCGATGAGTATCCCACGCTTGAGTTCTCGGCCGGGCGCCATCCCACCATAATGGCTTACTGGGTTGCGAATCACAACGATTTCGTTCAGTTCCGCTCGAGTATCGTGCCTCACTTGCGGTTCTCGAAGGCAAGCAGCGGCGGGACGAACGAGTTCATCAAAACGATAATCCGCTCGGAAACGGTGAATACTCATCTCGACCGGGCGCGGTTGTATGATCTGATGGATGAAGCCAAGGGCGTGGTTAAGAAGTTTCGCATCCTTACGCTCGAGCAGCGAGAGGAATATGAAAAGGCGTTGCAGATTGACCCCAACGACGAAAATGTCCGCTTCTTCCTGGCCGAAGGAGATGCGTCTCTCGCAGCGCTCGAGAAGTTGGCTGCAACGGAGCCCGCAAACCCGGTCATCCTTTTCAATCTCGGGCGCGCCTATCGCGGACAGAGGATGTACGCGGCCGCCATTAACGCTTTCTCCATGGCGCTCAGCCGGGACTCGGCGAACACAGATTACCGGAGCGCTCTTGAGACGGCATTCCTCGAGTTCAAGAGGGCCAATCCCATGCAGGTCCCCGAGCCCATCTTGCTCAAGACCGGCGCATAGCCGTTATGTGAAGTATCATGCTCTCCTGCGAGCAGCCCAATCCCGTCCGCGAATTGGATTCTCTCAACACCTGCTAATGCACATGTGTTTCTGGAAAAGCAATACCCGTCGCTTTGATTCCATCTCGTATCGCACGTATCGCACGTTGACAAACTCGTAGTGCTCTGGTATAGTTTGAGTTGCGGGCCGTTGCTCAAACGTTTGAGAAGGCAAAAGGAGGATGCGCACGACGGCCAGGTGGCAGCGAAGAACACAAGAACTGTCCCGTAATCTCATCGAGCGGGACCTCTCCGATTTTTCACCCCGCGCCAGGGTCATTGTCTATCCCATCCGAGTCGCCGTCCGGACGGTCGAGGAGTTTCTTGCCGACAAATGTCTCCAGCGCGCAAGCGCACTCGCGTTTGCAAGTCTGCTGGCGCTTGTGCCCGTCACGGCAATCTTCTTCTTTGTCCTCACGAAGCTCGAGGGATTCAGTGACCTGAGGCTCAGGATAGAGGATTTTCTGTTCAGCAATTTCGTGCCTGCCCGAACGGATGTCGTCCGCGAGTATCTCATCCAGTACACGCAGAACGTCACGCTCCTTGGCGTGTTCGGCGTGGTTGCCCTCTTCATTACCGCCATTTTTCTGTTCAACACAATCGAGCACACCTTCAACGATATATGGCATGCAAAGCGTCGGAGGCCGTTCCTGAGCAAATTCACCGCTTTCTGGACCGTGCTCACTGCCACCCCGTTGCTCACCCTCCTCTCTTTCTATATTGCGGCCAAATTGGCCGCACAGAATCTTGACATCTTCTCACTGAAGTTCCTGACGTACGTTCTCAACTGGCTCGCTTTCTGGTTTGCCTACCAGTTCATTCCTTACACGAATGTGCGCGTGCGGGCAGCCGCGGCCGGCGCCATAGTCGGCGGCACTTTGTGGGAGCTTGCAAAGGGCGGCTTCAACTGGTACATAGCCAACATGACATCGTTCGACAAGATCTATGGCTCTCTCGGTGCGATACCGGTATTCCTGCTGTGGATATACCTTACGTGGTTGATAGTCCTTTTCGGAACGGAAGTCGCATATGCGGTCCAGTATCCGCAAGTTAAGAGCCAGATGAGCAGCGCGGAAATGGCGGGCTATCTGGAGTTCTATTCCGTGCGCTCGATGGCCGAGATCGCAAGGCGTTTCACATATGGCGACGGCCGAGACGCAAGCACAATCGACACCCTGAAAGAAGTCGGAATTCCTCCGGAGCTCCTGGGAAGAATCTTGAACCGCTTGTCGGAGAAGCGATTGGTCTCTTACACCGAAGACAAAGAATATGTGCCGGCCAGGCATCCTGCAACTATAACCGTCCGCGACGTCATCGAGGCAGTCTCCGAGACGAAAATGCGGGCCCCCGATGACGTGACTGACCCCATCTCGAATCGGCTGAAAGAGACGTTTCAGGAAGTGGTTACAGGTGCGAATTCGGCGCTTGAGGGCTTGAATCTCCAAATGCTGATTGACGAGGCTGAGAAAAAGAGATGAACCTATCAAGTATCGAAGCGGAAAATCGTCGGAGACAACGGAGGACATCACTGCCATGGGTTCAATAATCGTGCTTTCACTGCTTACTATCGCCGCATTCATTGCGCTCTGCTCCATCTTCAATAAAGCAAAAATAGAACTCGGCGTTCCTACGATAGCCGCGATGGAAGCGCGTGCCGGCATGTTGCAGGCGGAGGCCGATGTTGAGGCGAAAGGCGAAGAGGACGAGCCCGCGAGCCAGGAATATGCCCGAGCGGCTCTTGACCAGACCGGCGAATCGGGCGCGGAAACCACCGAGAACTATGCGACAATGAATGCATCGGGATATGAATACCGAGAGCTTCCCGTAGAGGCCGGAGAGAACTACGTGCTTCCGCAATGGATAGTGAACTTCTTCTCGAGCGGCGAACTCTGCCACACACTTGACCCTTCGGACAACGTGGTGTTTATCGCTAAGCTCAACGACGCGGGGAATGCCTCTTCGGGCGCCATCGATATTTCGGCAGACTCTGATATGAGCACGCAGACTATCGCAGTCAAAGTGTGCTTCGGCCAGGGAGCCGCAGCCGAAACCCTGAAAACGAAATTCTATCTGTTCGAGCGAGGCGACTTGTTCGAGTTGAACCGGCTGGTTCGGCAGAGCAGCTTGAGAATCGATATCCTCACACGGTCGGCCGATTACGCGCTCGAATACGCCGACACCATTCACACGAAAATTCCTCCAGGCGCGCTGACACAGTTGAAGGGCGTTCTTACCAAGATTCCCACGTGAGACACTCTTCCGTAACCGGAGATCGATGGTAGGGGCGAATTCATTCGCATGATTCTTTCGGCCTGTTTTCACTATGCGTATGCGAATGAATCCGCACCTACACGATTGTCGAACGGATTCCTGACGGAGGTCTAGAGGACCTCATGGGGCATTTGATCCCTGGTGCCTGCTCATAGGGGAGTATGCGACAGAGACCGTGATGTCTGGTGGTTCTCACAGCAGTATGAGCATGAGCACTATCACCGCAGGATATCCCCGAGCGAGTCTTTATTATATTGTAGGGGTCGTTCGTGAACGACCCCTACAATATACTGCCGCCAAAAACACCATTTATGTCGCACACCTGTTCGCAGGTTAACAAATGCGAACGGACATGCTATACTAGTAAGTAGTTACGGCAATGGGTATCATGCTAGCCTTATGTGTGACACTTACCTCGCCAGTGCGTCTAACGACCGTCGCACAATCGAGAATATTGCAAGGGTGGTTCTCTGTCGCCGTCGAGGTGTGCAAGCCGGGGAACGCGGCAGCGCTCGCCTGACGGAAATCGTAAGGTGTGAAACACATGATGTGACGCACAGCGTTTGCATCGGGAGATGGTAAATGAACCAGATAGTATCACGGCGTCGCTTTCTTGGGAGTGTCAGCGCGATGGGCATGGCCGCATGCGCTGGTGGAATGCTGAGCTGCGGCGCACAGACGCAATTCGGTCCGAAGAAGCCAAAGGAACATAAACTTTCAAGCAACCTCGCGATTGTCCATGGAGAAGACCCGGGCAAAATGGTCGAGGCCGCTCTTGAGACACTGGGCGGAATGGATAAGTTGGTGCAGCCGGGCGACATCGTCGTCGTGAAGCCGAATATCGCATGGGACAGGCTGCCCGAGCAGGCGGCCACCACGAATCCGGCTGTCGTGGCCGCAGTCATCGGCCTCTGCCGCAAGGCGGGGGCGAAGGAGGTGCGGGTGTTCGACCGTACGTGCAACGACGCCCGTCGCTCATACGACTCGAGCGGAATCGCGAAGGCGGCCGAGGAGGCGGGCGCGTCGGTGAGCTATGCGCTTGACCGCAAGTTCCGTCCCATATCCATCCCCCGGGGATTGTCCATGAAAGAGTGGCCGATATATGAGGACGCCGCCAAGGCGGATGTCCTGATAAATATCCCAATCGCCAAGCACCACGGGATCTCCAGAATAACACTCGGCCTGAAAAACATGATGGGCGTTGCAGGCGGCGAACGAGGCAAGTGGCACCCCGAGATTCATCAACGTCTTGCCGATCTCGCTACAGTGACCGCTGTGGACCTGACCGTCGTGGATGCGTATCGAATACTGACCAACCGGGGGCCGGCAAGCGGGACCGACGCCGATATCAAGCAGGAGGGCCTGCTCGTAGCAGGCATTGACCCGGTTGCCGTCGATGCATATTGCGCCACTGTCTTCGGCATCGAGCCTCACGAGGTCGGCTTCATCCGAAGCGCTTCCGAACTGGGTCTGGGCGAGATGGACCTGAGCAAGGTGAAACAACAGAAGGTAGACCTGGTCTGACCGCCGCGAGCCTTTCCTCATGAGAAATCTGAGACGTATCTCACAACTCACGTGCCTTGCACTGTTCGTGTTCCTTCTGGCAAAGGCCTCGTATCCGTTGACGGATGCTTACCCGGTCGACATTTTCCCCAGACTGAGTCCGCTCCTCGGCATCGCTGCGACGGTCGCATCGCGCACGCTGGCCATAACGTTTTGGCCGGCGCTCATCGTGGTTGGAGCAACGCTCATCCTCGGCCGGGCGTTCTGCGGATGGGTGTGTCCCATGGGGACGACGCTCGATATTACGGATAAGCTTTTCAGGCGAAAGCCCAACGCAATCGCCGACAAGAAACCCGGACACCGGCAATGGAAATTCGCGCTGCTCGCATGTCTCCTCATCGGTTCCGTTCTCGGGCTGCAACTCGCAGGATGGTTCGACCCGCTCAGCCTGGTGACGCGCTCCTATGGGCTTGTGCTCCAGCCATACGTGAATTTCCTGAGCGAACGCGTGCTCGACCTCCTGTTTCTCGCGCCCGGCCTCGCCCCTGTCCTCTATCCCGTTGAAGAGTTCCTTCGCAAGCACATCCTGTCGTTTCAACAACTGGTCTTCTCGTCACACGTGTTGTTCGCGGTCATCTTTGCGGGAGTCGTTGCGCTTGGCGCGCTCAACCGGCGCTTCTGGTGCCGCAGTCTGTGTCCGCTCGGAGGGCTGCTGGCCCTGTGCGGCCGGTATGCAATCCTCAGGAGGAACGTGAGCGAGAAGTGCACGCATTGTCTCAAGTGCCAGCGCTCGTGCATGACTGACGCGATTGCGGAGGAAGGCACGGGAATCGTGAGGGGCGAGTGTGTGTACTGTTTCACGTGTGAGGACATCTGTCCGGAACGCGCTATCAGTTTCTCCTTCCGGTCGCGGTCGGCGGAGCCGCAGCGCATATCGGCGGGAGTCTTGAGCCGGCGTGCTTTTG